>DATCJV010000050.1:0-9334 GCA_036562625.1 Bacillota bacterium | reverse complement strand
ACTTTCAGCAGCTGATGCAGTTGAACAAGATGATGTTTGAAAAATTCGCCGGCACCATTGAAGAAGGGAAGCGGGACGGAAGCATCCGGGCCGACCTCGATTCCAAATTAGGCGCCTATGCCGGAGTTTACCTATCAATCGGTTTTCTCAACATTGTCTCGGAAAAAGGGGAGAAGATCAAGGAGTATCATCACGTGGAGATGGAAGACTTTATCCGGTACGGTCTTGATCTGATTTCCTCAGCTTTCCGGGGAAAATAGGGTAAGATGAGCGCAAGCCACCGGCCACGAGGAGCATCCATCCGCCAAGCCCAGCCTTTAGGCGGCGGTGGAGATGATCCGAAGAATCCGCCTATGGCCGGCGGGATCAAGGATAAAATATTTAAAAATGGGAAGACTCAAATCTTGGCACAAATTAATCCAAGAAGGAGTTTGGGACGGCAGGATGAAAGCTAACACCTGGATCGCCAAGAAGTATTTCCATGCTTATTTACTGGGGCATTGTTGTCCCTTGTGTCAGGAAGTCTTCTATCAGCACAGACCGGGGGAGAAAAGCGGGCCGCCACTAATGGATGTGGCTTGCGAATACTGTGGGGTTTTGTTCCGGGAGAGCTTGGGGGAGAGTCTTGACTTTGCGGAAACAGACTTCAACCGGAAACGGACGGACAGTGTTTTTGCCGGCCATCGCACTCAATAAGTTAGGGCGTAGGAAAATTAACCTTCCAGAAGCAGGATCTACAGAAAAAATCTCTAATCAATAAAGAATAAAGGCGTGCATAGATCTTACCTAAGAGACGCAGATTTTCCGTTGTGAGATGGGAGGTATTTTATATGGAAGTCAATGCCGAATTCGAGCCGGGGTTCAATGAAAACAGTAAGTTCTACGAGATTCTGACCAGAACACGTTCGATTATCATCTCCGGTGAAATCAACCAAAAAGTGGCGGAGCGGGTCTTACGCCAACTCCTTTATCTACAGGAACTCTCCACGGATCCGATTAAAGTCTTCTTGAACACTCAAGGGGGGCATGTGGAGTCCGGAGATACCATCTATGATATGTTCAGATTCGTCAAACCGGAGATCATCGTGATCGGTAGCGGCTGGGTGGCCAGCGCCGGAATTACCATTTATTTAGGGGCTAAGAAAGAAAATAGATATTCCCTGCCGAACACGAGATACCTGATACATCAGCCCTCAGGCGGCGTGCGTGGTCAAGCCGCTGATATTCAGATTGAGGCGGCGGAAATAGTCAAAACGCGCAAGCGGATTAATGAGTTGATCAGCAGAGAGACTGGGCAACCCCTGGAAAAAGTGGAAAAAGATACGGAAAGAAACTTCTGGATGAGCGCGGAAGAAGCTAAAAAATACGGGATCGTCTCCAAGATTATCACTAATATTAGTGAATTGAAAATCTAAGCTCTACACCGCCAATCCTGTGGAAAGCCGAGGCCGGAGAGCTGAAAGTCGTGGATGACCACGGCTTTTTTCTTTTCATCCGGCTCTGGTTGGAGGATAGCCGGCAACTCCTGATCATTCGCTGCTGAAGTCGTAGGCAGCAGGGGAAAGTGTCTGCCGTCCGCTCTGGCCAGCCAGAAAATTCCATAATAAATCAGGTGTGGAGAATAATAATAATTGGTTAAAAAGAAAACCTAAATCTAGTATAAATAATGGAGGGGTTTTGTGGAGATTTGTGATCAATGCGGTTCATTCGGAGAAATACAATCGTTATGTGTGGAATGCGGAAAGATCATCTGTTGCGCTTGTTCCGGAGGTTTTGATCGATGTGAAGAGTGCCGGAGGGCGGAGAGGGGAGGAGAGGAGGCTGGCGCTGCTGAGGAGTAATCCTCTTTTTTTTATTGAAGAATGTAACAAAATGATAATCAGATCCGTCTAAAATATATTATCCTTGGTGAACAAGGCATGCGCTGGTGGAGAAGGCTTTCGCCTTCTGCCACAGACCGCCGGAACTGGTTTATCCAGATAATTACTGTTCATCCGGGAAAAAGTTGGATATAATATTGCGTATAGACGGAGGGTGATGCTGGTGAGTGTCAAGATTATTACGGATAGCGGTTGTGATTTGCCGAAAGAGATCATAAAGGATTACGAGATTGATGTGATCCCGCTCCTGGTTTATCTTGGAGAAGAAGAGTACCGGGACGGGGAGACGATTACCCCCACAGAATTATACGCTAATATGAGGGCAAAAAAAGTCTATAAAACAGCCCAGGCCCCTTTGCCTCTCTTTGTGGAGACTTTCAAGAAATATGCCGCCGAAGGCAGGGAATGTATTTATGTCGGGTTTTCCTCAGGTTTATCCGGAACCTTCGGGACCAGCGCCTTGGCTAAAGACGAGGTTTTGCGGGAGTATCCCGATTTTGCGGTGGACTTGGTTGATACAAAATGCGCTTCTCTGGGTTTCGGCTTGGTAGTGCTGAAAGCGGCACAATTAGCCAGGGCCGGAAAGTCCAGAGCAGAGATTGTCGAGGCTGTGCGGTTTTACGCCAAGAATATGGAACATATATTTACTGTGGACAACTTAGAGTACCTTTTTCGCGGCGGCCGGGTGAGCCGTACCGCCGCGGTAGTGGGTGAACTGTTGAATGTGAAGCCCATTTTAGATGTGGAAGATGGTAAACTGGTCCCTTTGGAAAAAACGAGGGGAACCAAGAAACTTTATGCCCGGATGATTGAGCTCATCAAGGAACGCGGGGTGAACCTGGCCGATCAGACCATCGGGATCAGCCATGGGGATGACTTGGCCGCTGCCGAGGAATTTAAGGAGCTCCTCCGGGAAGAAACAGGTTGCCAAAAGTTCATTATTTCCATGATCGGCTGTGCCATCGGCTCTCATTCCGGACCCGGGACCTTGGCCATCTTCTTCCTACGGGACAAGGATCCTTATAAAACAGAAACCACTCTATAAAATATAAAATCCATGGGTATCCCGGCCCTTAACCCAAAGTGAAAAATGCCTTAAGCTCTTTGCTTAAGGCATTAATGATCCTGGGGAGGGCTATAATGCCCCAACCGCCTGCAGCCAATGCCTGCTGATCAAGGCTTGCCCGGCCGGGGTGGGGTGGACGCCATCCGCCGCCCAGTATTGGGCGGGTTGTTTGGTGGAGGCTGCGGCAAAAATTCCGTCCAAAGGCAGATAGATAGCGTTAAACTCTTGGGCTAGGGATCTGACAATGTCAATCTTGGGGTTGAGGTCTGCCCGCCACTCTTTCTGCTGTTCTGCGGTGACCGGAAGTAAAAAAGGTTCTCCGATAATGAGCGGACAGTCCAGTTTCTGGCGGACCGTGGTAAGTAAAAATCGGTAATTCTCTTCAAATGCCTCCGGAGTCGTCGGGTCATTCTGGTCGAACCTTCTCCAGGTGTCATTAATACCGATTAGGATGGATAAGAGATCGGGTTTTAGATCCAGGCAATCCTGTTGCCAACGGGCGACCAGATCAGACGTACGGTTTCCGCTGATTCCCCTGTTTATGAATTTCACATTCAGCTCCGGGTAGAGCGCACTAAACCAAGCCGCAGTCATCAGGGCATAGCCTTGTCCCAGGTCGGCCGGGTCTTCATAATTTCGGCCCCAATCGGTGATACTGTCCCCCTGAAATAAGACTAGCGCGTCTTTTTTAATCAGCATCCTTCATCCTCCTCGTCCTCTCAATATAATATACTGTGCTTGTCTCACATTAAGTTCAAGACTATTTTACCATTAATTGGGCATACATCAATGAGTAATACGTTGATGAAGAATATCTATAATGGATTAATCCAAGGCTCAATCAAGGCGTAACCTGGTCGCTCCGCGTCCTGACCGCTTGATCGCCTGCGGTCAGAAAGGGGGCGAGGGCCCGGGGAAGGATGCCGTGGAGATAAGCGATGAGCACCCCGTAATTGACGATAGGCAGTCCGACGCGGCCGGCCTCCTTGATCCGGTGCAGCATTTCTCTGCGGTTGAGCATGCAACCGGCGCAATGGATGATTAATTTGTAACTCTGCAGGTCGGATGGGAAACTAAACCCCGTGCTCCAGTGGAGATCAAGTTTACCTCCGATCTTCTGCTCCAGCCAACGGGGGATCTTGACGGTAGCGAGGTCATCCGCTTGACGGTGATGGGTACAGGCCTCGGCGATCAACACCCGGTCGCCTGGTTGCAAGGCTTCTACAGCCTGTGCTCCTCTGACCAGTTCGTCAAGGTCTCCTTTGTAACGGGCCATTATAATAGAGAATGAGGTCAGCGGAATCTCGGCCGGGGTAAGCATGGAAACCTCTGCAAAAGCCTGGGAATCCGTAATCACCAACGCCGGCCTCCGCCCCAACCCCGCCAGGGCTTGGGGCAGCTCTTTCTCTCTGGTGACCAGGGCCAGCGCTCCGTGGTCCAAGAGATCACGGATGACTTGTTGCTGCGGGAGAATCAGCCGTCCTTTGGGGGCGGCGCTGTCGATCGGCACGACCAGTATAACAACTTCTCCCGGTTTGACCAGGTCGGAGACGAGGGGCGGTTCTTCCTGGGAGGCCGGGGCGGTTCGGATTAGCGCTTGTTTCAGGTCGTCAATTCCCCGACCGCTCAGGGCGGAGACTTCGATTAGGGAAAGACCTAATTCTTTCTGCCAGATCTTGCTCAGATCGCTTTGGTAGTCAGGCAGATCAACCTTATTAACCACCCCCACCACCGGCAGTTTCTTTTCCCGAATTACGCTGAGGATCTTCTTTTCCCATTCCCCGGCGCCTCGGACACCGTCGATGACCAGGATGGCCAGGTCCGTCCGGTTCAACACGTCCAAGGTGCGCTTCACCCTCATTTCGCCCAAAACACCCTGATCATCAATACCGGCGGTGTCGATGAAGACTACCGGACCCAAGGGAAGCAGTTCCATACTTTTGCGCACCGGGTCGGTGGTAGTGCCTGCCACCTCCGAAACCAAGGAGACTGTTTGGTTGGTTAAGGCATTGATGATACTGGATTTACCGGAGTTTCTCCTCCCGAAGATAGCGATCTGCAGCCTGGAAGAGCTTGGGGTTTCATTCAATCCTGGCATCAGCTTTCCTCCTTGTCTGATCAAGTATGTTGCGCCCCGGTCCGGCGGCGGGATGTTTTCATGCTTAACCGAGGGCCTTGAGGGTGGTCGCGGTTCTGCTGAAAAGAAAAAACCGGGTTCATCTCCTAAAAGGCGAATCCGGTTTCAGTGAAAGGGCGGTTGCAGATAATATGGGTCTTTTCGTCTGATGGTTCGTGATCCGTTGCCCATAGTCGAACTGCTCGACTTTCACCCTTAACCGTCAGGTCTTCCCGGATCACCGGTGGTACCGACCTTTCGCCTCAGGGAGACGGCTCCTGCTCCATGGTGAGCCGGACTCACCACAGCGCGGATATACTTTCCTAGCTTGACTCCATTATATCTCATGAAGTTGGAAGTTAAAATCTTAAATCCGGTTTTTACAAAGAATTCATCATAAATTTCAATACCATCTATCTGAACTTCGGTATAAAGCATTGACCGGCAGATAAAAAACGGCTTATACTTTAGAATAACAAGGTGAGGCGGGCTTGTTTTCGCAACCGCCTCATGGCAGAAGCGAAAGATGAGGAAATTATGAAATACGAAGTTACGAAACGCGCTACTTTTATGGAACGTCCCAACCGTTTCCTCGCCCGGGTTCGGCTGGACCACGGAAGAGTGGAAACCGTCCATGTGAAGAATACGGGTCGCTGTCGTGAGCTGCTGCAGCCGGGCGCTACGGTTATTCTGGAAGAAGCCGCGCAAACCGGCCGCAAGACCAGATACTCTTTGGTGGCGGTCTATAAAGGGACGATGCTGGTGAATATTGATTCTCAAGCCCCAAATACTGTGGTTTATGAAGCGTTGGGAAAGAAACTGCTGCCGGAGTTTGCGGACATAGAAGGGCTGGCCCGGGAAGTGAAGTATGGCGCTTCACGCTTTGACTTGTCCTACGAGACCTTGTCGACCAGAGGGTTTATTGAAGTAAAAGGTGTCACCCTTGAAGAGAACGGGATCGCCCTCTTTCCGGACGCTCCCACCGAGCGGGGCGCCAAACATCTGCAGGAGCTGGCTGCCGCTGTACGCGCCGGCTATGAGGGTTGCATCTTCTTTTTAATTCAGATGAAAGGGCCCAGATGTTTCCGGCCCCACAAGGAGATGGATGCGGCTTTTGCCGAGGCATTGCAGGTGGCAAAGGAGGCCGGAGTAAAGGTCCTGGCCTATGATTCGCTGGTCACCGAGGAAGGTATGACAATGGGCGATCCGATAGAAGTGCAGATTTAGGGAGATAATCTGTGGAAACATGGAATCAACTTTAAAATAGCTTCAACAGACGGACGGGGTTGGCGATCAGTGTTGGATAGAAAGAGGGGTAAAAGTCTGTTTTCCTCAGGGGGAATTTATGATATAATATATAAAAATAAAAACATTTGTGATGGTGACAGTCGTGCTTGATTGCTCGTGAGGTCATCTTGGCGCGCTTCTCCGGATCTGCGTTACAGGACAGCAGCAGGAGGCAACCGGCGGACTGAAACGGCCTCACTCATCATCATGAATGATCTTTGCATTTAATGTCTCTGAAGCTAAAGAGAATTCTGAAGCCGGAGAGCATTCTTATAGGATAATCTGTTTGTCACAGGCCTTTTCTGAGAATGCTTCGGCTTCACAGAAAAGGCTCTTTTATTTCCCCGGCAGTCCCGGCGGAAGGCTGCCAAAGAAGGATTAATGGCGCTCGGCTGGAGCGTACTGCTCTTTCCGACTTGGGCTGGAGGTAACGAAAAGAAAGGCAGGGATTGATGAGATGACTGGCTTTGAAAGGTATCGGAAGGAATTGGCGGAGTATGACCGGATGGAACGAGATTTCATCGATGATGACGAAATCTGGAGGATCCTACATAAGTGGGAGCGACCCTCACCTGCAGATGTCCGGCGGGTATTGGCGAAAGCAGCCCGGCAGATCCGGTTGGAACCGGAGGAGATGGCGGTTTTACTGCAGAACAAGGATCCGGAGACCTTGGCGGAGATGTATGCCCTGGCCAACAAGTTAAAACGGGAGGTGTACGGGGACCGGATCGTCTTCTTTGCCCCTCTGTATGTGAGCAATAAATGCAGTAACAATTGTTCATACTGCGGTTACCGGTCCTCAAATCGCAGTATTCACCGGAAGACACTGACTATGGAAGAGATCAAGCGCGAAGTGGAGATCATGATCAGCGAAGGTCAGAAGCGTACGATTCTGGTGTACGGGGAGTCGGAGGAGACGGATATTGACTATCTCTGCGACAGTATCAAGCAGGTCTACAGTGTCCGCAGCCCCAAAGGGGAGATCAGAAGGGCCAATATCAATAGCGCCCCGCTCAGTGTAGAAGAGCTCAAAAGGTTAAAAGAGGTAGGAATCGGCACCTTCCAAGTGTTTCAAGAAACCTACCACCATGAAACCTATCACCGGGTGCATCCGGCCAACACTTTAAAAGGCCATTACCGGTGGCGGCTATACTGCCACGACCGAGCCCTGGAAGCCGGGGTGGACGATGTCGGCATCGGTGTGCTCTTCGGTTTATACGACTGGAGATTTGAGGCCCTGGGCTTGCTCTATCATACCATTCATCTGGAGGAAAAGTTCAACGGGGTTGGTCCGCATACCATCTCTTTTCCCCGGATCCAACCGGCGCTCGACACCCCGGAGGCCTTTCACCCGCCGTATGCCGTGAGTGACGAGGATTTCAAGAAGCTGATTGCGGTCGTCCGGTTGTCCGTGCCCTATACGGGGATGATTCTCACGGCGCGGGAAAGCCCGGAAGTGCGCAGGGAAGTAATTCCCCTGGGGATCTCCCAGATCGATGCCGGGAGCAGGATTGGAGTCGGCGGTTACCAGGAATCCACCGCCAATCTGATGCCGGATAAAGAACAGTTCCAGTTGGGAGATACCCGTTCCCTCGTCGAGGTGGTGCGCGAGACCTGCCGTACCGGGTGTATCCCCTCCTTCTGCACGGCTTGTTACCGTTCCGGGCGGACCGGAGAACACTTTATGGAATTGGCCAAAACCGGCTTCGTGCATAACTTCTGCATTCCCAACGCCCTCTGTACCCTCAAAGAATATCTGCTGGATTATGCGGATGAAGAAACCCGGCAAGCGGGGGAAAAGGTCATCCAGGAGCAGTTGGCCAAGTTACCGGAGGGAAGAGGCAAGACCTTTGTGCTGACGGCCTTGGAAAAATTGGAAGAAGGCGAACGGGATCTATATCTTTGAAGGCCGGACAGTTTTGGTGTAAATGTGACAAATCTGTAAACATCCCATGAAGAGCGTGTTTTGGATATTGCCTTGTTTTCCAACTTTTGCTATGATTGGATTGGTAATACATTATCTCAGATGATCTTTCCACTTTAGCAGGAGGGAGGTACCGAAGATGGATCTATTCAGAAGACGCGCGGCGCATAAAGGTCTGCACCAGCTACCGGATCCGGAGTTACTCAGCGCCGAATTCGGGACAGCCTTTGAAAAGAGCAGATTTATGCTGCGGGAAGAAAGACGCAAATATTTTCGGGTTGCTTTCCCTCAACCTCTACCCGGAGAAATGAGAATCTTGGAGATCGAAGGCGGAGACGAGAGCAGCAGGAAAGTTAAGATCCTCATTGCGGAGATGGGACCGGGTGGATTGAGCTTCCTGGCTGATCAGCTGTTGTCCAACGATCAAGGGTGTGTTCTGCAATTTACAACCCGGTTGAATAACGAGGAGATTACGGTCAACGGAAGACTGGTCGGAGTGCAAGAGGCGGATTTTGGCCTTTACCGGTATGACATTGAATTTGATATAGATGAAAATGAAAGAATGAAGTTGACCGGCTTATTGAATTTAGTGCAAGCCAGAATAAGGAAGAGGACGGCTGTAGTGGAGAAGAGCCTGGAGGATTCCGCTCGGCGCCATTTCCGGGTGTTCTGAGGTTGAGCGTTTCGCGGGAGAGCCGTTGATCATTACGAAGAGGAGGACACTGTCATGAGTCAAGAAAAACGCCTGGCCGTGATTGCCGTGATTTTGGAAAACCCGGCGGAGATCCAGAGTAGAGTAAATCAAATCATCAGCGAGGCCGGGGAGATTATTATCGGACGGATGGGAATCCCGGACCACAGCCGTAACCTTGGCACCATCGCCTTGATTGTGGAAGGAACAGAGGATGAGATTAATACGCTCACCGGGAGGCTGGGGAATATTCCCGGCGTGAGCGCCCGGGCCACCATGGCGAAGCGGGCATAAATAAAGTTGAACCGGTCTTCAAAGATATTTGAAAACCGGTTTTTTCTTACGGATGCTGCAGGTGACTATCCTGACG
>DATCJV010000055.1:0-9812 GCA_036562625.1 Bacillota bacterium | reverse complement strand
AAGATACACCCGCCTCGAGCAGGCATTTTATATCTACGCCTCCGCTTCTTCCTCCGCCCCCCGATCAATAAAAGGAAGGTAAACGGATTTTTGTAAATTCTGATCGTAGTTGGTCCAGTTCCCTCCGTCCGCCGGATGTTTCCGAAGCGCCTCCAGATATTTGGAGACCTCAGCATCCAGATAGTCGGCATGATGCAGGATACAAGCCTCCAAGGAAGCGGGTTCGACCGGGGAGCCCCATTCTTTGAGCCCATGATGGCTGGCTAATAAATGCAGCAACGGCCATTCATATTCCGGAGGAAAAAATTCAGCCCCGGAAGTCGAGCGCAGACTGGCAACAGCCTCCGTCACCATCTGGATACCCAGGACTAAATGCCCGACCAATCTGCCTTGATCAGTTCCGGAAAAACCCGGACCCACTTGGTAGCTTTGAAGCTTTCCCACATCATGAAGGAGAGCGCCGGTGACTAATAAGTCTTTATTTACGCCGGGATAGTTGGCGGCCACGGTCAGACAGATCTTAGTCACTCCTACCGTATGTTCCAGAAGCCCGCCAAGGTACACATGGTGGTGGCGAAGAGCGGCTGGGGAGGTTTCAAATTTTTTTCTGAATTCTTCATTGGAAAAGAAGTGCTGTAGCAGGGCTTGATAACAAGAGATACGCACCTCTGCGCGGGCTTGTTCCAGCTCGGACCAGAGCGCGTCCAGTTCCAGATCGGTGGCGCGCAAGAAGAGCGCCGGATCATACTGGTTTTCTTGACAGACCCGGAAAAAATCATCCTTGCCGCTGGCCTCCAACTGCAAGGCGCCGTTGAAAATTTTGGCTGTCGCCTCCACCTTAATTACTCTTCCTATTTTTAGTTCATTAAATACTTCTGTACTTAGTTCCCAGACTTTCATGGCAATTTCTCCGGTTTTATCCGCCAAGCGTAAAGTAGCATAGAGAGTTCCGTTTTTGGCGGTCCGCAACTGACTGTCCATAATCAGATAAAATCCGGAGACTCGTCCTTCCGCTTGGATCTCTTTAACCAACATCCAACCCCAACTCCTTCCCTTTCTCCTGGGCGCGTCTACTGATTACCTTGACCAAACCGGCCATGGTCAATAGGTCCTCTTTATTATGGAGAAGTATCTCCTGGAGCAAACGGGTGTCGCCGGTCTGTACAAAAGAATGATATTTTTCCGGCGCCTCCCGGCCGGAGATGGTATCCTCCCTTACTTTCGCCAAGAGGTGACTTCCGGCTGTAGTCAAACGGTAATCTGGGAGTTGTCCCTTGAAGTAACGGCGGGTTTGGCGAAACAGATCAAGTTGATGAGGAAAACCGCTCCACTCCAAACCATGGTACTGCATTCTCCTCTTCAGGTATGGCAAGTCAAAACTTCGCCCGTTATAGCTGACTACCACCTGAAACCGGCTGAAAAGGGTTCTTGCCGCGTGCAGTATAGCCTTCTCCCCTTCGTAATCTCCGGCTAATAACTGTTGAATCAGGGGGGTGGGACCGTCGAAGTAAAAGACACCAATCAGAAAAATAGGATGCACGGCGGAGAGTCCCAAGGTTTCCAAATCAAGAAAGACCAGATCGGACCGGGGAAAGAATCCAACCAACTCTTCCTCTTTGGCGCCATACCGGAGCAAGCGATCCAATTTTTTCCTCCTGATCAGGTCGCATATTTCCTGAGCCGCCCGTCCCCACTTCGGATGCACGCACAACTGTTCCAAGGTCTCAAACCCGTTCTCCCGTAAAGACGCGGCGGTCTTTGGCCCAATCCCGTAAATCAAGGAAAGATGCTGTTGGATCAAGTCGGGTCCAGGATATTCCAGGACGATTCCGGTGGAACACTCTTCCTGAATCCGGTAGTACCTGCCATACTTGTTCTCTTGCTCTTCCCAGCTTGTACCCGTTTTTTCTTCGGAACAACCCGTCACCGATCCACCCCCTTACAAGCCTAACTCCTCGCCCAACAAGAATACTTTGATCCGGCCACGATAGGGATCACGGTTTAAAACCACTGTATAATTGCAGATCCGCTCCTCGGAGCGGCAGTTATGGCAATGCCCTGTCCGGGTGCAGGGCGTATTCCTCTTTAGCCTGTAAGAATTCAGGGGCGCCGCATACTCTTTAGCCCGTAACAAGGCCCCGTCTTGATCGTGGGTAATCTTATTCGCGCCACTCACCAGAATCACATGGTCGGGCCCATACAGGACGGGCGCCACCCGGTTACCGTATCCGTCGATCAAGACCAAGGAGCCGTCCAATCCGATCCCGTTGACACCGGAAAAAAAGTAATCAGCAGTAAGCGCCCTTTTCATGCGGCGTCCTCTTTCTTCAAGGCTGATACCGGGTTCATCCCTGTCGATGAGCTCTATGCCCCGGCCTGCCTTTTCTGCGCGTAACCAGTCAATCACCCCGCATTCCACCAGAGTTCTGGAACCCCCAAATCCAACTGAACTACCTGCCGGGAGCAGTTCACTGATTCTGGGTAACAATTCGGAACGGTCAACCAGACAGACGGCGTCGAAACCGTTTTTCCGTAAAGCCTCGGCCGCTTCTTCTGCCATTTTTTGTAAAAACCACTTTCTTTCTTCAGCGTTGCTCTTCATCCTACTCACTCCTTATCTAACTTCAATTCAATGCTTAGCTACTCTTCTTCAAAGTTACACCCTGTACTCGACAGCAAGCCTTCAACCCCAATCTTTCTAAAGCTACTGTACTCACCAGACCTTCCTCGCTCTCATCTATTGAGAACCGCTATTCTCCTCTTCCCCGGTCTCTTCCTGGTCATCCTCATCTACTTCCATATGGATCTCCACTCCTCTTATGGCCTCAAAGATCTTTTTCTGTAGATTGATGGTGATCTCCTCTCCCCAGACTTCCTCCTGATCCCGCTGTAGATAGACGTTCCCGGAGAAAGTCATCATTTCTTCCCGGTCAAGATAGACTAGCCTTTGGGCGCTTACCGTAAAGTCTTTATGTTCCATCAGCACATCGGTAACGGCCGTAAAGTCCTTCGTCTCCGTATTAAGCTCCAGAATGTGACAGGACAAAACAATCTGCTCCTTGTCGACCTTGCCTTCTGCATCCCTGGTTTCTGCCCGCTCCAGCCGGACATTCCCGGTAAAAACTCCCCGGTCTTCCTCAAAACTAATCTCCAATTCATCTCCGGTGATGGTTACCTCTTCCTGTACCAGCTTTACCCCGCCGCTGAAGACCGCTAGCTTCTTCGCTTTGTCCATCCGAGCGCGAGGCGCGTAAATAACGGTCCGTTCCTGAGTGGCCACGAGCCTACCCTCGAGAAAAGTCTGGTCGCCATCGGTCTCTCCCCAGATCCGGTCGACCCCTGTGACTTTGACCTTTCCGCCGGCCCGGGCCGGGCCGGAATGGTAAAACAGTATAAAACAGAGAGCAGCAAGAGTAAGTATGAACGAAAAAAAACAAGATTGGTAAGACCGCGTTGGAGTGCACGGCGATAAAAAGCTCCTTTGTTTATGGTTCATAGCTCCAACTCCACCTCGATCTCTTCTTCCAAAACGTAACGTTCCTCTTTGCCATAATACTTCAGGGATTTACCGCGGGCTGTATAATCCCCCTCCTCCAGCAGGACCTCCCCGGTAAAGACGAGAGCCTCCGTATCCAAGTTTCCCGTCATTTGCTGAGCCTCGATCCGTAGATCATCATGAAAAAATATAATCTTTCCAGGAGCCTCAATCTCGTTGGTCTCCGTATTCACCTGGGCTTCCTCTGTTTCAAACCCACCCTGGTTAATACGGCCCTTGATCCCACCGCCCAACCGCAAGATATTAGTGCGCATATTCAGCTCAGCCCACGGGGCGCTGAAAGAAAGATGCTCACTTCTGCCGTTGTCTGTTGTTGTTTTGTAGATGACGGCTTCGGAGAGGTTCTGAAAGATGATGGTTTTTTCGTCCTTCGAACGCCAAATGGTCTCGGCTTTAACCTCCCACTTAGGCTCTTGCTTCTTCCAACCGATCAGATTCGATCCCAGGAGGGTCATCCCCTGCTTCCCCACGGGAATCTGCGGTGGGAGCTCTTTCCGCGGACGCCAGGTCAGGACCGCCAAGCCGACCAGGACTATTCCCCAAAAAAGTTTGGACTGAAAAACCTTAACTATGATAGACATGAGTCTCCGGACAACCTCCACACGCCGACAGGCGTCGTTAATTTCCGCCATAACTAAATCCCTGATCACTATTGCCAAAGCCGAATCCGGCATTGGGAAATACTTTATACTGGAATTGCAGGGAATACTCTTCACGGATAGTATCGTATCCCACATAGAGCTCCCGGCAATGCCAATCGTAGACCAAGCCGAAACGGGATCTTTCAAATCCGTCGCCGAAGAAAGAGTATAAAACGTCTACATCAGCGGAGAGAGCAGCCAAAAGTCTCACTCTCAGCTTAGCCTCTAAATCCAGGGTCGACCAGACCTTCTCCCGGGGATCATAGATCAGATCCATCCGGAGGTGATTATATTCATCAGGATTATAACGGGCAACCAGAGTGACAAGGCCGAATTCTCTGTCGTTAGGGTTGTATGAGGTATTAAAATCAACCCGGTTGTTCTCGTTGACATTCCACACTACGGAGGTGGTCATCAGATGCCAAGGATTTTTCTGACCGCTCAAATTATAGCCCCCTGCCAGGTTGGCTTGGAGATACGCGCTCCGATAAGAAAGGCCGCTCCGGAAGTTTCCATATGGCGTGTAGTATGAACTATTATTCACCAACTGATAAAACCTGGTGGGTGCGGCGCCGTCCGCCTCGGTCCAGGTCAATTGATTACGCCACGTCAGTCTGGGCGTAATCTTCTGTACCCCCTCCAAACCGAAAGTTAAAGCTCTGCGCATGTACTCCCCCTGATCAACCCAGTAGTTTTGCTTACGTAACGACCCGATCAGGTTTAAACTGAAGTTACCCACCTCCAGCAGTGGTTGGGGCTGACGATTCAATACAAATTCGCTCCGTTCCCCTTCTACCATGGTGGGAACTTCCCGTAAACGCAGATAATCCAGGTTCACCTGGTAATCGCCGAGAAAATCCATATTAAACCGGGGAGTCTCCATAGAAAGATAAGGATAGCGATTCCAGTCCCGCCAATAAGGGTTGGGTTCGGATGAAAGATCCCTGGACTCGGTGATTTCAACCCGGAACTTGAAAGGGTCACCGCCGTAAACCGCCCAATTATGATAGAAGTTAAGCGCATACCGGTACTTTTCGGTGATGCGTTGATAACTATCTGCATAAACGGGACTCTGATAATCATAAAGCCCGGAGTAGGCTAACCTCGTTTGGCTGGTAGGCCTCCATTCCAAATTCAGCTTAGGTTCGGCATAAAAAATCGGATCATAATAATTACTGTCTACTCCCGTATCCAAAGTTAATGTGAACGGCCAGATTCTATCCCTCCCATGAAGCTGACCATATAGACTATACTCCTCATCCCACCAGTCGTAGGGCGAAGTCCTCAACCAGTACTCATAGGCTAATGAATAATCATATATAGAATTGATCCGGTGTTTCCAGTCGAATCCCAATTGATAATCATCGCTGAAGTACAGTTGATCGGCAAAATGATAGAGACTCACCGAGAGCTCTTTGTCTTCCTCTAATTGGAAATTATGGAGAATTCCTTCACCGACTCCTCTCCGCTGGTATAGGTCCAGAAGTAACCGGCCGTCACCTCCGGAGTTTAAATAGTATCTATATACCACTTTGAGGAACCAACCGTCTGTTTCATTATAGCCAAGAACTGTTTCATTGAAATTATTTGCCCGCTCTTTCAAAGAGTACGTCAGTTTCGGCCAGTAAAAGACGGGATATTTACCTTCGTAATATGTAATCCGGTAAAAGACAATCCGATCACCCGGGTAATACTCTACCTGCTTGGCAGTGAGATGGTAGTGGGGATTTTCCAAATCACAAGAGGTAAAGTAAGCGCTCTGAAATTTCAGCGTCTCCCCCTCGATCTCCATCTGCTCTCCGGACATGAGCATGGGTTCACCGGTCTCCGAGACCCACTCCGCATGGCAGTCCAAGAAGCTTCCTTGTTCTTGGCGAAGATTATAGGAAAGGTTCTCTCCGAAGATGACCTCTGCGTCCTGCTCCAACTCGGTCAAACCAGAAGTTTCGATCTGATCTTTCTTGACCAAAATTTTCAGTTCAGAACAGCGGATCACCGTATCCTGATATTTCAATTCCGCATTTCCCCGGGCGACGATCACCTCTCCATCATAATCATAGGTGATCTCCTCGGCAGTGAGTACCGCTTTTTGTCCATCCTGGGTTCCTCCAGCCGCTTCCACTACGTTCAGGGGCCAAGAGCACTGCATCAGTAGCACCCCGAGAAACGCTGCGGTTAGCTTGAGTATGAACTTCATTATCTACGGGGCCTCCTTCGCGCGCCGTAGTTTACCACGGTTGAGCGGGGACCATGGACCGACTGATTACTGGGCCGGGCAGCGGTGAAAACTGCTTCATTACCTGACCGCAGGGGAAGAAAGACTATCTGATGACTCTATTCAATAGAACAACCCCGAGCGTCAAATAGATTAAATTAGGAATCCAGGCCGCCCAAAACGGGTCAATTATACTATTCACTCCGAAAGTCCGGAAGATCACTTGTGAAAAATAGTAAGTAAAGATGAAAGCCAAACTGATCCCCATGCCCAGTACCCGGCCGCTTCTTGGCATCAAACACGAAAAAGGCAGACCGAGAATAGCTAGTACCAATGAAGCATAAGGAACCGCCAGTTTTAGATGGTAATCCACTTCAAAAACTGAAACATCAAACCCACTCCCACCAAAGAGTTCCATATGCTTCTTCAATTCCGCCCGGGTCATCTCTTCAGTGCTCCGGGTATCACCTAAATAGGCGCTTAAATCTTCCCCCACGTTTACATTCATCTCGGCAAATCCCGCTTCCACTTTTACAAATCCTCGATCATCCAGTTCGTGAATGACGCCTTCCTTCAACTGCCAACTAGTCTGGTCGATCCAGCCATACCTGGCAGTTATCAGACGGGGAAACTCTGCGGTGGTGGTTGCTTCATAAATCATCACCCCTTCCAGCCGTTTCTCCAGTCCGTTAATTCGTCGCACATAAAAATACCTGTCATCCGGTCCTTTGAAATAGACATTCTCCTCCACTTGGGGCGCTATCTCTTGAAGGCTCAACCTCCTCATTTCCTGGTGATATCGGTGATTAGCCGCAGGGACCACCCGGTCATTGAAGAAAAAAACCCCTGTGGACAAGAGCAAAGTAAAGATCAAGATCGGAGAGACCAGTCTGGGAAAGCTAATACCGCAAGTGCGCATCACATCAAGTTCCCGGTCTTTGGAGAGCCGGCCCATGCCGAAGAAGATCCCGAACAATACTGCCGCGGGAATTATATCCATCAACAGGTAGGGGATCCGGTAGTAAATTAAGAGCATCACAACGGAGAGCGGGACCCTCCGGCCCACTAAGAAGTTGTTTAATTCAAAAATCAATTCTCCTATGTAGATCACTAAAAATCCCACTGTACAGAAGATGAACTGGACAAGGAATTCTTTCAGTAAGTAGCGGTGGATTTTTTTCATGAGAACTCCCCTCTTAATTCCGCGACATCTAAAAGGTTATTCTACATAACTACTAAACTTCTCCTCCTAAAAAGGAAGAGAATATTATACACTCCGGACCGCGCAGTCTTCCCTTCTTTGTCTCCGCCACCAGCGTCTCATCCCACCGGTAGAAGAGGAAGACCCCGATGGAAGAGTAAAAAAAACCGGAAAATATCTTTCCGGTTATGAACTTTATTCATCTTCATTTTTCTTGAAGCCGAGCGCTTTAGTTATTCCCTTTTTCTTGACCTTCTTCTTCCAATTTGGCCAGTCGCTTCTCCAGATTCCTGACGATCTTAAGTAAATCCGGTAACTTACCGGCAGCGGCCTGTATTCTCATGTCTTCAGCATGAGGACGGGCCGGTTGACCGGAGACGAAAGAGTTGGGGGGCAGATTTCCGATGACCATTCCCCTGGCGGCAACCACCGAGTCTGAACCGATACTAATATGGCCGACGATCCCCGACTGTCCGGCCAAAGTAACCCGGTCGCCCAGTCTGGTGCTGCCGGCTACACCGGACATGGAGACGATGATATTGTCCTCACCGACCTGTACATTATGGCCGATTTGTACCAAGTTATCAATTTTAGTCCCTCTTTTGATCAAAGTTTCACCGGTAGTGGCCCGGTCAATGGTGACATTGGCGCCAATCTCCACATCATCTTCGATCCGGACTCTACCGACTTGCGGAACCTTGAAATGCTTTCCCTTTACCGTCACAAAGCCAAAACCATCGGCGCCGATCACTGTCCCCGCATGAACGATCACTCTTTCCCCAATCTCGGTCCGGTTTCGAATCACCACATTGGAATAGATTTCCGTATCATTACCGATGACGGTATCATCTTCAATGACCACTCCCGGGTGAATTCGCACTCTTTCTCCGAAAGTGACATTTTTTCCTATATAAACCAGGGGACCGATACTACAACCCGGACCGTGTTTGAACCCTTCTTCAATCACTGCTGAAGGATGAATCCCTTCCACTGCTTCCGGTTTCGGATGAAAATACCAAAGAATTTTCGCAAAGGCCAATCTGGGGTTGTCCACCTTGATACAGGTCAAACCGAGTTCAGGAAGGTTACTTGGGATAATAAAAGCCGAAGCCTTACTTTCTTTGGCCAGATCAGCCACTTTAACGGTAGCCACCAACGAAATCATTCCCGGTTGCGCATCCTCTAAACCGGCAACCCCGGTAATCTCCAAATTTTTATCACCCACAACTTGTCCTTGCACTAGTTCTGCCAGTGTGCCCAAGGTAGCCATAAAACCACTTCCTCCTTTATAGAAAACCATCGACAAATTTTACACAGTTTTGGGAAGGATGCCACTCTGCGTATAAACCATTATGAACTGGGTATATCTGCGCCCTCCCGTTTCAGTTCTTCTTCTTTTCTTCGTTGCCAGGCGGCAAAATCCTCTTCCAATCTGGATTTTTCTTCTTGATAGCGAATTCTTATTTCCATTAATAATTCTTGCTTAAAGTTGGCCAGTTCCGCTTCGCCGGCGGCAATCCGCCTTTGGATAAATGCGGCGAGCTCCTCTTCTAATTCAGCCGTCCTGGTCATCGTTTTTGCCTGCTTTTCTTCTTTGAGCTTTGCCATTTCTGCTTTTAGTTTCACCTGATCCTCTTCAGGCAACCCCGGCAATTGCAGTTTAAATTGGATATTTGTCAACTGCAGAAAATATTCAGCTTCGATCTGCTTATTGTATTCAGTAATCTTCCTTTCCATACTCAATCTCTTATCTTCAGTGGCTTTCTCAATTTCCTTGCTGATCTGCTCTTGTTTCTTTTGCAATCTGGATTGAAATTCCCGCTCAAGATCAGCGGCAAAGCGTTTTAAGGTTTCCTCATTAAGTTGAGCGCGTTCCCTTATTTCAAGCCGGTAGGAGAGGAGGTCTGATAAAGTATCCTCTCGGTTATTCCGCCGCTTTCCCCCTGCTGAATCCCTGGAAGCGGCGGCCGAATTTTTCGGACCCCAGTTGGCAATCTGCTGAAAAAAAGCATTTACTTCTTTGCGTAAACTTCCATAAGCCGACCAGGAACCATTTGCTTCCTGGGATAAATTACCGGTCGACCCTGCGGTTGTCTTTGTGCTCTCCTCTATAGAAATCCGTGCTTTTTTGCGATCACTAAATAAGCCTCTTTGTCCGATGGTGAAAAGACTAATCATCAGAAGAAGGATGGTTAAGAT
>DATCJV010000044.1:0-13260 GCA_036562625.1 Bacillota bacterium | reverse complement strand
ATTTTATCCCCAATTCCTGACAAGAACGGTGTTTGTTCCGCACGTAGATTTGGGAGGCGGGGTCCTCCCCCACCAGAATAACGGCTAGTCCCGGGTAAATTCCACCAATATTTAGCTCCTGCACTTCCCGCTTGACTTCGTCCCTTATTTTAGCAGCCAAAGCTTTTCCGTCTATAATTTGCGCTCCCACAAGAACACCCCTTTCCCGCGCTTGTGCGCGGCATCCACTGTTTCATAATGTTATTAAAAGAGACCGATGATAGTCCCGTCCGCCTTCAGATCCATTTTTTCCGCTGCCGGAACCGGCGGCAACCCGGGCATAGTAAGGATATTCCCGGCCAAGGCTACAATAAAACCGGCGCCTGCCGCGATCCTCAGATCACGGACAGTAAGGGTCCACCCTTGCGGGGCTCCCTTACGGGTCGGATCATCCGACAAGGACATCTGGGTTTTGGCCACACAAACCGGAAATTTCTCCAGTCCCAGTTCTTTAATTTTTACTAAAGCTTTCTCTGCCTCTTTGGAGTAGACTACCCCGTCCGCCCCATAAATCTTAGTCGCTATAATATGGATCTTTTCCCGAATCGGCATCTCCGCGGAATACACCGGAGCAAACCGGTTTTCCGCTTCGTCAATCGTCTTCAGCACCGCTTTAGCCAGTTTCACCCCACCGGCCCCGCCTTCCGCCACCACTGTGGAGACTTCCGCAGGTACGCCCTTGGCCCGGCAGAACTCCATAACTACCTCCAGTTCTCGGTCACTGTCAGTCGGAAATTTATTTACCGCCACTACCACCGGAAGCCCGAAGACACCGGTCAGATTATCAAGATGTTTCTCTAGGTTGGCCAGACCGGCGCTGACTGCGGATGGATTGTCTTGGTCCAATTTCTCTTTAGGTACGCCTCCATGACTCTTCAAAGCGCGGACCGAAGCCACCAGCACTGCCACGGCTGGTTTGACGCCACTTTGCGGGGAGACAATATCAAAAAACTTCTCGGCGCCTAAATCAGCGGCGAATCCCCCTTCTGTCACCACATAATCACCGAGTTTCAGCGCTAGTTTGGTGGCGAGAATGCTGTTGTTGCCATGAGCGATATTGGCAAAGGGTCCGCCATGAATAAAAGCGGGTTGCCCCTCCAGAGTCTGAACAAGATTTGGTTTGAGCGCTTCTTTCAAAAGAATGGCCATGGCGCCCACGGCATGTAAATCCCTGGCATAGACTGGATTACCCTGAACGGTGTAACCCACCAAAATTGCCCCCAGTCTCTCCTTTAAGTCCTCAATACTCTCAGCCAAACAAAGAATGGCCATGATTTCAGAGGCTACAGAGATCTCAAAACCGCTTTCCCGTACGATCCCGTCGCCTTTCCCCCCCAGGCCCACCACGATCCTTCTTAATTGACGGTCCGAGATATCCATGACCCTCTTCCAAAGCAGCTGCTTGGGATCGATCCCCAAGCGGTTTCCCTGGTAAATGTGGTTCTCAATCAGAGCGGAGAGCAGGTTATGAGCAGCGGTAACAGCGTGAATATCGCCGGTAAAATGCAGATTAATCTCGTCCATAGGCAAGACCTGGGCATAACCGCCTCCGGCCGCTCCTCCTTTTACCCCAAAAGTAGGACCTAAGGACGGTTCTCTTAAGGTGAGAACCACCTTTTTCCCCAGTTGCCCCAAGGCCTGGGTCAAACCTACGGCAGTGCAAGTCTTTCCTTCACCGGCCGGAGTAGGAGTAATGGCTGTGACATAGATTAGTTTCCCATCCGCTTCCTCTTGACGCGCTGTCAGCGCCTGCAGACTTACCTTAGCCTTATATCTACCATATGGCTCATACTCTTCTTCTCTTAAACCAAGGTTGGCGGCTACTGTGGTAATCGGCGCCAACTTGGCCTGTTGCGCGATTTCAATATCGGATAACATGATGCAACCACTCTCCCTGTTTTGCTAAGATTCTCCTGCTTCATCCGGACAATAAACCAGAATACCAAAGCAATAAAAACAGTCTATTCCGATCAACTTACGACAACAACCGTCCTATAGACTATTAGGTATATAGGTAGTCTGGAAACTATGATCTTAAATAATCCTGTAGCAGCTATATCCTTATAGCAGCGAGCTATAATCTCTATAGCAGCTATAGGTCTATAGCAATTGTCCACTTACTCCTTCTCCCACTCCCCCCCACAACCGGCGGATCACCGGAGCCACTGCTTGCGGATGGCCGGAGGTGAAAAAGAATTCCCTACCGTCCTCGGTCCGCGGCGTCAAGAGGTTGTGTTCCCGCAAAACCCGCAGGGCTTGTCTGGCGACAGGCGCCCCGGTATCAATAATCTTTACCTCAGGGCCGACCTTCTTTTCCACTAGAGAACGGATGAAAGGATAATGAGTGCAGCCTAGGATGATTACATCCACGCCACTCTCGATCAACGGCGCTGTACATTCTTCAACGATGCGCTCGGTTTCGCCGCCCGCTTCAACTTCTCCGGCTTCAATCCGTTCGACCAGACCATGACAAGGCTGGGTAAAGATTAAGGTTTCCCCGGCATAGCGTTTTACTAAAGAGTAAAACCTTTCTCCGGAGAGAGTAACTCCGGTAGCCAATACTCCCACTTTATGGTTTCTGGAATGCAGCACTCCTTGTTTAATCGCCGGTTCTACCCCGACAAAATGCACGTCCGGGTATCTGGCCCGCAAATCCTCTAAGGCCGTAACAGAGGCGGTGTTACAAGCGACAATAATCAACTTGGCCCCTTTAGCCAAGAGAAATTCCGTCAGTTTATAAGACCTCTCTTTAATAAAAGCCGGAGTCTTCGCTCCATAAGGACAGTATCTGGAATCGGCAAAGTATATTAAATCTTCCTCCGGTAACAGAAGGCGGACTTCTTTGAGAATAGATAATCCACCGACTCCGGAATCGAAAACACCAATCGGATCGGTTGCTGACAAGTAACTCACCTTCTTATTTGTGGTGAATATTTGTGGTGAAACAATCACGGCAAAGCTTCGCCTGACACGGATCATTTATACGCGCATACACGCGCGAATCCCGCGCGAATTAAGAAATATCCTTATTTTTTTCGATGTTTAAGTTAATATATAATATGCCATTTTTCCGCAAACTCATGCGCGGGTTTATAATACCTTAATTTAGCGGTCACAAACTATATAGTATCTCATTTTTTCAGATCTGACAATCTTTTATGTTCATAGATTGCAGGTATTACCTTCTCCCATTTTTTACAGATTTTGATATAATAGAGAGGAATAAAAAGAACCCAGGTCATGTAAAGGAGTTTATATTATATGCTAGCACAAAATGGGAAGGGATGCGGTTTAAAACAGCCTATAAACGAACGAATGGCAAAACTCCTCCTCATCCTCACTGTACTCTTACTCACCATTCTTCCCGCACCCGGATTATCACTGAAAAACAAGGAATTTACAGAACCAACAGGCAGTGGCCGGATGTGCACCGGGACAGTGTGGGCAAAACCTGCGCCGGACTCCGCTTCTTCTTTTTTGTATGAAAAAGCTGTCAGCCTCTATTATCAAGGAAAGCCGGCAGAGAGTATAAATATCCTCCGGCAGTATGTCCTGGATTACCCGGAAGACAACCAAGCTCGCCTGGATCTGGTCGTTCTCCTGAGGGAAGCAGGTCGGCTGCAAGAAGCTTATACCCACCTGGATTTATTATCCAGAAAGTATCCACGAGACCAGGAGTACCAAAGCGAAAGGGCGAAAACAGCCTATCTTCTCGGACAGGCGGATCTCCTCCGGAAGCTGAAAGCTTATGGAGACCCGGCAGAGGGTTTTCATTATTGGCGGAATATGGGATACTTGGATTTCGAGCATCAAGAGAAGCTAAAAGCAGTTAATGCCCTCCGGAGTTCACCGGCGGCTGAGGCCAAAAGCGCCCTGACCTATTATGCCTTAGGCCGGGCTTATCTGGAGCAAAGAGAGTATGCTGCAGCCGAAGCCCACTTAAGAGAAGCCCTCCGGAAAGACGCGTATTTTAATGTGGCTTTATACCCGTTGGCCCAGGCTTATGTAGGCCAAGGAAAAATCAGAGCTGCCTATGATTGTTTGAAAAAACTCTGCCTGCTGGCGCCATGGGATCAAACGGCCGACGCTGAGTTGACGCGCTTGGTGGCCAATCATCCGGAGCTCACTGTAGATGAGCAGAGAGCAAAAGCAGAAAAAGTCATCGTCACCTCCCCCATCCGGGTCACTCCCTTCCACAGTCAAGGAAAGACGGTTCCTGTCATCCGGGTGGGATTGGCAGAGAATATCCAAGATTTACAGATCAAAACCGGCGGCTCTTTTATCCTGGTTGAAGAAGGGGGCTCTGCCAAAGTAACCGGACCGGCGGAGACGATCTTATCCGTCCATGCCCAAGACGGAAAGGCCAGAATCACTACAGGGGATGGCAGGGTCTTATTAACAACCGGGTCCACAGTAACCTTGTCGTATGAAGATACGGTTACCAGTAATCCGCAGGCCTCAACCAAGACCGTTCCCACTACCGCCGTGTTTAACCTGGAATTTGGGAAAGGACAGTATTGGGCGGGAGAAGCGGACCGGTTTTACCGAGGAGAAATACAATTCCGGCCCGGCCAAAAAGGGATCACCGTCATTAACCGCCTGAGTCTGGAGGAGTACTTGTATTCGGTCCTTCCTGCAGAAATGCCGGCTAGTTGGCCGCAGGAAGCATTACGTGCCCAAGCCATTGCTGCCAGATCTTATGTCCTCGCCAATATGGGCAGCTTTGCCCAACGTGGTTTTGATGTCATGGGCTCGGTGCTCTCCGCCGCTTATAAAGGAGCAAAAAATGAAACGCAGAAGACCAATTGGGCGGTGGATACCACGAGAGGCCAAGTTATGACTTATAACGGCAAGGTAATCTCTGCTTTCTTCTCGGCAAACTCCGGAGGTTATACGGAAAGCCAAAAGAGTGTCTGGGGATCGGACAACCCTTATCTACAGGCTGTTCCGGATAAACTACTACCGCAAAAAGACGGCCGGTTCTCTCCATACCAGCTTTACCAATGGGTAAAAACCAGGCCGCGGACCTACAGCGCCAACTCCACCAGCTCATATAGGTGGCAGGTTTTAGTGCCTGCCGCAGACATTGAGAACCGGCTCGGTCTAGGGGATAAAGTGGGCAGAATCACTGCCATCACCACAGCAGGCCGGGGCATTAGCGGCCGCATAGAAAAGGTGATCATCAAAGGAGAAAATGGTGATTATGAACTTACCGGTGACTTGAATATCCGGAATAAACTCGGTGGTCTGCGCAGCACCCTCTTTGTGGTGGAGCCAAAATACGGAAAATCCGGTTTACCTGAATTCTTCCTCTTTACCGGGGCCGGTTGGGGTCACGGAGTGGGTATGTGCCAAACCGGCGCCTCCGGGATGGCCGCCGCCGGCTATAAAGGCGAAGAAATCTTGACCCATTACTATTCCGGAGTAGAAATTACCACGCTCTATTAGAAAAAGAAATCAATCGGGATGGACTTTCTCCGAGTAGATTGCGCATGTTGAATATAAAAAGCCCTCACCACCATGAGGGCTTTTAGCCTCCACAATATATATGCAAGATCCTGAATTCAGGTCCGGTCAAGAAGCTTACTCCAAAAACCACTGAGTTGTCATTTGCTTTTCTGCCGCACCGGTTACACCCTTTAGTAAAAATGTTGCAAATACACCTCAGTCATCCCTTCTCTCAATTGTTAAGACATACTCCTCTCCGGCCTCTCCGGGAGCCAAAGTGATTATGTACCCCTTTTCCTTCTTTCCCCGGCCGATTTTAATGTGTTCATTTAGGGGAAAGATCCGCCCACCGATCCGCACTCGATCAGTATTGGTAAATACTCCGTCCAAATCCCAATCCACCACCTGCGCCTCAATGGCCTTTTTTCCCTTTAGCGGAAGTGTTCCTGCTAGATAATGGGGATTGCCGAGTTTGGCCTCGATCGATATTCTGATGGAAGCCGGAATCTCGTAGCCATCAATGTCATCCTCTTCATTTTTCATGGGAACACACTCTATGTCATATTTAACGTCAATCAAATACTCTCTATTACTGATGGGCTCGGTAAAAGAAGCTAAACCATAACCATGGTGACGAGTGCCATAACCGTCTTTATGCAAATTGACCCTCTCCACCCCGGTCTTAGTGTCATCTTCAAGTATGGTCAGGGGAACTTCTTCCCTCCGGTCGTCGAGTACCTGTAAGTAGTTGAATCTATACGGCGGATTCTCGATAAAATTGACTTTGAAGGTATAATTGGCTTCACCTACCCTTGCAGCTTCCGCGAATTCTAATAGAACATATAGATCCGACAGAGCAAAGACATATGTTTTGCTGGCAGTAAACATTTCCGTTAGTAGATCGGATGCCGTGACCGAAGAGGATTTCGGTTCCGGTTTTAATTCCGAAAGATCCTTCCCTCTGTCTGTAAACTTATAAATCGTGCGGTAGGTGGAGCCGTCAGTTCTTAGCTCCAATAAAATCTGGCTGGATAGATCGTGTTTGCTTAAATCATCACAACCTACCAAGGCCAGGAAGAAGATGAATAAAACCAGTAAGAAGCAGATTCGCTGTGCCATCTTTTCGCCCTCCTTTGACCATCAGGAGTCTGTACGAGTATCTCCACTGCGCTCAGGTATACTATTAGATATGGTCTTTTTACAGGTCGAAACCATTATTACGGGTTCTGCAATATACAATAGATGGTCACCCGTATAACTCCGAAATAGTTTTACTAACATCCACACTCTACTAAAACTCATTAAGCAGCTGGAGACTTTTCCTCTTGTCTGAGGCAGAGGAAACGCTTTAGGCTTACCACTACCGCCGCCCCTACCCCAAAGCAAAAATGCGACCAGGAAGAATGGAAGAAACCTAAAAGGAAAGGCAGAACAGAACAGGTCGCAATGGCGCTGCGGTTGTGTTCTTTGATAATCAAGTAGAGAATTCCCCAAATAACTAAGCCGATCAGGATCACCAGCCAGCTGGAGACGCAGAGCATTCCCCCGATTAAAGTAGCCAATCCGCCCCCGCCATGAAACCGCAGCCAGATTGGCCAGTTATGACCAATGATCGCCAGAAGCAGGGCCATAAACTCTCCCCTGGCGCCAAAAGCGCTACCCATCATCACGGCAAAGACTCCTTTAAGCCCATCAGTAACTGCGGTCAGGATTCCGGGCACAAAACCTATCTGGCTAATTACATTAGTGGTCCCGACATTCCCTGTGCCGATCCGGCGGATATCTTTTCCCCGGTAAAACTTGGTGAATATATAGGCAAATGGAATCGATCCCATTAGATAAGACTTGAGCAACATCCAAATCATTCCGGGGGCCCCCTTTTCCAAATGATTTAGGCAGTTTTAATAGCATAATTTCATTTATAATATTAATATTATCACAAAACAGATATTTTCCTGCCTCCGGAAAAAGATATTTCCCTGTTGCAGTATTCCAACCCACATACGTAACTGAACGCAACCGGCCGGGACTTTTTTCAACAATAAAAAAATCACCCGGCGTTTGTCGGGCTCAGAAGTTTTCCTTCACTATCTGATCATTGCCTGGTAAAGGTAGGGTTGAGCCAGAAGGCTGCCGACACACCCAATCATCAGCACCACCTGGCGCCAGCCCCATGGAATCTTCCCGGTGGAGACCAGTTCCTTTCGTAGCTCAATTAAGACTCCCACCTCTACCCCACCCCAGGCGCCTTGATTAGTTTCCATACTATGCAGAAGTGCTTCTATTTTTTCATCAACCAAGAAAAGTTGGGACGCACAGGCTTTCTGCAACCGTTGCTCAAAGCGAGCAGTGGTTGTCAAGACAGCCGTCAACAACAAAAACGCCCCGCTGTGGCTGAAAAAAAACCAATTGAATAAATAGGCGGTATTCAGCAGGTGGAGTCCGCAGAGGAGTAAGGCCGTATAATACACCATCACTCTGCCCATCAGCAGCAGCGCCCTTTCCCTGGCCAGTAAACGCTGGGAAAAAAAGGAAAGTTGACAATTAAACGGTTTTTCGACCCGCAAAATCTGATCCAAGACGGCAAAGGTAAACTCGATCACTGTAGCACAAAAAAAGGATACTATAGCAAATTCCGCAATGTCCAAAGCAAAAATAGACCAATCCGCCACTGGAAAACAAGTATATAAGTAAAATGAGATCCGCATCAAACCCACGCCAAAGAAGCCCATGACCAAATAGGTCTTACTTCGAAATCCGGCAAACAACTGAAATTTGCCCCAAAAAATCAACGTAATGAAGAGAACCTTAAAAATACACTCTCCTGAATTCTTTAGCAAGAAGTCACCAAGAGGAAGAGGGTCTTTCCACCAGGAAAGGCAGAGGCAAAATAGGCCTAAGAGGAGGAGAAAGACTTCTCCAAAGAGGCGCGCACTAACATTTCTTGCCTTAACAGCCGCTTCCCCACGCAAACTTGGGATCACATTCTGATTCCTCTTCGAACAGTGCTTAATAGTTATCCCCCCTTCTCCATACTGAACTGCTAATTTCTATGAAAAAGGGGGGATAAATAGAACAAACTTCTTCAGTTACTGGCGGATGGTCGCTCCAAACCTGCTGCTTAACTCGTGGATAATCCGGTCGATAATCGTATTAACCTCGTCGTCTTGTAAGGTGCGATCCTCCAGACGGAAAGTCAAGGAAAAGGCGAGACTGCGTCGACCGGCGGGAATCTTCTCCCCTTGATAAACATCGAAGAGGTGAAAATCTTCCAAAGCCGCGCCCCCGGCTTCTCTAAACACATTGTAGATTTCTTTGACAGACACTTCTTGCGGCAAGACCACAGCCAAGTCCCGTAAGACCGGGGGGAACTTGGGAATGGGTTTTACTCTAAAGATCCGCTCTTCCCGCGCCTCCCACAAAGCCTCGACATCCAATTCAAAGAGCACGGCGGCACTGGCCAGATTATATTCTTCCTTCACCGCGGGGTGAATCTCTCCCACATATCCGCAGATCTTCCCGTTCAGCTCCAAAACTGCCGTTCTTCCCGGATGAAGCGAAGGATGGGTTTGCGCCTTAAAGCTCCATCCTTTAATGCGCAAATCAGTTAGGAGCTGTTCGATAAGACCTTTACCGTCATAAAAATCTACTTGGCGTTGGGGTTGATTCCACCCGGCCTCAAAGGCGCATCCCATCAAGGCGCCTGCCAGATGCAAGGGTTCTTTGGGTAAAGTCCCTTCGCCGGTAGGCAGATAAACCCGGGCCAATTCAAAGACGGACAAGTCATCCTGTTTCCGCTTGGCATTATAGCTGAGGGTCTCCAAAATCCCCGCCAAAAGCGTGGTCCGCATGATAGAGCCTTCTTCACTGAGGGGCACCATCATCTCCACAGTATGGCGCAGGCTATGGCCGGCGGGGATCCGCATCCGATCAAACACTTTTTTCCCATGAAAACTGTAATTCATCACTTCCGTTAATCCATAACCAAGCATCAAGTGGCGGATTCTCCCCTCCATTTCTTGTCTGGGGGTTAAGCCGCCAACCTCTTTGGTCTGAGGAAAGGTGGTCGGAATATTATCGTACCCATAGAGTCTTGCGATCTCTTCCGCCAGATCCGCATCATTCTCTACATCCTGGCGGTAAGTGGGAACCAGTGCAAACTCTTTATTACCCTCGGTCACCATTTGAAAAGAGAGGCGCTGTAAAGTATCGACCATATAGTCTGTGGACAACTTCGTGCCTAAGATGGAATTAATCTTTTCCGGACGGAAGAGGATTTTCCTTGGTTTGACCGGACTGTGCTCTATATCGATGACGCCTTTGGCTATCCGCCCAATCCCCAATGACTGTACCAGATTGGCCGCTCGATCCAAGGCCTTCACCACTCCGGCCTGATCCAGACCTTTGCCAAAGCGGATGGCGGCTTCAGAACGCAGGGCATACCGTTGACTGGTCCTCCGGATATTAACCGGTGAAAAATAGGCTGATTCCAAAAATATTCTGCTGGTCCCGGCTGACACCTCACTGTCGCAACCGCCCATCACTCCCGCGATACATTGGCCTTTCCGGGCATCGGCAATCAGCAGAATCTCTTCGTTCAATTCTCTTTCCTGCTCATCCAGAGTAGTTATGAGCTCTTGCGGGTGGGCCCGGCGCACCACAATCCGGTGATCCTCCATCCGGTCCAAGTCAAAAGCGTGCAGCGGTTGGTTCATCTCCAACATCACATAGTTGGTGATATCCACCATATTATTAATCGGCCTCATCCCGGCAGCAAGCAATCGGGTTTTCAGCCAAAGCGGAGAGTCGCCGATCTTTAAATCCAACAAAACCCGGCCGGCGTACCGGGGGCACAGATCCGGCGCTTCCACTGAAACTTGTACCAGATCATGGATGGAGGGTTCACTCTCGGTGACCGCAAAAGTAGGATACTTCAACTCCTGTCCGGTAATGGCCGCTACCTCCCTGGCTATCCCGAGCATTCCGTAACAATCGGCTCGGTCGGCGGTGAGTTCCAACAGAAAAACAGTATCGTCCAAGCCCAGGACTTTATATAATTCCGCGTCCAAAGGGGTATCCGCCGGAAGCGTCATAATCCCCTGGGAAGAACGGGCCAGCCCAAGTTCTTCTTCTGAACAAAGCATCCCAAAGGATTTTATCCCCTTAAAACTGGTTTCTTCTATTAATTTCCCGTTGGGCAGACGTTGCCCGGGAAGGATAATCGGTACCAGATCGCCGGTTTTCAAATTCTGAGCGGCAGTAATCACCGTTACCAGGCCATCGGAGATTCTGACCTGACAAACCAGTAGATGTCCAGCCTCCGGGTGCGGCTGAATCTGCTCAATCCGGCCTACGCGTAAAGCACGGTAGGGTTCACCAAGATCCAAGATCTCATCTACCTCAAACCCGGCCAAGGTGAGTTTATCTCCCAATTCGCTTGGAGATAAATCCACCTGTACGTAATCGCGTAGCCATCTATAAGATACTCGCATTTGTCTCTCCCCCTTACCGAAATTGTTCCAAGAACCGGGCGTCACTTTCATAAAAATGCCGGATATCAGAGATCCCATACCGAAGCATGGTAATCCGTTCCACACCCATCCCAAAGGCAAAACCGGAGTAAACCTCAGGATCGTACTTTGCATATTTCAACACATTGGGATGGACAGAACCAGAGCCAAGGATCTCCAGCCAACCGGTGTTCTTACAAACACGACATCCTCTACCTTGACAAAGGCAGGAAACATCAACCTCCGCACTGGGTTCAGTAAAAGGAAAGAAACTCGGTCGAAAACGAACCTTTCGGTCCTGACCGAAGATCTTCTTGATGAACTCCGTAAGAACCCCCTTCAGGTCGCTAAAAGTAATCCCCACATCCACTACCAACCCTTCAATCTGGTGAAACATTGGAGAATGAGTGGCGTCCTGCGCATCCCTACGGTAAACCCGTCCGGGCGCGATAATCCGTACCGGATTCGGATATAGTTTTTCCATGGTCCGGACTTGCACAGGGGATGTATGAGTGCGCAGCAGGGTTTTATCGGTGATGTATAAAGAATCATGCATCTCCCTGGCGGGATGCTCAGGAGGGATATTCAAGGCCTCAAAGTTATAATAATCCTCCTCAATTTCAGGACCTTCCGCAACGGAAAAGCCCATCCCCAGAAAGACTTCGGTAATCTCTTGGATGATGGCGCTTAAGGGATGTTGATTGCCCCGACGCGGCTTGCGTCCGGGAAGTTCCACATCAATCCGTTCTTTTTCCAGTTTGGCCTCTGCCTCCAAGTGTAAGATGGTTTGATTCTTCTTTTCCCAGGCCTCCTCCAATTCATTGCGGAGCTCATTTACTAATTTCCCCACTACCGGTCGTTCCTCCGGAGAGAGGGCGCCTAAACCCCTCATTAATTGAGTAATTAGACCTTTTTTCCCAAAATACTCCAGCCGGATACTGTTTAATTCAGCAGAAGAAGCGGCCTCATCTATTTCTTTAATCCCCTTGGCTCTGATTTGACTAAGCTTTTCCTGCATTTTTTAACCTCCTTTTCATAAAATTAAAAGGGAAAAATCCACACGGGCGAAAACCCGGGGAAAACGTAGTATGAGAGTATATAAAGTATATAATAAAAAACCTTCCATCCCGGGTCAGGGACGGAAGGTTTCTTTCCGCGGTACCACCCTAAATTAGCCAAATGCTTAATTCCCAGTAAGAACCAAGCATTAGCTCACTTTGGCGAAGCAGGATAATCTCCTGCTTCTTTTTTCCATTAACGTTGGAATCCCGGCACAGCCTACTACTTTTTCAGCCTGCGACTCCAGAGTGAACTTCAACCGGGTGAACGGGAATGTTCGCACTTTACCATTCCTCCCTGTAGCGTCCATGTCTATGCATTCCAAGGAAGCATAGGATACCGGCCTACTCTCTCTTTCATCGTCTTTATCATACATACATATCGCTATAGCAATAAAGTATCTTATACACACTTCAGTCTGTACATGGTATAATCAGTATAATCACCAAGTCGTCTATGCATTAATATAAGACGCACTTTCAGTTTCTTACCAATTCTTTGTAAAGCAAATAAGCTGTGATCGACCCGGTTACCTCAAATATTTTCCAAAAAAACTCGGCGGAAAGGATCACTTAACCTCTCCCCTTCCTTTTTTAGCTTGGTTAAACTTGGTCGAAACCACCCGCTCTTGAAGTAACTTAATTATAACACAAGCTGAACGGCTTTACAAGACCTCGGGTCCTCGAAATAAAAGCAGTTTCAGTGCAAATCTGGCAAGAATATGATTCCACAGGAAACAGCAAACAGGAAAATAGCACATATTTAGGAAAATTTTGTTACTTTTTTCTCCCTGAAAAATACAGAATCTATTTATAAAAATACGAGAAAAATTCAAGCCAGGGAAAGCAGTGCCGAGAATAAAAAAAGCAAATGAAAGTCTTCACTCCTTCATCTGCTTTAGATCTTCTATTCTAATAGATGGTGGGGAGGAGCGGGCTCGAACCGCTGGCCTCTACGATGTCAACGTAGCGCTCTAACCAACTGGGCTACCCCCCCAACAGCAAAATTAATTCTACCACATTAAATTGATCCCGTCAAGGTAAAAAACTAAAAGAAAATCGAGGGCTCGTTGTAAAATTAAATGCAACATCAAAAAGTAATAAAAAAATATAAAACCATAGTGAGAAATCATGTATGATTTTAAGTAACCAATCTCAAAACATACAAGGGGTTCTCAACTATGGCTATACAATATAAGTCTAAC
>DATCJV010000054.1:0-22119 GCA_036562625.1 Bacillota bacterium | reverse complement strand
GTTAGACTTATATTGTATAGCCATAGTTGAGAACCCCTTGTATGTTTTGAGATTGGTTACTTAAAATCATACATGATTTCTCACTATGGTTTTATATTTTTTTATTACTTTTTGATGTTGCATTTAATTTTACAACGAGCCGAAGGAACTGATTACACAGGTTGGCAGAACAAATTCTTGACTTTACCCCTTTCTTATGGTAATATATCTTTTGCAGTTTGATGCGCCCGTAGCTCAGTTGGATAGAGTGTTTGACTACGAATCAAAAGGTCGCAGGTTCGAATCCTGCCGGGCGCGCCAGTTAATTAAATTTAAGCACAGTAAAAACGCGAATTACTTACCAATTGCTTACCTCCGCACTAAAAACCCCCACCCGAAAGCTTTTCCGATCAAACACAAAAAATTAGACCGGATTTTCCGGTCTTCTTATATTTTACCCTCTCTTTTTTTCGCTCCCTTTTACTACCGCCAAGGTTCTTAATTTCATTACCGGCTTCACTAAATCTTTTTCATTTTCAATCACTGTATCAATATTTTTATATGCGAACCTACATTCATCAACCACTCCATGTTGATCCTTAGTGCCGAGAATAATATTTTGGTCTTTCAAATCAGTTAATACTTGTTCGGTACTGAATTGTCTTTTTGCTTCTTTCCTTCCCATCCTTCGACCGGCCCCATGCGAACACGAACAGAACGATTCCGGATTCCCCAACCCTTCAACAATATAACTGTAACTTCCCATCGCACCGGGGATAATCCCCGGTTCTCCTTTACGCGCTCTTATGGCGCCTTTTCTATGAACCCATACCTCTTTGCCGAAATGATCTTCGACTGCAGCATAGTTATGATGAGCATTAATCTTCAGCTCTATTCTAAATGGTCTGACCTTGTTGGTTATGATCTCTATAACTTTATCCATCATATTCTGCCGGTTTTCTTGCGCGAAGTTTAACGCCAGGTTCATCCATTGAATATATGACTGTCCCTCCACCGAGCTCACAGGTAAGTAGGACAATTGCCATTCAGAACGAATTTTAACAGGCCATTTCTCCCGTAATTCTTGGGCTACTTTATTAAAATACCGGCAGATTTGATACCCCAAATTTCTGCTCCCCGAATGAACCATTATGCCCAGCTTCCCGTCTTCATCCTTCTGCAGTTCGATAAAGTGATTTCCTCCTCCTAGCGTGCCTGTTTGGTAATACGCCCGGTCGATTTCATTATATAAAAAGTTAATACTGGGGTTCGCCTTACCCAAATTTGCAACTAATTCATCTTTTGCACTGGTTAATACCGGCGAAGATTTCTTCGCCTTTTGGTGTTCAAATCCGGTTGGAATGGCTTTTAAAATCTCCTCTACAATCTCTTGTATCAGACTCTTGTTTAGTTCATTAACGTCAATATCAGTATGTATAAAGGCAACTCCGCACCCAATATCATTACCCACGGCATTGGGAATAATCGCTTCTTTTAAGGCTATTACTCCTCCGATCGGCATACCGTATCCGGTGTGGGTGTCCGGCATTAATGCTACATGCTTAAAGAGAAAAGGTAAATTCGCTAAATGATATGCCTGTTCCAAGCAAGATTCTTCCAAATCGCTTATTGAATCCAGCCAAACTTTAATCGGTTTTCTTTGCTTTTCTCGATCGTAGATCACAAACATACTCACTTACCACCGTACAAACATTCTAACCTGAACCCGCCTTGCGCGTAAAATTTCTATCTCCCGCTTCCCAATACTATCTCGTTATCATACTCTATTAGTATCAGGGTTATTTTTCCTTATTACCCAAACGAGATACTACGCTTTTGCCAAATAAAGGAGGAGATAACAGTGAAGAGCGGATGGATTTCGTTTTTAGAGGAAATAAAGTTATATTCACCCTTTATCCTGTTTTTGATCCTTATCTTACTCATCTTGGGAAATCCAAGCATAACCGTGCCTAATCCCCCGGATAAAGAAAGAATGGGGTGATTGATAGAGCCCATAATGGGCTTTTGATTAGAAAATCCAATACCGCTATCCCCAAAATATCATATACCCCCCTTCTCTTCAATTACTTTCTGCTTTTACTTAACTCCTTCTGACTGGATAGAACAACCATAAGAACCTGCTTTTAGCTAAGAATTTCGGTTACCAACTATTGAACGGAACTCGCTTCTTTGGTATAATTATTTATACTAAAAATAAAAAAATGGCCCCGTAGCTCAGAGGATAGAGCAGCGGTTTCCTAAACCGCGTGTCGGACGTTCGACTCGTCTCGGGGCCGCCATTAGATCTTCTCCTCCTTTCCAGAAGGGGTTTTTTTGTTGATTCATCGACTCCACCGACTTGGTTTAGTATAATATTATTGTTCCGGAAAACCCTATACCAACTGTCTAAAGACAATCTTGCGCTACTACGAAGTTCAAGCTATAATTACTTTCATACTTTCATATATAAAACGACCAGCAAATATCGAGTGATAAATATCTTCTACTACTACCAACTGTTGGCGGTACCAGAATTTAGGAGGATACTCATGAAAATCGTAGTTATTGGCGCGGGAAAAGTCGGATTCAATATTGCCAAAGCCTTATCCGACGAACAGCACGATGTCATTGTCATTGATAAAGACCCTGAAGCCTTAAATATGGTCTCCGATCATTTGGATGTGCTGACCGTGATGGGGAACGGGGCCAGCGCCAGAACCCTCGAAAAAATCAACATCAAGACGGTTGATATTGTAGTGGCGGTCACTGAGAATGATGAATTGAACATGATCGCTTGCATGACAGCTAAGCAATGCGGTGTACCGATGACTGTAGCCAGGATCCGGAATTCAGACTATACCTCGCCCCATCCCTATCTCTTGTCCTACTCCAATTATGGAATTGATTTAATCATCAACCCTGAACATCTGGCTGCTCAAGAAATTTTTCGCTTGATCGAAGTCCCGATGGCCACGGACATGGAATACTTCTTTGATGGTAAACTCAGTCTCATCGGACTAAAGATCGAAGAGGACATGGCAGTGGCCGGAAAGCCCATCTCCGAACTGAACCTCAATAACTTTACCATCGTGGCGATTAGCAGAAATGGAAAGGCGGTAATTCCCCATGGCAGCACCGTGCTAACCCCAAACGACAAGGTTTTTGTCCTGGGAGAGACTAAGGGGTTTCAAAATCTTAACGGGTTAATCAAGCAAAAAAAGCATTCTTTCCGCCGGATTATCATCGCAGGTAGCAATTTGACCGCACAGTACCTGATCCGTCTCTTAAGTAATAAAAGAAATATCCCTGAACTTAAACTGATTGACACGAACAAAGAACACTTGCAAACTTTAGCCCAGGAGATTAATGGCTGTGATTTCATATACGCCGATCCCACCAAAATGGAGACTCTAACCGAAGAAAATCTGGGTCCGGATGATATCTTCATCTCTCTGCTTGGTTCCGAAAACGCTAATTTAGTAGCCAGTATGATGGCGAGTAAGCTCGGGGTGAAGGAGATCATCTCGGAGATTGGCAGAGAAGACAATATCCCCTTGGCTGAGAGAGCCGGAGTGACAGCCACTATTACTCCCCGGTTATTGACGATAAACACCGTACTGAAACTGGTGCGCGCAAAGAATATCGTGGCCATTAGTCTGCTAAACTCCGGTGATGCAGAAATCATGGAACTGATTGTGGAAGAAAATTCACCGGTAACCACAGGAAAACTAAAAGACTTGAACATCCCAACCGGTATTCTGATTGGCGCGGCCATTCACGAAGGCAATATCGTAGTGCCCAGGGGAGATACTGTACTCTGCGCCAATGACCATGTAATCGTCTTTGCTCTGCAGTCCGCCGTCTCCAAAGCAGAGAAACTCTTTATTCGCTCTACCGAACTGATGGAGGAATCCCTATGAAGATCAAAATCGTCGGCCACACCATCGGAAAGCTTTCTCTCCTCTTATCCATTACCATGATCCTTCCATTAATTATCGCGATTAGGGACCATTCTCCGGATCGCAAGGCTTTTTTCTTTTCCATCATGATCGGTGTAGGCGCCGGGTTAATACTGAGCTTACTTAAACCGGATGGCAGTATCCGTAGAAAAGAAGGGTTCGCCATTGTTTGTCTCGGCTGGATTGTCTTGACAGCTATAGGCGCTCTGCCTTATCTTCTCTCCGGGACCATTCCTTCATATACTGATGCTTTCTTTGAGACTATGTCCGGGTTGACCACCACCGGCGCCACTATTCTGACAAATATTGAAGGAACGCCCAGGGGAATCCTCCTTTGGCGCGCTTTAACACACTGGCTGGGTGGAATGGGAATCATCGTGCTTTCCCTGGCTGTCTTCTCCTTTTTAAAGAAAGGGGCTCCTCTGTTTCAAGCTGAAGTTCCAGGCCCGACCCCGGACAAAATATTGCCCCGGCTGAAAGAGACGGCTACTACTTTGTGGCTGATTTATACCGGTTTGACCATCACCCAGGTATTCGCTTTGAAGTTTGCCGGCATGCCTTTTTTTGACAGTGTAATCCATGCCTTTGCCACGGTGGCTACTGGTGGATTCTCCTGCCGTGGGATTAGTCTGGAGGCTTATCATAGCCCATATATTGAAGGAATTACCATTATTTTTATGCTTATATCCGGTATGAATTTTTCCTTGCATTACCGCGCGCTCCAAAAAAAGAGTCTCACCCCTTTTCTTCATGATGTGGAAACCAAGACTTATTTGGGAATTATCTCGGTTTCCACTTTTTTAATCATGATTAATCTCTTTCTAAAGATGGATCTTTCCCTGACCACCGCCTTTCGGCGTTCTCTCTTCCAAGTGGTATCGATCATTACGACCACCGGTTTTAGTAGTGACAATTTTAACCTGTGGCCGCCTTTTGCTAAGGGAATTATCTTTACCCTACTTTTTGTCGGCGGCTGCACCGGATCAACCGGAGGCTCGATTAAAGTAGCCCGCTACGTCATACTTTGTAAATACGCCCACCGCCGGATAAAACAAGCCATTAATCCAAGGCAAATTATCCAAACCAAACTAGGCGGCGTTTATATTCCGGATAGTGTCATCCATGAAGCACTGGCTTTTTTCTTTATATACATAATCCTTTTCGTTTTGGGTTCTCTGGTCCTGATGGCTACGGGGGAAGATGTTTTGACTTCGTTGACTGCTTCTGCCACCAGCATTGGTAATGTCGGTCCCGGACTGGCCAGCATAGGCCCTTATGAAAATTACTCCTCTCTGTCTGCCCTCGCTAAATGGACCTTAAGCTTTCTCATGCTAACCGGGCGTTTGGAATTGATCACGGTTTTAGTCCTCTTTTATCCCGGTTTTTGGCGAAAATAGACTAAGAAACACCGGATTAGGCCGGTGTTTTAATTTAACATATTTATTTAAGAAGCTTACGCCTACGCTCCCCAGCGGCTACTGTGTATCCGCGACTGGAACCAGAGACATTTTTCTCCCCATTGACACTGGCCACAAAGCTCAGTCACATCTTCCGCTCTACTGAATAGTTGATTGACAAGAGAAAACAAGTTGTCCACCCGGTCTATTGTTCCCGGCGGGATCTTTAATTTTTCCAATACTTTTAAGTCCAGTGCCCTGAAGTTCATCTTTTCCGTTAGATCCTGCTTACAATATCTCCCGATGGCATTTGGACATTCTGCACAGATGACATCATTTTCCACCACAACCTCAATTATTGGAGATCTTCGCAAGTAGGCCAATACTGCACTGAGATTCTCCTCAAACTCTCTGCTATAACCATACCCTTGATACCCCTGTAAACACAAGAGATGATGAGCGCGAATCTTTATTGGTCTTGACATTATATAACCCCTTTGGAAATATTACATGGCATTATAATTGCCACAAAAATCTAAAGCACTATGCATATAACAAGAGAGATAAGAATGGTCAAAGCTAAACACAGCAGACCGGAGGTCGTAAGGTAAAAACCGGATACAGTTCTCCGTCCTGTATAGCACCGGGCTTCCATTGCCGTGACTACTTCCTCGGCATAAAGAAACGCCTGACTAAGAAAAGGGTAAACAAGACAAGACAACCTTTTAACCGGATTTTTCCGTTTCTGCACACATCTTGCCTTTTGGGCCTCTGCGATCTCCACTGCTCGATCCAGAAGGAGAGGAATAAAAGACAAGACCAGACTGAACATGGTTGCTATTTTTTCCTCAGGAACAAAGGGGACAGGGCGCAGGATGGACTGAATTCCCTCCCGTAAGGCAGATAGAGTGGTGGTAGCAGTCAAAATTGCGCTTAGCAGGAGCAGAAGTATTATTCTCCAGCCATAGAACAAGCCTGAAAACATCCCTTCCCGTGTGAAAAACCTTCCACCTGCCCACAGTGGCAAAGGTTCCCCGGGAACACGTAAAGCATGAATTAGCATAATACATAATATAAACAAAAGAAAAATACGTATTTCTGCCATTATTTTAGTAAACGGCAGTTTAGCCACGTACAACAGGGCTATAACCATCATGGTCAATATGGTCAAAGCCGGCGCCGTATCGGCCAACCCCCCGGTAATACTCAGTATCAGCAGGCAAACGAGTTTTATCCTCGGATCCATTCGGTGAAGAAAGGTTTCTTGCGGCCAGTAATGAAAGATGTTTAAGTCAGCCAAGTCATCGTCTCCACCCTTCTCCCTTTTCCATAGGGCTTCTTAATGCCGAACCGCTCAACTTCATCAATGATTGCCTCAGGTTTACCATCGCGGACAATCCTTCCTTCATTCATGATCAGTAAACGGTCGGCATGGGCCAGTACCTTCTCCAAATCATGAGTGACTACCAGGATGGTGTGTCCTTTTTTGTGAAGATCCACTATTTGTTTTAACACCTGAATGACGCCGGGATAATCTAAGCCGGTAAATGGTTCATCAAAGACAATGATCTGCGGAGCCATGGCTAAAATTCCGGCCACGGCCAGCCTGCGTTTTTGCCCTCCGGAGAGGGTATGAGGACGGACATGCCCAAGCTCACTCAGACCGACAGCCTGTAAGGCGCGATCAACTCTTTCTCTAATCTCCTCCCTGGGCAAACAGAGGTTTTCCGGGCCAAAGGCTACATCCTCCGTTACGGTCTGCCCGACGATCTGACTATCTGCGTCCTGAAAAATCAAGCCAATCTTCTGGCGGGCTAAGAGCAGATTTTTAGTAATCGGCTCCCCCGCCAAGAGCACCCTACCTTTTGTCGGCTGTAACAGCCCATTAAAGTGTTTAATCAAGACAGTCTTCCCGGAACCATTAGGCCCGGCCAATACCACAAACTCCCCTTTCCCCAATTGCAAATTTACTGCTTTAACCGCAGTAACTCCGTTCGCAAAGGTATGGGTCAACTCCTCAATCTGTAGAATGGTAGTCAATATTTACCCCTTCTCACTGGAAATAATCTTATATTACCTATCCGCGCCATCATTTACAACCTTATTTTCTCCGGTTGCTTTAATTTCGTCCACCCCTATTAATCTTACTTACTATTCGCCTCTCCGTCTGATCTTTTAACTCATTTACCTCAACCTGTTGATGCCAGGGCGTAGTATTCTGGCCAAAGCAACGGCGGTAATCATCTTGATCACCATTCCGCCGATGAACGGTAACAAACCAAAGGCTATGGCCTGTTCCCATGATAGCTTCGCCACAAACTTCAACCAAGGCACCCCCAAAGCATATAAGAGAGCATTTCCACAAACCAGAGCGGCCAAATCCTTAATTATACCAGGAGTTCCTTTATTTGCTATCCAACCCGCCACGGAGGCGCAAGCCAAATAACCAAAGATAAATCCTCCGGTCGGGCCATAATAGACGGCGATTCCAGCCCCTCCTCCGGCGAGCACCGGCAAACCAATTAAGCTCAAGAAGATTAACAAGCCGACACTGGCGGCGCCGGCTCTTCCCCCCAAGAGTAACCCGGAGAGCATGACAAAAAAATCCGCTAACACAATTGGCACAGGGCTTAAAGGCAGCGGCAGACTTAAATACCCACCTACAATAATCAGAGAAGTAAATAGGGAAATATTAACTAATCTTCGTAAATCAATCAACTTTTCATTCTCCACTTGAATCAACCAATCCTTCCTCATAACCGGGTCTTATCCACCCTTAGTAACGCTTGATTATAGGCTTAATGTTTACCACAAAATTTCAATTGTATTTTATTACAGGAGAGTTCTATTGTCAACCGTTTAAATTATTTTGGTTTACAATTTTTCCCCAGCTTATCCCCGTTATCTTTTCAACTCCTGTTCTACTTATCTATAATACTGCTCTATCTCCTCCTTTGCCTTCCTCCTAATCAAGTAGTTTTATGGATATACTACCCTGGTGAATAATACGTACCGAGGAAGGAGTTGCTATGTCAATTTTGGTAAACCATCGGATACGCAACTTATGGCTGAATAATAGGAGTGTACAAGAGGTGGATCGATGATCCGTAAAAGTTGAGGGGACTTTAGTAAAAATAGAGATTAATCCACAAGCCAGTCAGTTCCTGCGCACTTCAAGCGCGGCCCGGCTATACCCGCATTGCCGGACCAGATCCAATAGACGTATAACCTCCTCATAATTACAAGCTTTGTCTGCTTGAATTGTCACCATCAAATCCCGCCCGGCGTTTTTCCGTAGAAAACGAATAAGTTCTTCTTTTGGCACAGGCTGACCAGGTTTATTCAAATAGATATTATTTTTTTCATCCATTTCTATTAAAATCCCTGTTGACAACGGATGCGTCACACCCGCCTCCTCCACCTGGGGAAGGTTAACTCGTAAGTAGTCGCGCTGGTCAGCAAAGACTGTAGTCAACAAGAAAAAGGCCACCAAGGTAATTAAGACATCGATCAAATTGATAATCTCCACTTTAGGCCCGGGCAGTTTACCGGGGTCCAAGGGTTTCTTCTTCATTATCCTCACCTTTTTCCAAAAATCCATTGTATTCTTGCACATATGCTTCGAGCCGCGCAACAAAATAATTATAAAAGACCGTGGCCACTACAGCGATGATTAACCCGATTGCTGTCGTAATCAAGGCTTCACTGATCCCCAGACTGATTTCTTGCGGTCGATAGCTACCGGTTTTCGCCCCAAGCAAGCTAAAACACTTCATTAAACCGGTGACTGTACCCAATAATCCAAGCATCGGCGCAATAGTGATAATGGTCTGCAAACCGGTTAAGCGCGTACGCAACTCCATTACCACTTCCGTAGGAACTTGGTATTCCCATAACGGTCTTTTTGTTATTCTATGAAACACCTGTATCCTTTCGGCAATAATGGCCGCGCCTATAATTGAAACAATTAGCAACGGCCAAACAAAAAATCCGCCTTCCCTAAGCAATTGCATAACTGACCCTCCTGCGTACTGTACTTACTTTATTTACGCAGACTCAATTCTGCAAGACAAAAGTAACCTTAACTCTGAGCAAACAGTCAATGGGGGTTCCGTTCTGATAAGCCGGGGTATAGCGCCAACCTCGAACGGTCTGCTTCGCTTCTTGGTCCAGGATCTCATAGCCTGAAGATTCAAGCACTTCCACCTCTCCAACCTTTCCGTCCTGATCCAGATGAATCTGGAGTGTTACTGTGCCTTCCCACCCCCTTCTTCTGGCCATTAAGGGATAAGAGGGTATGCTGCTCTGAACTAAGACCGGCAGCTGATCCGGTTCACCCTTGCCTCTTCCCAGTTCAGCAGAACGGGATTCACAACCGGCTCCTGTCGCCGCCCTCCTCTGGTCCTCAGGTAAGTGTGGCCAATAACTACCGCTGCTTTTCTCTCCGGTATCAGGCAGATTTTGCCCGGAAGCCCCCTCCCGGGCCTCTTCTGTGAACTCCCTTCCTGAAATTAACTTTGGCCCAGATTTTTCTGGTTGTTGACTAGCGTTTTCGCTGAGAACAAAGGGTTCTTCTTCCGCAGCTGCCTCTTTATTCTTACGATTTTCCCTGTTCGCCTCTTCAACTTCGAACAGACCATCCGGTGCGCTTTCCTTGGAGCCGTTCTCTTGGACAGTTATTCCTCGCTGTTCGACTGCTGCCACCCAGGATTCAATGAACGCATCTTCCCTTTGGTTCGATTCTGCCATTGTACTTCCTTGCCTTTGCAGTGGAACCGCCGTTTCCACTGGCTGTACCGGTATTTTCCCTTTCGGAACTGATCTGCCTCCCTCCTGGTGATCGGTAAAATCTGTTCCTCCGGTACTGTGCGGTCCTCCAAGGTTAAACTCCAGCACAATGGGGCCTGAATGACCTGGAACGGAGGGAGGCAGGCAAACACCTACCCCCCAAAGCACAAAGAGATGAATCAAGGCCGACCAGTATAAATACTTCTTAAACACCGTCTACACCTCAAAAGCTATAACTCAACCCCGCACTAAAGCTCCTCCCGGGCATGGGATAGCCGCTGATTATCTCGTATTCCTCTCCCAGAAGGTTATTGGCAGCCAGGCTCAAGGAGAGAACCTGATTTACCTGATAATTGAGGCTAAAATGCCAAAGTTGATAATTGGGAAGCTTCCTCCGACCGGAGACGATTTGCCCGCTAAGCGTGGATGTTAAGCCATCCTTCTTATATTTTAGGGCCAGATCCCAGCGATGATCGCCATAGTCATAAGTTGTACTGGGCAAAAATGTCTGGGTCTTCCTTTCGTCTTCCATTCTTTCCACCCACCTGTAGCCCAAACTTCCAAATATGTTTGTTGTTAACGCCCTCTCTATTTTAAGATTCAGTCCGTTAATGATTATTTGAGCAATGTTGGTTTTGCTCTGAAAGTTATCAGTATAAGCTATCCCGTCATTAATGGTGGATCGGTAGATATTAATCAAAAAAGAGTCTCTTCCACTTCTCCAGTTACCAGTAAGGTCAAAGCGTTCACTCTTTTCTGGTTTCAAGTCTGGATTTCCATAAAAAGAATACCAGGCACTTTCGTAAACATCATATAGATCACTAATCGTGGGAGCGGTAAATGCCTGACCGTAGGCAAAACTAATATTCAGTTCATCTGAGAAATACTTGGTGACACTTATCCGCGGAGAAAAAGGCGAACCGTATTCAGAGTTATAATCCCATCGCAATCCTGATAATAACATTAAGTCTGCAGAGATAAACCATAAATCTTGAAAATATAGGCTGAAATTATCTAGAGAATGTTTCCCGCTAGTCGTACTTTCCACATGATCAGTTTCAAAGGTTGAACCAACCAACAATTCATGATTAGCCACTTCATACAATGCGGCAATATCAACACCATAATTCATTACCTTATGCTTGTCTTTTGTCGTTTCTGAACCACTCTTATATTCTGTCTTATACTCCTGACCATATATTTTATATTCCCAAAGACCATCAATCCAGTTCATTCTTCCACTTAAGTCACACATTAAACGTTGATCATACTGATCATCCTTTGCAGGATAGTGAACCGAACCAGGTTGTTGAGAGTTTTTTCCCATATAGTCTCCTCTAAAGATCAAATACTCACTATCTGTTTGAAAAAAATTATACTGCCCGCTAAAATAGTACCTTTCAGAGGCCGAGTAGTCTCTAAATCCATCTGTTGCATTGCCCCCCCAGGCAATACCCCATCTCTTTTGTTTCATCGCCAGTCCCCATTGTTTTGTAGAAAAGGATCCTCCATTAAGCGACAGGGTTTTCTCTGGCTCTCCAGTTAGATCCGTTATAATATTAACAACCCCTCCGAGGGCATTAGCACCATATAACGCTGAAAGAGGACCATGAACTACCTCGATTCTTTTCAGTCCGGCAGTGGGGAAAAAACTTAAATCCACATTACCGGTAGCATTCGGACTCATGGAAACACCGTTCACCATAAACTGTAACCTGGAGTCGTTTACCCCATCCATCTGTAAACAAGCAGTTGAATGTTCTCCCCCGTAGGATGAAAATGAAAAACCGTTCTCCGCCAACACCTCGGAGACCGTCTCAATCCCTTTATCCGCTTCTTCTCCGCTGATCATCTCGATCATCCCCGGGACCTCACCCAGACTCTGTGGAATCCGGGTGGCGGTCACCACGTATTCTTCTTCATAAACCTTCTCTTCTGTTTCATCCTTCGCTAGAACCGGTAGGTTGAAAGCCATGACCATGGCCGCCAAGATGAACATTTCTATTGCCAGGGCAATAAAGGAATATTTCTTTTTTATTTTCTTCTTCATTAATTATAAACCTCCAATTTTAACGCAATGAGTCAGCACTCTGCGCCTTTTAAGCAGATTCATTTTGATTGAAGAAAGCGCGCCAAACAAATCGCAATAAATCGCCTACAGGTGTTTACGATGGCGTTAGCATCCAGGCCTTATCCTGTATCATGTAATACAGAATCGCACCTCTGGATGTGCACACAAATATACATTTGATCAAGCACAATTAAAAAACCTACAATCCCTCAAATAGATTGTAGGCACTATAAGTAAGACCATAAAAATCCCTCCTATCAACCGTAGTCGGAATTGCCCTTCTTTTCATAGAGGTGTTCTCGCCATAGATGTGTCTTCCATCACCATTCATCGTCAGCAGTGCGGAAAAGCGCAACCCTCTATGCAAAGATGATTGACTCAAGGCAGTTCTCCTGACTCAGGATCACCGGTTCTTAACACCTTCCCAGCCGCGTATCTACATGACAGCCAGTGGTATTCCGTTAAAAACCTCCCCTGTTACAGTGGCGGGACCGTACAGGATTCTCACCTGTTTCTCTTTTAAGCCCTGACGGGATGGTGGTGGCGCGTTAACATCTAAGCCTTGTTCAAGGCAAGGACTCCCGCTCATCCAACACAACCCGTGATAGGCACCTTGAGCCCTTATGCAATTGTTAGATTTAATTATATGTTATCTTCTGGAAAAATTCAACTATTGGGGTTACGCAATTTCATTTCATATTTAATTATGCCATGCTCTACAGTGTATATATTCATTTCATCCCTTTTTACACTTGTCCATAGAGACCAGCTTACTCTCGAACAATATATAAAAACTTTCTGTGGATGACCTAATAATAAAAAAACATCCGGCACGTGAGGAGTTCCGTGCCAGACGTTTTGCCCAACCAAAGTTTTCCATAGTGACACTTTCCGAAATCATCCACGACTTCATACTATTTCTCTGTATTTCCTTTGCTAATTTTTGCTTTATTTTTATAAAATTTACTTGCCGGTATATACCATCCTACCCCAGCGACTAATAACTAAATCCTCCTAAGACTAGAAGAATGAGGATTAAGAAGATTAAAAACGGCATGAAATTGTTGAAACCACCTAAAGCATCAGCCATTGCTCAGGCCTCCCTTAATACTTATTCCGGAGTTAACTCCTATATCTATAGGGTATGTATTCCAAGCCGGTATAGTGATAGACAAAAGTAATATCTTTTCCCTGAAATCAGTAATGAACAAGTGACATTTGTTTCAGTTTATAAAAATTCAGGGAGCTTTTGATCGTGCGCCTAAAGCTCCCTGTACATCTATGCCTTGAATCTTTACTATACTTTTTCAATCCTCAAGCTGGCTGGATGTCCGTTTATCTCCCAGGTCTCATAGCCGGGTCCGGCTTCAGCTTGTTTGCTAACACTGACCGCCAGGGTTTCCTCTTTAATATACTCTGCGAACTTGTCGATCGCCGTTGCCACCTCGTCATTAGAAACATACTCCAGTCTGATCCGATCCGTCAATTCAAGACCGGCGTTTTTCCGCATATTTTGTACTTTGGACACTATTTCCCTGGCTAAGCCTTCCTGAACCAATTCCGGAGTTAAGGTGGTGTCCAGAATCACATAATTACTCCGGTCCATCTCAACCACAAAGCCTTCCTTCTGTTCCACCCTAATATCCAGATCTTCCTCTTGCAGAGTGACTTCTTCACCATTAACCATCAGTCTTAATTCTCCGTGTTCCCTCAGGGTACGGACAAGATCCCCGGCGTTTTCTTTAGCGAGTTCTGCGGCAATTCCCTTCATCAGCTTTCCGTACTTTGGACCTAAAACCGGGAAATTTGGTTTTATCGTATATGAGACATATTCATCTGGATTGGCTACATATTCCAGTTTTTTCACATTCAGTTCTTCCTGAACCAGCCCTTCCATAGGAGCCAAGATCTCCCGGCATTCTTCATCTACCTTCATGGTTGATAAAGGTTGCCTGACCTTAATCTGTACTTTATTTCTGGCTGCCCGTCCCAGAGAAACAAGGTCAATTACCAGGCCCATATGCTCCTCCAGATCTGGATCAATTAAACTCTCGTCGGCTTCCGGATATAGTTCCAAATGAACGGTGGCTAGCTTGTCTTGACCTTGTTTTAGGTTACTGTAAATCTCTTCTGCCATGAAGGGAGCAAAGGGCGCCATCAGCTTTGCCACAGTAACCAAAACCTCCCAGAGCGTACGATAAACCGCTTTTTTATTTGTATCCATCTCCGCCGCCCAGAAGCGTTCCCTGGTACGCCGGACATACCAATTGGAGACCTCGTCAATGATAAAAGACTGAATAGACCTGACCACACGAGTTAGCTCAAATTCCTCCATATCAGCACGGATTTTTTTAATCAAAGAATTTAACCGGGAAAGCACCCACCGGTCAATCTCTTCTCTCTGGGCTACGGGGACATCGTATGCTTCCGGATCTGCTTGGTCGATATTGGCATACAAGGTAAAGAAAGAGTAGACATTCTGTAAAGTGCCAAAAAACTTGGTAAAAACTTCTTTTACCCCATCTTCATCAAACCGCGTAGGTGTCCACGGCGGCGAAACAGCCAAAAGATACCAGCGGGTAGCATCGGCGCCGTATTGTTCCAGCAATTTCCAAGGATCCACCGTATTTCCCCGGGACTTGGACATCTTTTGCCCGTTTTTATCCAATACCAGGTCATTCACCATCACGTTCTTATATGCCGGTTGGTCAGAGATAAAAGTGGAGATGGAAAGGAGTGAATAGAACCAGCCCCGGGTCTGATCGATACCTTCACAGATAAAGTCCGCGGGAAATAGTTGATGAAAATTCTCTTTATTTTCAAAGGGATAATGATATTGTGCGTACGGCATAGAACCGGAGTCAAACCAACAGTCAATTACCTCCAGGGTCCTGGTCATTCTTCCCCCGCATTTACAGTGAAGGTGAATCTCATCGATATAGGGACGGTGAAGTTCAATGGTTTCCGGATTAACCTCTTCAATGGCCTTCTCCGCCAGTTCCTGTCTGGATCCTATCGAAGCCAACTCCCCACATTTCTCACATTTCCAAATATTTAAGGGAGTTCCCCAATACCGGTCACGCGAGAGTGACCAGTCAATCAGATTCTCCAGCCAGTTACCAAAACGTCCTTTCCCTACATGTTCCGGATACCATTTGACCTTGTTGTTATTGGCAATCAGCCTATCTTTATATTTGGTTGTCGCTATATACCATGATTTTCGGGCGTAATAAAGCAGAGGCGTATCACATCTCCAGCAATACGGATAAGCGTGGGTAACCTTCTCTTTTTTATATAGTTTACCTTCATCCTTGAGATATTTAATTATATCCGGATCGGCTTCCCGGACGAAACGCCCGGCCCAAGGAGTGACTTCTTTGGTAAACTTGCCTTCTTTATCAACGGGCTGTAACACGGGGAGGTCATTTTTTCTGCCTAATTGGTAGTCATCCTCACCGAAGGCCGGTGCAATATGGACAATTCCCGTACCGTCTTCCGTAGAAACAAAATCAGCCCCATAAACTCTAAAAGCTTGTTTACTCTCGGTCTTGACAAAGGGCAGCAGTTGTTCATAGGCTTTTCCTACCAATTCGGATCCTTTAAATTCATCTATTACCTCTGTATCTGGTCCAAGAACCGCTGCTACTCTGTTTTTGACTAAGATATAGACTTCCTCATCTCCTTGACGTTTGGAGCGTACATAAATGTTTTCCGGGTTAACTGCTAAAGCCACATTGGAAGGCAGCGTCCATGGCGTAGTGGTCCAGACCAGAAATGAGGCGTTCTCTTCTTCACTCAACCTAAACTTGACATAAACGGTGTCCACGCTTTCATCCTTATACCCCAAGGATACCTCATGAGAAGCCAAAGGAGTTCCACACCGGGAACAGTAGGGCATGATTTTATACCCTTCATAAATCAGACCCGCATCAAAATATTGCTTCAGAATCCACCAAACAGTCTCTATATAATTATTATCCAGTGTAATATAGGGATCATCCATATCCAGCCAATATCCGATCCGTTCAGTCATCCGCCGCCATTCCCGCTCGTAGGCGAAGACCGACTCCCGGCACTTTTTGTTAAATTCCTCAATCCCATATTCCTCAATTGCCTGCTTGGAGGAGAGGCCCAATTGTTTCTCGACTTCGATCTCTACCGGCAAGCCGTGCGTATCCCAGCCGGCTTTTCTATAGACCTGGTAGCCTTGCATGGTTTTGTAGCGACAAACCACATCTTTTAACGTGCGGGCCAACACATGATGAATACCAGGTTTTCCATTGGCTGTAGGGGGTCCCTCGTAAAAATTAAATCTGGGCGCGCCTTCCCGCTCGGAAACACTTAATTCTGGTATCTTTCGCTCCAACCATTGCTGCAAGATCTCTTCTTCCCGCAGCGGAAGAGGAGTCTTGGTATCAACTGCCTTAAACTTTCCCATCATTATTCAGCTCCCTTCAAAAACAGTAATGAAAATAAAAAACCGCCCCTGCAAAGGGACGATCTTGACCGCGGTACCACCCAGTTTGACGGAGAATAGGTCCTCCATTAAATAGTGTACCTGTCCCTGCCAGTACTATTCTTCGAGAATAATACAGGGATGGATCACTAGCTTTGCTTTCTCCGCCCACTTTAACCTGGTAACGGTGGTCTTCCGTTCGAAACTACCTCGCACGTATGCTTACCGTGCGCCTTCATCCCGAAAGCTCCGGGAGGATTTTCATACTGCTTAAGTTACCTCTCTTCCACCAAACGGAGGCTCTCTGTGAACTTAAAACTCGACGTCGCTCGAGTGTGACAGTACTACTGGTCCCTTCATCGCCTGAAATATACACTTATTTGATTATTATACCATATGTCTTCACTGATTTGGAATATATTTTACTGATACTCAGCAAAAATGTCAAGATACTTTCATGGATAAATAGTCCTATCCTTCTTGTCTTCGTAATATTAATAAAGCCTTGCTATACCAGGCGTTTAAAAATAGAAGGAGGCTCCTGGTCATCCAGAAGCCCCTTCTATGGAGGTTATTATTGTGGAGATTACCCCTTATACATTTCGTCAAAATATTTCTGTGCCGTTACTACGGCTGCTCTCATGATATCCTCGGCCTTTGCAGTCTCCCGGGCGCTAAGGAAAGTCATCAGCTCTTTAGTATTAACTTCCTCAGCTGCCTTCGCACAGGCCTCCCAACTCAAAATACTTCTAATTATTCGATCTATGCCTTGTTCCTCGTTATCGTATGGTCTAACCAACATGTCATGGCCTTTCCACCGGTTGTAGCCTGCTTCTGCCAGCAGACCTGCGATAGCGATATTCATCCCGTTAACTCTGGTTCCATGGTCAATATCGAATTTTCCAGGTCCACCCAAGATGATTCCGTCGTTATACCCCTGGCTGTTCAGATGCATATGAACCATACCGTCATTATCCAGTTCTTCTACTGTATCGTAAACGTGATCTAAACCGATCATTTCCGTATGGCCAAACTCTTTATTTACTCCCTTTTTCTTCTTGGAGATCCCGAACTCCTCCTGCAAACGGTGGAAGAGAAGGAGCGCGGAAGCAACGGTCGGAATTAACATCGCCGGATGACCTTCATTTGGCTTCGGTTCAATACCGATATACATCAGACCTCCGGCTTTTTCCTCATACTTACACAATCCGGCAATACTCTCTTTTAAGTTTTGATACATTTGCCGGACCCCTACGGTTGCCAAATCATACCCGTATGAGCCGTTCCACAAGACCAAGGTTGGGGCCAGATTCGGGTCTGGGTGCCAGACTTTTCGCAACGGACCATAGGCTAGATCTACAGTACCGATACCTAGTTCCTCCGCAGCCTTCCTTTCCTTGGGATCAAGTGAAGCGATCCCGCCGTAACCGAAGTGGCTATGCGCGCCCGGTGTAATCATGGCCAGATACATCCCAGCGTCTAGCAAGGCATCTGCTACTTCGGCCGCGTTCTTTTCATTAATCTCAGTATCATAGTGAACCTCATAGCCTAATTGGACATGTTCCGGCAGGCGGGGGATGATTTTTTCCTTGACCAGCCTAATTACTCCAGCGGTGCTTAGTTTATCCGCTGCCCAGGCCGGCCGCATATTAGCAGGTACAAATCCCCCTTTACCGGGGTTAAAAGTCCAACGGCACACGCTATGCAATGACTTTCCACTCATCGATTCTTCCTCCTTCATTAGCTTGCTCTACATTCTTTCTTTAAGATAACCCAACCATCTCTCATATGCTTCCCGGTATTGCGGAATCAAGTTTTGGTCAGGTTTAATCGTTTGAATTGTCTTTAAACCGGTAAAAGCCTGCCCATAGTCCTTATAGATTCCTGCGCCCACCCCGGCGCCTCTGGCCGCACCCTGTGAACCATCTGTGTTATAGAGTTCTACTGTTGCTCCGGTCACGGCAGCAAAAGCCTCAGCAAATAAGGGACTTAAGAACATATTGGCATACCCGGCCTTCACCGTCTGAATGGACATCCCCATTTTGCTCATGATTTCCAACCCATAGTTCAAAGCGAAAACGATTCCTTCCTGCGCAGCGCGAAGCATATGCCCACGGTTGTGGATATTCAGATCAAGGCCATAGATGGTAGCTCCGATATTCTTGTTTTCCAGAGTTCGTTCCGCCCCATTCCCATAGGGAAGAATGGAAAGCCCGTCCGCTCCCACCCGGGTTTGAGCCGCCAAGTCATTCATTTCCGCATAGGTCAGTCCTTTGGCGAAGTTATTCTTCATCCACCGGTTCAGAATTCCTGTTCCATTCAAGCAAAGTAATACACCATAACGGGCCGCCTTGGGCTCGTGGTTTACATGAACAAACGTGTTTACTCTGGATTTGGTGTCGTAATTTGCTTCATCAATTACTCCATAAACCACTCCGCTAGTTCCCGCTGTGGCCGCTAACTCACCCGGATTCAGGACATTGAGTGAAAAAGCGTTATTAGGCTGATCCCCTGCCCGGTAGGCGACTTTAACCCCGCTCTTCAATCCTAATTCCTCGGCTGCCTTCGAAGTTAACTCACCCTGCACCGAAAAAGTCGGAAGCGTCTCCGGAAATAAGCTTGGATCAATCTGGAAATAATCCAACACTCTGTGGGCGATCCCATTTTGAATGAAGTCCCAGAGAATTCCTTCTGAAAGACCGGATGGTGTTGTCTTAATCTCCCCGGTCATCTTCATGGCGATATAATCTCCAGGCAGCATGGCTTTGTAAATCTTTTGGAAGATCTCCGGCTCGTTATCTTTCACCCACTTAAGTTTTGAGGCGGTAAAATTACCCGGCGAGTTTAGAAAGTGTCGCAGACATGTCTCTTCTCCTATTTCGGAGAAAGCCTGTTCCCCAATTTCTACAGCACGGCTATCACACCAGATGATGGCCGGTCTTAATACTTCCTGTTGTTTATCGACTACGACCAAACCATGCATTTGATAAGAGATACCGATAGCTGAGACCTCCGCCAAGGCAGTACCTGCTTTTTCTCTTATCTTTGCGGTAGCTAATTTTACATGCTCCCACCAAACGGAAGGATGTTGTTCAGCCCAGCCTGGTTTGGGGGCCATTATTTCCAATTCAGTATCCGCCGGCGAAGTAGCCGAGGCGATTAATTTACCGGTAGCCGCCTCAATCAAGCTGGCTTTCACAGAGGAACTTCCTACATCATACCCTATTAAATAACTCATCTACTCACCTCCCTTCCTATAATCGGTCTGATCTGTTCATATCCTTAGTTGGTTTGCTTTTCTCTATAGCATCTTAATGGCCTTATCCAGTACCATACCGGCTGCCCCCATGGCTGAAGCTTTACTATTCAGCGCAGAAAATTGTATTTCCAGTTCAGTCATGGACCTCCTGAGCGTGTAATATTTAATCTGTTGCAGGATCTTATCATAAATCATATCTCCAGCCTCGGTTATTTTACCTCCGATTACCACCAGCTGTGGATTTAACCCATTAACAATATTTCCGATTCCAACTCCGAGGTACTTGGTAATATGATCGGCAACTTCGGAAGCTGTTCTCTCGCCAGCTATCAGCCTCTGGATGAAATCCTCAAATTTATCAAAATACACACCACTCTTTACCGCGTATAAGTTTAAGGCGGCATTGTTCGAAGCGTAAACCTCCCAGCATCCTCGTTTTCCGCATTTGCAGGGTAGTCCATCCGGTTCTACTGTCATATGGCCAAATTCACCGGCATTAAAAGAGGTTCCGGAGAAGAGTTTATGGTCAATGATAATCCCACAACCCACTCCCATACCAATCGAAACATAAACCATGTTCTCCACATTCCGGCCGATTCCAAATCTCTTCTCTCCCAAAGCAGCGGCATTTGCCTCATTTTCCACAATTATAGGAGTCTGGCCTTTCAACAGAGAGCGCAAATTGACATTTTCCCATTCTAAATTAGGGGCAAAATCAATTATTTCTGATTGTCCATGTACGGTCCCTGGCACCCCAAATCCGATCCCCAATATTTTTTCCATGGAAATCCCATTTTCGGCAACAAACTCCGGTATCTCCTTGTTTAATACAGATGCAACCGCCCATTCGCTCTTATCGGTTACATCCGTCTCCTTCGTGGACACTACATTGCCGGCAAAATCTAGGAGGACATAGACAATCTGATCGACCTGAAGATCAATTCCTACGGCATACCCGGCAGTTGGGTTTACTTCGTATAGTATTGACTTTCTGCCCCCGGTTGATTTTGCCGAACCACAGCTCTGTATCTTATTTCCTGCTAACAATTCATTAATGATTGTTGCTACTGTTGTTGTGCTAAGACCTAATTTTTCTGCGATAATCTTCTTGGAAATAATCAAATTATCTTTAATGCATCTAAAGACCAGCTCTTTATTTATATTTCTCATCAGTTCCTGATTTATTGTTTCACGCATACCAATACCACACTTACTATTTACTTTATATTAACAACTTTTTTTGACCGTTTTAAAAAGACCTTTTAAAAGTTTATATTTAAAATTCTCTTTCCCCTCACTTTTTCCTGCTTATTTTGATAAAATATTTATATTTTCTTCTAATTTCTTTCAGTCCTCATCAGATAAGAGATAGTCCCAGACGGCTGCGAAGAACCGGTGTAAACCTCATCCTTCATATTATATGGTTGTTCAAGAAAATAACAGAACCCCGGACAAATGTCCGGGGTTCTGAAGAAGAAGATTTCTGGCAACGACCTACTCTCCCAGCCGGTCTCCCAACCAGTACCATCAGCGCTGAGGGGCTTAACTGCCGTGTTCGGTATGGGAACGGGTGGTTCCCCCTCGCTATTGTCACCAGAAAAAGTATCTCTCGTTGCTGGTTGCTCGTCGCTTGTCACTCGTATAAAACGAGCGTCTGAAGCTTCCAGAAAATAAACTGATTTTCAAGGATTTCTCGTTCGTCTTGATCTACTGCCTGGCGTTCGACAAAGACTAGACCAGGCGTTCGGCGCAGACTAGACCAAGGAGAATTCATCGAAATCTCCAAGGGCGTTCGACGTAGACGAACGACCAGAGAACTGCACAATTGATCTTTTTATAAACTTTACTCAAGTTCATAAAAAGCTCTTGGAATATACCCCGTATATTCCCCGATCCGGGTAAAAGACATTGTCTACAATTTTAAAAGCGCGCTTATGGTCAAGCCCTCGACCGATTAGTACCGGTAAGCTCAATGCATTGCTGCACTTACACATCCGGCCTATCAACCTCGTAATCTACGAGGGGTCTTACCAGATTAACTCTGTGGGAGATCTTATCTTGAGGTGGGGTTCACGCTTAGATGCCTTCAGCGTTTATCCCGACCGCACATAGCTATCCAGCCGTGCCCCTGGCGGGACAACTGGGATACCAGAGGTGCGTCCATCCCGGTCCTCTCGTACTAAGGACAGACCCTCGCAAATCTCCTGCGC
>DATCJV010000042.1:0-8974 GCA_036562625.1 Bacillota bacterium | reverse complement strand
GAGGAATAATGAGATCGTCTCTGTAATATCAGAGTATGTCACTTTGAAGGAAAGAGGCCGGTCTCATCTAGGACTCTGTCCGTTTCATCAAGAAAAAACCCCCTCTTTTACCGTGAGCAGAGATAAACAGCTTTACCATTGCTTTGGTTGCGGAGCAGGGGGAGATGTGATCAGTTTTATTATGCAATTGGAGAACCTCACTTTTCCCCAGGCTCTTCGATTTTTAGCGGAGAGAGCGAATTTGGAAATTTCTCTGTCCGCACTGGAAACACCAGGCATGAAAAAGGCTAAACAGGAACAAGAATGGGTCTTTCGCCTGCATCAGTTGGCCGCCGCTTATTATCGGAAAGCATTGTCCGATCCCGCTTTGGGCCGGAAAGCCCGGGCTTATTTGGAGGCAAGGGGGATCAAACCCCGGACGGCTGAGGAGTTTTTTCTAGGGTATGCTCCGCCCTCCTGGACCGCGTTGGTGGAACTTTTGCGCAAGAAGGGGGTTCCCCTGGACAGGGCGGAAAAAGCCGGTTTGGTCATTGGCGGGGCGGAGGGCTTTTATAACCGTTTTCGCGACCGGTTGATCTTTCCCATCATGACCCCTCAGGGTAAAACAGCGGCTTTCGGTGCGCGAATCATGGGAGAAGGACAACCCAAGTATTTAAATTCTCCGGATACCCCCGTCTTTCATAAAGGCAAGTATCTGTATGGGTTATACCAAGCGCGGGAGGCGATCCGGACGGCAGGCAAAGCCGTGATCGTCGAGGGTTATTTAGATGTCATTCAGGCCCATCAAGCAGGCATAGAATATGTAGTGGCTTCCTTGGGTACCGCTCTCACCAGGGATCAAATTAAGACTTTGAAACGATATACACAGCAAGTGGTAATTGCCTATGACGCGGATTCCGCCGGCCAGGCCGCTACTGTCCGCGGGTTGGATCTGTTGCGGCAGGAAGGGGTGGATGTCCGGGTGGCGATCCTGCCCGCCGGAGATGATCCGGATACCTTAATCAAGCGGGAAGGCAGAGAGGCCTTTGTGCAAGCCATCGCGGAAGCCAAAGATCTCTTCTCTTTTAAACTGGAATACCTCCTGCAGCACGCAGAGCTCTCCACCGCCGAAGGGAAGGCGGAAGCTGTAAAGAAAGTACTGCCTCTCTTGGCAAAGGTTGACAGTGTGGTGGCGCGGGAGGCTTATATTAAGACTTTGGCTGAAGAGATTGGCGTCTCTGAAGAGGCGATTTATATAGAATGGCGGAGTTTTTGGGATAATTTAAGGAAAAATAAGCAACGATTGGATATTAGGCAGGCAGCGAGGTATACTAAGCCTGAGTTTGCGCAGACTAATAATTTTCCCCGGCTGACGCAGAATTCAGGGGTTTTGTCCAAAGCGAAAGGAGAGGCCACAAATTTTCAGCTGGAGAGGGAAGTTTTACGAGGCTCATTGCAGGAAAAAAGTAATTTAGCGCGAATAAATGAAGCGTTATCCGGCATCAAGTGGTCAAATCAGCAATATGAAGCCCTGTTTGACAATTTCTTACATATTGCTGAGGCGAGCGGCGACTGGCCGCCGCCGGAGGACAAAATCAACCCGGAATTACGGCCTATCTTCACGGAGTTAATGGCGGAAAACGAATTGAGTCCATTACCGGTTGATCTGGAGGGTTGTTTTCGTCAAATCAAACGAAATCAGTTAATCAGAGAGATTCAACAAATCCAAAAAGAGATTGCTGCAACTGCTGAAGAAAAAGAAGGAGAATCCCTCTCTTCCGGGGAATTACAAGAAAAACTGCTCTTATTGAATGAATTGCATAAGCAGTTGAGGCAAGAATTTTCTTCATTTTCTGGATTAATATAAAAGCGCGCTTAGAACCCTAAGCGCGATGAAATTTTCCGGTTTTCTCTGGGAAGGATGATCATTAAGTGGGTAAAGAAAAAGAGGTAGGAGCGCAGATGCGCGAGAAAGAAGTAAAACTGCAAAAAGATCAGGAGAAGGATCTGGAACAGGATAAGGAACTGAAAAGGGCGAATGCCCTCAAAGAGGCGATGGCTATTGGCCGGAAAAAGGGCGCAATCACTTATCAGGAGATTATGGACCTCTTTGAACAGGTAGATCTTTCTCCAGAGGAAATCGACGAGATTTATGAGGCTCTGACCTCAAAAGGGATTGAAATTATCGCAGATCACCCTGAGGAGGAGCCGGATGAGGATTTTTCTCCGGAGGAGACACCTGACTTTGATATTTCGATTCCGGAAGGGATTGCCCTTGACGATCCGGTGCGGATGTACCTGAAAGAGATCGGCAGGGTTCCCCTGCTCTCCGCGGAGGAAGAGATCGAGCTGGCCAAGAGAGCGAAGGAAGGGGAAGAACTGGCTAAACGGCGTTTGGCCGAAGCCAACCTGCGTTTGGTGGTGAGTATCGCCAAACGTTATGTGGGACGGGGCATGCTCTTCCTTGATCTGATTCAAGAGGGTAATCTGGGGCTGATCAAGGCTGTGGAGAAGTTTGACCACAGAAAAGGCTTTAAGTTTAGCACTTATGCTACGTGGTGGATCCGGCAGGCGATCACCAGAGCCATTGCTGATCAGGCCAGAACAATCAGGATCCCCGTGCATATGGTGGAGACGATCAATAAACTAATCCGAGTCTCCCGCCAGCTCTTGCAGACTCTGGGACGGGAGCCCTCCGCCGAAGAGATCGCGGAAGAAATGGGGATGCCGGTGGAACGGGTGCGGGAGATTATGAAGATCGCCCAAGAGCCGGTCTCTTTGGAAACTCCAATCGGTGAAGAAGAAGACAGTCACCTGGGAGATTTCATTGAGGATCAGGATGCCCCGGCTCCGGCCGAAGCCGCTTCCTTCCATCTTTTAAAAGAACAGCTGGAGGATGTCCTTGATACATTAACCCAAAGGGAAGAAAGGGTTTTGCGTCTACGCTTCGGTTTGGAAGACGGACGGGCGAGAACCCTGGAAGAAGTGGGGCAAGTCTTCGGTGTAACCAGGGAGCGGATTAGGCAGATTGAAGCTAAAGCTCTACGTAAATTGCGTCATCCCAGTAGAAGCAAGAAGCTGAAGGATTTTTTGGAATAGAAAAAAATCGGATATGTCTTGACTTATATTAGTGAAAGGTGTACAATAATATTTGCCACTGACGCTCCTCGATAGCTCAATGGTAGAGCGCTCGGCTGTTAACCGAGTGGTTGCTGGTTCGAGTCCAGCTCGGGGAGCCATTTCTATTTGGGCCCATAGCTCAGCGGTAGAGCAGTCGGCTCATAACCGATCGGTCCCTGGTTCGAACCCAGGTGGGCCCACCAATCTTGAATAAATTTGACCCAGATGGTTTCCGACGTACGCGGAAACTTTTTTTTACCTGCCTGATCCAGGATTTCCCTTTCTTCATTTATGGATTGAATATTGCTCTTTGCGATATTGGTAAAAGTAATTGCATAGAAATGTAAGAACTAAACTATGGACCAGCAAAATATTACCAGGCCTGCTCTCCGGCGGTTTCCTTGTGAAAGAAAAAAGCAGGAAATAGGAGTCGGGCCTAGAATTTATACTATAACCGAAAGACTACTCCGTTTAGCATGGGAATGAAGGTGGTCCTGATTGCCGACTGTCAGAGAAATTGCTACAGCTTTAGAAAAGATCGCTCCCGTGGAATTGGCGGAGGAATGGGATAATGTAGGGTTATTAGTTGGGCGTTTTGAAGAAGAAGTAAAGGGGATTCTATTATCTCTGGATTTAACGCCCGAGACCGTTGAAGAAGCAAAGACCCTCTCCAGTAACTTAATCATCACTCATCATCCTCCCATCTTTAAGCCGTTGAAAAACCTGCGGCTGGATCAGCCGCCAGGTCGGCTGTGGGAGGAACTGATCAAAAACGGAATTTCCGTATATACTCTGCATACGAATTATGACCGCTCCGCCGGCGGCCTGAACCAATACTTGGCGGAACTCCTCCATTTAGTGGGTTCCCGGCCCATCACCGAAGGTGAGACATACCTTAAATTAGTTGTCTTTATCCCGCGGGGGTATGAAGAGGCGGTGATGGAGGCCATCACTGCGGCGGGCGCCGGTTGGATTGGAAATTATAGTCATTGTACCTTTCAAACCAGTGGCACTGGCACTTTTTTACCGCGTGAAGGAGCCGACCCCTTTTTGGGTAAAATAGGAAGCATAGAACGGGCTGATGAGGTTAGATTGGAAACAATCCTTCCCGCCCGGATCCAGGGGAAGGTGATTCGCGCTCTCTTGGCGGCACACCCCTATGAAGAGGTAGCCTTTGACCTCTATCCTCTAGTCCAACAGGGCAAAACAACGGGTCTGGGTAGAATAGGTGCGCTGCCAGCGGAAATGACTTGGAGCGACTTTATCAACAGTGTAAAAGAGATTTTTCCCTGGCCGCATCTGCGCTGCGGAGGCTTTCGCCGGGAACGGGTGAGAAACGTTGCCGTGTTGGGAGGGAGCGGGGGGAAATACTTACAGAAAGCCAAGGCGGCAGGCGCCGAAGTCTTGATTACTTCAGACTTGGGATATCATGACTTTATGCTAGGAAAGGAGATCGGCCTGTCCTTAGTTGATCCGGGTCATCATGTAATGGAAGCCAAAGGACTAAACCAGCTCACAGAGTATTTATCTCGGGAGTATGCCGGGGAGGATCTAGTGATCTTCATAAGTAAAACACAGGTTGATCCATATTTTTAACTCGAAGATCTCTGTGTCACAGTGCCGGAATAAATAATGTAAATACTCAGCAGGTAAGCGCTGTTTGAGCGCCTTTTGGAAGCGTTGCGGCAAGACGGTGGATGGTAGAGCGCCACAACGCTATTAAAGGAGGGGCATACTATGGTTAGAAAGTGTGAAATCTGTGGTAAGGTCATTCCAGCGGAACGCTTAGAAGCATTACCGCAAACGAAAAGGTGTGTGAAGTGCGCAAAGGAAAAAGGGTCTGATATCGTCGCCCGCAGATCCGAGATTGGGATGGACATTGAGACTTACAAAGATTTACTGGGAGCGATTCGTAGCTGAGTGAAGCAAGGAGTTGTTTTATAATAACCACGGGGACAGGACGGCGGTTTTCAGGCGCAGACGAGGTTGGAGGCGGTCTTAGATCAATAAGAATGCTTGGGGAAGATAGAGAAAGGGTAAAAGGGAGGCGGCCTCTGGTCAAGAAGCCGTCTTTTTTCTGCAACGCAGAACTTATTCTGTAACACAGTGCTGTAACACAGTTCTGTAACACAGAATTTATCTTGCAGGGCAGAATTTTTTCTCTAACACAGAAAAGGGAAATTACCGTCCCTGTTTTGCTGGGGTTTTCCCGGAGGTCGGGAGAAAAGTAAGGTTGAAAAAGGATACAGTGTAGATGTGTGAAGCACAGGTAACAGTAATATGGTAAAGGAGGATGCTGCATGAGACGATATGATGAATTTCGACGGTTCTTGTATAGAGAATACTCTCCGATCACCAAAGGACTCTTATTAGGCGCCGGCATAATCTCCCTGTTGGCATGGATATATGGGTTGATCGGCAATTTACTCTCCCTGCAGCCGGTCTGGTTGTTCTTCAGACCTTGGACCCTCATCACCTATCCCTTGGTTAACCGGATCTCATTATCCTTCTTGTTTGCTGTCTTATGGTTCTGGTACATCGGCGGCTCTCTGGAGCGGGGATGGGGAAGCCAGTCTTATGCGATCTTCCTGGCCTTGGTGACCTTAGTTACGGGTGTGGCCATCTCTTTAGTAAGCGCGCTCTTTTTTAAGGGGCGGATCGTAGTAAACGGTTTATGGATTCCTTTGGTTGGGTTGACTTGGGCCTGGGCGGAGCTTCATCCTGACTGGGAGGCGCTCTTTTGGGGGCTTTTTCCCATCCGAGCAAAGTTATTGGCGTGGATCTTGGCGGGAAGTACCTTTCTTACTCATGTGCAAGCCGGGACGGGTATAAGCGGCCTGCTTTTGGGATTAGCCTCCGTTAGCGGGATCGCAGTGGTCTATTTATTCAGTGGCGGAGGACCGTTTTCCAGGGGAGTCCGTTACTGGGCTTGGCAGAAGGGCTTTTCTTATGAGGGATGGAAGGAGAAGATGAGGGAGCGGTTCAGAAAGAGAAGGCTGCGGAGGATTAAGTAAGGAGCTCCGGTGGAAGCTTCTGCTCCAGGCTGAGCACAGGCGCAAAGAGATCTCCTTTTTCTTTTAGATAGTCAGGGACGGTGAACAGAGAAAAACTTTGCGGTTGCATGGAAGGCAATTCTTCCCAGGAGACGGGCATGGAGACCGGAGCGCCGGGGAAAGGTCGTAGGCTGTATACTGCGGCAATGGTCTTTCCTTTCAAGTTCTGGAGATGATCGATATAGACCTTTCCCTCTCGGCGTTCGATCTTCCGCTCGTTGGTGGCCAGGTGAGGAAGGACGCCAATCACGGCCTCGCCCAGGCGTTTAACGAAGGCGCTTGTTTCCTTAAAGGTATAGACCGGTTTAATGGGGAGGTAGAGATGGATACCGGTGGCCCCGGAGATTTTCGGAAAGGCTGCCAATTTCAAGTGATCAAGCAGTGACTTGAAGGCCTGGCTCACTTGGACTGCTGCGCTGAAGCCGGCCGGAGGCATCGGATCGAGGTCAATAACGATATAAGTAGGGTGATTGAGCGCGTTTTTCCGGGACAGCCATGGATGGACCTCAATGCACCCTAAATTTATACTCCATAGTAAAGATTCAAGGTTATTGGCCATGGCGTAATGAATGACCCGGTCTGCGGATTGAATGGGTATCTTCTCCACCCAGTCCGGAGCATCCGGGAAATTTTTTTGGTAAAAAAAGTCTCCGTGGATCCCTTCCGGGTAACGGACGAGGGAGAGCGGGCGGTCTTTTATGTGACGGCTGAGATAAGGCCAGATCTTGATGTAGTACTCCATAATCTGGCCTTTAGTGATCCTTTCCTTCGGCCAAAAGAGTTTTTCCAGATTTTTGACGGGGACTTGATGACCGTTCACTGTCAAGGTCTTCGACTGGGTGACTTGCATCTGAACTTCGCCTCACTTAGCTGTATTCGGGAGCCAGTAGCCGGAAGTCACCACTTCGTCTTGGGATCCAACTTTCTGCCTCTACCTTCCGCTAAGTCACGAGTCACGAAAAACGCCCTTGATACTAGGCGTGCAACAAGCCGGAGGGCATCTCGTCTTCTCCTCAACACTCTCCAGTACATGAGAAACGGGCTACGAGATCCTGCACTCTTCCGGAGGAACTCCTGGTCTTAATCCCCGGTAAAGTGGATGACGCAAGTGGCGGTCCGGGGTGAGTTCCAAGTATTCCACTTCACAAACGAGCTCCGGTCTTACCCAGACGGCCTTTTGGATGGAGGGTTCCGGCTGGTGCGATAAAGGGCATTCTTTAGTGATCCGCGGCTTCAGCAATTTTAAAACATGGTCAATCTCTGCTTGAGATAATCCGGCGCCGACTAAGCCGAAGGAAATCAAGTTATTTTCGTGGTCGTTAGCGGCAATGACCAAAGCGGAGAGATCCGCCCGGCCTTTGGGGTTGGTGGTATACCCGCAGATCAGGAAGTGGGCGCTTTTGGTGACCCGGCATTTTTGCCAAACCGGACTGCGCTTGCCCGGAAAATAAAGGCCGTTTCGGTCTTTTCCAATTATCCCTTCCAAACCTGCCTTCTTTACCTGCATAAAGAGAGAGCGACCATGTTCGGGAAAGCACTCACTGAGCAGAAGATGGGGGGAGGGTGTATACAGATCCTTCAAATATGCTCTTCTTTGTTGAAAAGGAAGCTCCAATAAAGACCGGCCCTTTAGGTATAGGAGGTCAAAGAGCACATAGATTACGGGGTGATTTCGCATTCCTGCCCGGATACTCCGCTCCGTTTTCGAGCGCATCCTGCTTTGCAACTGAAAGAAGCTGGGGACGCCCCCGGCCAGGACTATGATCTCGCCATCGAGAATCGTGTCTTTCGTCCTAAGTAGCCGGTGGGTTTCCCATAATTCAGGATACTGAAGAGTAATGTCGCTCTGGTTTCGACTCTGCAGTCTGGTCTGGTCGGTTAAGAAGGCCAGGCAACGCAAGCCGTCCCATTTGATTTCAAAGAGGAAATCCGGAGAGTCAAAGGGTTCCGCTGGTACAGCCAGCATGGGGAGGAGTCTGTCGGGAATACCTTTATTTGCGGTCATGGCGAACCCCTTCCGTCATGTATAAGTCAACCAATCACCCTCTGATTGCATTGTGACTCATCCGGTTCTCTTTTTTCGCCCGGTTTTTGCAGTCGTTGTTTTCCCCGGTTTTTCCGTCGCCTCCAGACTGGCGCGCAGCGCATCCATGAGGTCGACGACTTTTCCAATCTCCGGAGGGGTGGCTACGGTCACCTCTTCTCCCGCCACTTTGGCTTGGATTACTTCCATTAGTTTGGTCCGGTATTCGTCGGTATATTTTTCCGGGGCAAAGGAGGTGGAGAGGTTCTCAATCAGGCTTTTGGCCATGCTGATTTCCTTAGGATGCAGGGCGGCTTCGTTGACTCCGGCGGACAAGGTTTCAACGGGGCGGATCTCATCCGGGTAGTACATAGTCTCTAAGGTTAATAGGTTATTATACACCCGAATGCAGGCCAGCGCGCTTTTGGACCGGATCATCACGCGGGCGATGGCGATCTTCCCTGTTTCCGTCATGGCCTTTTTCAGGAGGGTATAGGCTTTTTCCCCGCCCGGGCCGGGCTCAAGGTAGTAGCTTTTATCGAAATAGACCGGGTCAATCTCGGCCAGATTAACAAAGTCCAGAATATCAAGGGTTTTCGTCTTTTCCCCCGGCAAGAACTCCAGGTCTTCATCGCGGATGATCACATACCGGCCGCGTTCATACTCATAACCCCGGACGATCTCTTCCTGTTTGACCTCAGTATTACAGCGCGGGCAGAACTTCCGGTACTGAATCGGTGTTTTACAGGTGGAATGTAAATAATTAAAGTGTATATCCTTACGCTCGGTGGCGGTATAC
>DATCJV010000041.1:0-15111 GCA_036562625.1 Bacillota bacterium | reverse complement strand
CGCCTGTACTGGAATGAGCTCGGTCAGGGGCACAATCTGGTATCCTCTTCCCTGTAAGGTAATGATTAGATCCTCAAGCGCCTCCACGGAGGGAGTCAGATCTTGCCCTTCACCGCCTGCGGAATGCATCAACACAATGGAACCCGGCTTAATCTGGGGCAAGGTGTTTACTAATACCTGATCGGCATTTTCCGCCCGCCAATCTTCGGAATCCACCGACCAGTTAATCATCTGGTAACCCCGGGCAACCAACCGGTCCAAGCCTTCTTCGGACATTTCGCCGTAAGGAGGCCTGAGCAACGCTGTACGCTTACCAGTAATCCCGGCAATCAACTCTTCGGTTCTCTGCACCTCATTGACGATTTGTTCCGGAGACATTTTTCTGAGGTTGGGATGGCTATAAGAATGGTTGGCGACAATATGGCCTTCCTGAACAATCCGGGCGACCACCCATTCCCGGCTGGGAATGTTCTCGCCCTTCAAAAAGAAGGTAGCTTTTACCCCCAACCGTCCCAAAGTATCCAGGATTCTGGTGGTATACTCCGTATCCGGCCCATCATCAAAGGTTAAAGCCACCTGTTTGGCGCCGCCTGTGCCCTGGAGAAAGACTTTCCCCGGATGCCTGGCCATCAGATCAGGAATATTCCAGACATACTGTGCGTTTCCGCTACTGCCGCCCGGAGACTTTGTTTCACCCTCTTTCGCCGGAGAGGCGGGCACTTTTAACCGCTGCCCGATATAAATCTCATCGGAACCAAGTTGATTGCGGGTGCGCAGCCAATCCAGATTGGTCCCGAAGGACTGGGCAAGGCGGAAGAGACTATCTCCGGCTTTTACCGTATAAAGTTCCTCATCCGGAAGGGTAGGTGGATCGGGGATCAATAAAACCTGCCGGGGAATGATCAAACCCGGTCGCGCCAATTGATTGGCCTCCGCCAGTATTTCCTGGGAAATTCCATGCCATTTAGCGATGAAATAAACAGTATCGCCCGGTTGCACCCGGTACAGGCGATTGGCTAAAACCGGCAGGGACACCACGGCTGACAGTAAAAGAGAGCAGATGACCGTTAACAGAGAGTGAGATCTGTTTGGCAAAGAAGTATCCTCCTCACTTAACTTTGAATCTGAGTATTTCTTCTGCAGGGTAAATTAACCATACTAGGCAGGCGATGGCAGAATGTCAGGCGCCATCAGTTACCTCATGCGCTGGTTCACCTTACTCATCTATTTGCCGGTTAAGCTGCGGATACCTCTATGTAAATGGTGTCATTCTGGAAATAATCTGCCAATAATGTTCTATGTTACGCAACGGATTGGAAAAAACTGCTGCCGTTCCCTGCTCAGTCAGGGGGCAAGATCAGGATGCGCCCTTCCTCCAAATGCAGTTTCACCTGCCGGTTAATCCCCAGTTTGGCGCGGAACTCCTCCGGGATCTGTAAACGTCCTGCGGAATCCAGGACGGCATATTCTTCATGCCAGGCGGCGCCCGTCTCCCGGTCCTCAGCTTTTTCTCTGGCATTTGCGGAGACACCGTTCTGCGTTACGGTACGGCGCACGGACTCCGTGCTGATCTTCCCGTCCCGGATCCGTACATAACGGTCTACTGCTCCAGCGATGGACATGTCATGGGTGACAATAATGACCGTCACTCCGAAGATATCCCGCACTCTACGAAAGACCTCCAGGACAAGCTGGCCGGTTCGTTTGTCCAGGGAACCGGTGGGCTCATCCGCCAACAAGAGTTCGGGCTTGTTGGCCAAGGCCACGGCAATGGCCACCCTTTGCTGTTGTCCACCTGACATTTCACTGGGTTTATGATTCATCCTGTCCCCCAAACCCACGGCCAAAAGCAACTCCTTGGCCCATTGGCGGTCGTAATTGCCACTGAAGATCATGGGCAGTTCCACATTTTCCAAGGCGGTCAGGTAAGGAATGAGGTTCCTGGAGACATTCTGCCAGACAAAGCCAACCACCCGACGCTTGTACTCCTTCGCTCCCTTCCCTTCCTTGCTGATTTTGTTCAAATCCCACCGGCCGACGCTAACTTTTCCGCCGGTTGGCGCGTCCAGACCGCCCAGGATATTCAAGAGTGACGATTTTCCGCTGCCGCTCGCGCCGATGATGGCCATCAGTTCTCCCTTTTTTACGGTCAAATCCAAACCTTGCAGAGCAAAGACTTCAAGCTCAGATACGTGGTAGATCTTGACCAGGTTCTCGCAGATAATGTAGTCCGCACCCGGACTCTGTAAGAAGTCTTCGCCTCCGGTTCCCGTTTTTCGCAACCATGCCGGACTGCTCGTCATTATAGATCCTCCCCTAATTTAACTGCCTGATCAATCTGGAGTTTGGAGATGAAGACCTGCAAGCCGATGATCCCAATGAGTAAGGCGGCGCCCAGCAAAGCATAGATCTTTACTTTATCCGCCCATTCCACTACCACCAGAAAGGGGGGCACATCTTTTTGCGCGTCAATACTTAAACGCAATAACGGTAGATATAACTTACTGACCAGTTCTCCTAGGAGCGTGCCGAGGAAAACCCCCAGACCAACGGTAATAGCCAACTCATACAGTAACATCATCATGACTTGCCTAACCTTCAGGCCGATTGCCCTCAGGATGCCAAATTGCAACATTCTGTTTTTCAGCGAAAGGAAAGTGTACAAAAGAAAGCCCAGCACAGTAATGAGCGCCGCCACCAAAAAACTGGTGGATAACATCCCATACAAGCCCATCCGCTGTGGGTCGCGCACTCCCTCCAGCAGTCTTCTCCGGAGATCTTTATACTCCAAGACATAGATCCCTTCCGTGGTCAGATTGGTCATAATCTGCTGCAGATCCGCTTCTGGTTCCAGCTTCATCCAGACATCATAGGATTGCAGGGGAATTAAATTGGAGAGGTAATCAAAGTTGGCAATGGCAAAGGCGGCCTCCTCCGGATAGAGACTTGGCCAGTATTTGGCGGTGGCCACCACCATAAACTCAACTCTGTAATGATTGGAAAAGTTAATAGTGAGCCAGTCTCCGGGTTGCAAATGGTTCTTCCTGGCCAGCCCTTCTTCGAGGATCAACCCATACGGTCTGCTGATCAATAAGTTCAAATATTCGTGGAAATGATGAGGGGCGAAGAGATCCTTGCGTACCCAAGCCGTACGGGCGAACTCATGGGGCCGAATCGCCATGATCTGCAACTGCCCCAACATGGGAAGGTACTCCTCAATCAACCAGACTCTGGCGGCAGCCGCCACTCCCTCCATGTTTTCATGAACATAAAAAGGTGGTTCAAAGCTTTCTTGACGGACCGGCTCGCTACTGACCACCGGCCGGCTGTCACTGGTCGTCTGTACCCACTTCTCCTTAAGGGTGACATCAGCGCCGTACTCATACTTCAGCCGGTCAATAAAGTTCCGGTCGATAGTGCGGGCTGTAGCCGAGCTGTAGATCCCAAGACTGAGGGTGAGAATAATCAACATAATCAACGGGCTGTAATGTCCGGGCGCCCGGGAGAGTTGCTTGAGAGTCATATTCCAAGGTACCCCCGCCCAACTATTGGTCAAGCGGTCAACAGTGGTGATCAGCCCAGGAAGGAGGTGTACGGCAAACAGGCCGATCCCGATAATCAACACTGCCGGAAAGAGAAAGAGTGACGGATCAAGAATAATTTCCGCGCTCATCAGGCCGGCAGCGGCCTGTTTCTTTAATAGATAATATCCATAGAGACCAAAACCGATGATCAACAGATCTAGACCGATCTTCCGCCAAAAGTTAGCCCGGCTGCCCCGTCCGGATCTTTGCTTTAATCCCACCACCGTCTGTCCGGCCACTAAAAATACAGGAATCAGTGTAGCCAGAATCGTGAACAATAAAGCGATCCCGGCCAAGAGATACGGTTCTCTGTAAAGCTGCACCGGAAGGCGTTCCCGCCCGACAAAACTGAGAAACCCGTTGGCCGCTCCCAGCACCTGCGCAATGAAGAGCCCAACTTCAGGGCCGAGCAGTAAGGCGATGAGTCCCAGCAGCCCCCATTCCAAGGCGTACTCCCCGCAAATTTGCAGCTTGCTTGCGCCCCTGCTCTGGAGGACGGTAATCTCAGTCTTTTGTCTTTTTACCATCAATCCGGAGAGCAACAGCAAGTAATAGAAGACCATGCCCAAAACCGGGATACTGAGGGCGGTGATTAAGGCCCGCAAAGATTTGGCTTGTTCAGAAAAGTCAAAAATGATCTCCAGCGGATGATCGACTCTACTGATGCCCGGCAAGATTTGGGCCGCCCCACTCTGCACGGTGGATATAGCCCGGCATAATTCAGCCAATTCATGAACACGGATGCCCCGGTGATCAAAGTACCAGTACCATCCGGCCCATCCGATATTCACTCCTTCTCTTTCTACCAACTTGAGCCAAGTCTCTTCCGGAAGAAAGAGGGTCTCGGAGAAGTCACGGAAAGCCCACTCATAAGAAGACCGGTATTCGTCTTTCACCCGGAAAATCCCGACTACCCGTAAGGGGAGCTCAACCTCAAGATCATCGGCCCTTCCGGCTGCCAAATCCGCGGGCTGGGTATAAACATAGGGATAGACCTGCCCTACGAGCAGTTCCAGGTTTTCCAGGCACTCAACAGAGACTATCACCTCAAGCTCTGGGTTTCCCACCAAAGCGTCGCCCGGCTCCGGAAACCGTCCCGCTTTCAACTCCACCATATCCTGGAAGTTGGTCAAGTAGGTCAAACGTCCATATTTAACCCCCCCAGCGGTGGGCCGGGAAAAGTAATTATCCAACACCGCATAACGCTGTGCCCGGTAAAGGGGCAAGCCGATCCGGCGCGCCGCTTCTCTGTCCAGATATGCACTGACCGCCACAAAGTCCGCCACCGGAAAATCCTCTTCTTCAAGATAAAATGAGGGATAGGAAAACTCCAAAGCACCCTGGGGGACTTTTTTCTCCCTGGCCAGTTCGGTCCATCGTTTCTCCAAGACAAACTGGAGGGCGCCGTCTGTATATATGGGAACACTGGAGATAATGGCCACCGCCATGATCAAGGCAAAAAGGAGGTTCACTTCAAGCTTCCAGTTATTCCAGACCCGTTTGATCACCATCCAAAATATGGATAAAAAACTCATCTCCTACAGCAACCTCCTATGGTGTCTTTACTTTGGAATAACCATATCCCCCTCTTGCAGACCGCTTAAGATCTCCACATGGGTGGAGCCCTCAATCCCGACTATCACATCTACCTCTCTTATGGTGTCTCCATCCAATAAGCGCACATAATACCGGTCAAAATACTGCCGGACCGCGCTTCTTTCCAAAATCAGGGTATCTTTCGCCTCGCGTAGATTAATCACGACCGGAAAGAGACTCATATACCGGAACTCGTAATCATTCGGCTCCAGCTCGATAAAGAGGCGCAAATCCTCTGTGCCATCCGGTAGTTTGTCTTTGGCTGAGGGCACTCTGGTTACCCAGCCGTTCAGCCAGACTTTATCCTCAACCTCCAACCTTAGTTTCAACCCCGGTTGCACTTCCGCCCGTTCTGCTGAGGTAACCTCGACAATCAACCGAACCTGAGACGGATCGACGATCCGCATGATTTCTTCATAATCCTCCACCTGTTCCCCGTCTTTCACGGAGATACTTTTGATCTTTCCGGAGTAGGGCGCCTTAATGAACGAACCGGCCAGCCGCTCTAGGAATCTTTCATGATTCAATTTTGCTTTTTCGTACTCCAACTCTTGAAATCGCAAAGCCTGTCTGCTGATGGCCCCTAAAGCCGCCTCTGTTCTAGCCTGCTCCAGACGGAGTTGGGCGGCTTCCAGATCAATGGCAGACGCTTTGGCTTGGTATTCGATTTCTCCCGTTTCCAAGCACGCCAAGACCTGGCCTTCCTCCACCCATTCGTCTTCCTTGACGAAAATATCCTTGACCGCTCCTTCTTCCGTGAAGTACAAGATCCGTTCTCTGGTGGACTCCACCAAACAAACCTTCCTTAACTCCTCCACAATATCGCCGCGCTCCACTTGGACCACGGTGATCTTTTCTTCAGGAGGCGGCAATAAGGCCACTTCTTCCGGGTCTTCCTCCTGAGGAAGCAGGTGGCAGCCGGACAGCGCCAGCAGGAGAAAGCAGAAGACGGAGCATAAAACCGGGCAGTGTTTGAACAACAAGTTTTGTTCAGTCATTATGTGCTGCTTCCCTCCGTATCTCACCATCATTCATTTCATATATGACATCTGCGTACTCACAGACCATCGGATCATGAGTGACCACACAGACTGATTTATGATGTTCCCGTACGATCCTTTGGAGTAATTCCATAATATGCCGGGCTGTCTCTTGATTAAGTTTACCGGTTGGTTCATCTGCCAAAATCAACGACGGATCATTGGCCAAAGCCCGAGCGATCCCCACCCGTTGCTGCTCTCCACCGCTTAATTCATTACTCCGGTGCGCCGCGCGTTTTCCCAAACCAACCAGTTCCAAACATTGGAATGCCCTCTCCTTCCGCTCTTTACTTTTTATCTTCATCATCCGTAAAGGAAGTTCCACATTTTCAAAGGCGGTTAAGAAATCAATCAAAGCGAAGGACTGAAAGACAAACCCCACTTCTTTACGGCGTAATTCAGTCAAGGCGGAATCGGATAATTGCTTCAAATTCTTACCTTTGTAATAGACGGCGCCCTGATCCGGATGGTCCAAACCGCCGATTATATTAAGTAATGTTGTCTTTCCGGAGCCGGAGGGCCCTTTGATAATCACCAGTTGTCCGGAGTCAAAAGAGATACTGACTTTTTTTAAGGCCTTTACCTCCTGCTCACCCAGGAAGAAACTTTTGGAGGCCTCTTCTACTTGCACAAGGGGGGTATCCACCCTCAGCGCCCGGTTAGTTTGGTCCATCAGCACCGCGCGGTTGCGCTTCACACCTCCTGCTTATAACAGTCAGTCTGTTTTTTGTAACCATCTGTTCGTAAAGATGATACATGAAATTAATCCTATTATAATATATAATAATCTTATTTTCCGCTAAAAAATAGGGCCAAATTGGTTTTTGGCGTCTATTTTACCTAGACACCGTTGTTACACTGTTCTTTATTTACATAGGCGTCTTGGAAACAAGCTCCGGCAACAAGGATCATCCATGCAAAAAAAGAATATCAATACAAACAATCTCATCTGTGCTTGCCATGTTTTAACCTGCATAGCCCGTAGGTTGTTCTTGGATCAACACCCCAGGGGCCAATTCCGCACTGCTTCAGGCCGGCGCAGGCAGTAATGTTCCGCCGAAGAGCTAATCTTAAAGGAGCAATCGGTCCGGAGCATGGTATTAAAACGAGTTTAGCATATTAATTTCTTTCAGGAGGAATCAGCAATGCACACCTCTGACTATGAAAAGCGACTCCTCGACTTTATCTCCGCACATCAGATCAATGCTGAGCAGATACGCTTCTCCACATCCTGCCATACTGTGGAAGAGGCGGCCAAAGCCGCCAACACCACCCCAGAACATCTGGTAAAGAATATTTGCTTGCTTGACGAGGAGGACAAGCTGATTGTGGCCATTGTAAAGGGGGAGGACCGGGTCAGCCGGAAAAGAGTCGGTAAATTCTTGGCCTCTATCCGCAGTTATCCTGCAGATCATCTTCCCCGGATCGCCACGGCTGAAGAGGTTTTGGAAAAAACCGGATATCCATGCGGAGGAGTTCCTTCCTTCGGCTTTTCCGCTCTTTTCTTAATTGACCCAAAGGTAATGGCGGAAGCGACCGTCTATACCGGCGGAGGCAGTGCATATTCTCTGGTTAAGATCACCCCGGCCGAACTTCTTCGCTTCCATGAGGAAAATCACAGCGGACAAGTAGTAAGAGTCAGGGACTGAGTTCATCAGTCCGCATATAATTTCTCGTAATAATCCTGTACCATCCGAGCGGCGGAGAACCGCCAATGGGACATGTCGATACTGGCCTTCATCATCTGGACCCACTTGGCCCGATTTTGGTAATAAACAGGAATAACCTCACCCAGCAATACGGCATAGAGTTTTTCACTATCCACTTCATCCTGGTCTTGGCCTTCGTAACCTCCGCCGATCTCCCACCCGGTGACTCCGTGCTGACAACCCTCCGGCCACCAGCCATCCAACACACTAAAGTTCAAAACTCCGTTCATGGCAGCCTTCATTCCTGAAGTACCGCTGGCCTCCATCGGCCGGCGGGGATTATTCAACCAGACATCGCACCCTCTGGTCATCAGTTTTCCGATCTTTATGTCGTAATTCTCCAGGAACACCACAGCTGAAGGATATAAGGTAGACATCTTATAAAGTTCGGAAACAATCTCTTTCCCGGTCAAATCATTGGGGTGTGCCTTTCCAGAGAAGATCAACTGGAGCTTCCCTTCTTTCAGTAAGGGTTCAATAATCTCCGGCTGCCGAAAGATTAAGTTGCCTCTCTTGTATGGAGCGACACGCCGAGCAAAGCCGATCGTCAATACATCTTCTCTCAGCTTTACCCCGTTTCTCTTTTCGATCTCAATTAAAAGCTCCTGCTTGGCTTGGTGATGAGGCGCCCATAAGTCCCGGCCTTCTTGGAAGGCTGCGGCCACCCGCCGGTCTTGCCAGGTATTATTGTGCACGCCATTGGTGATGCTGATGATCTCAGCGCCGCCTTCCACGTCCTTCCACATGCGCCTGGCAGTGGCGCAGTGCAGTTTGGACACGGCATTGGCCTTTTTGGACAAGCGTAAACCGGCCATCGTCATGCTGAAGGGATCTCCCCCCAACTTCACCATCTGTCCATAAGTCAAACCATTATAAGCCCCCATATATTGCAGTAATTCGTGCTCATGAACTTCATTCCCGGCCACTACCGGCGTGTGTGTGGTAAAGACAATCTTCTTTCTGGACTCCGCCCAGGCTTCCGTAAAAGTTAAACCGTGTTCATCCATTTTTTCCCGGATCATCTCCACTCCGGCCAAGATGGGATGACTGTCATTAAAATGATAGACATCCACCTTGATCCCCAGGGCCTGTAAAGCGCGGTAACCGCCGATCCCCAGAATCATCTCTTGCGCGATTCGTTCTTCCGAAAACCAGCCGTACAACTGTCCGGTAATCAACCTGTCTTCATTCTCCGGAAGGTTGGCATCCAATAAATATAAGGGAACATTAGTATATTTTGTACATTTCCAAACCTTGCAATATACTTGTCTTCCTCTGATCCGGATTCTGACCTTAACCCCGGTATCTTCTAAAAAATCGTATTTATATTCATGATAACAGTCATAGGGACGACCGGAGTCATCAATATACTGGTTGGTATACCCTTGCCGCCAGAGGATTCCCACTCCAACCATGGGGTAACCCCCTTCTTTCGCTGCCTTGAGAATGTCTCCGGCTAAAATTCCCAAGCCGCCCGAGTAAATCCGGAAGTCCTCATGGAGGCCGAATTCCATACAGAAGTATGCCACCAACGGTTGTTCAGACTTAGTCATTCCAGAAAATCCTCCCAACACTTTATTCAAGAAATATTTAAGTTAGCCCCACGGGCTCTGGTTATTCTTTTGCCCAACCAAGGAATAAGGTTAGAATTCTTTATACAAAATCAGCACAGCGCCGGGGTTAAGGAACAGGCTCCAGCGCCCGTCCAGGCTCCGATCGGAGATTTCTCTCCCGTCATAGGCCATTCTGAGTTCAGCGGGGTTGATTCCGTATTCCGGCCTTAGCAAATTTCGCAAGTTAACCCGGGAACGCCGGTGAAAATCCCTGTTTCCCAAGAAGAGCAGATCGCTGACTTGTTCGTGGGCATGAACAGGGCGGTCTTGATGGTAATGTAAGAATACCAGCTTTTTATGGTCGATTCCGCACCCGTTCCCCGTCGACCGCGGAGCGTTGACTAAGAATTCTTTTTTTAGTAAAGCTTCGAAACGTGTCCGAAGCACTAGGGCCTTTTTAAGTAAATCCTCCATCCAGAACCGGTCCTTCTCCAGCCAATGCAGACGGTAATTGTCAAAGAAGGCCAATTTGCCATACATCGGATCCTCCGGCGCCAGCACAAAACGACCGGCCTCCGTATTATCCAACCCCAGGTTCATTGGTTGAACCTCCAACAATTCCAGGCCATTATTGATGAAAGGAATGGAATTCGGGATAAAATAATTTAACAACACCAAGAACTCGATTTTTTGATGTTCGCGATAGACCCAAACCGCCCGGGGTGTATCAGCCATTTCCAAAGCGCCAATCAGCGGAAGCGCGGAGCCGGTCACTGTGGAAAATAAACGCCGGCAAAATCCGGGTTTCTCCAGGTCTTTATAAACATGCCACAGATCTCCGGTGATCAAATCAAACCCGTCTTCCAGCGCCGCCGGAGAGCGCTTAGCCTCGAACTCCTCCGACCACAGGATAAAATCGGGATTTTCCGCCTTCGCCCGGGTAATAATGGCTTTATTTAAGGCCGGAGGCAAAGCGTGTCCCATATCAATCCGCGCGCCGTCAATCCCGAACTTTTTTTGGTAATAAGGGATGACACCCGCTACATATTCCCATAACTGTTTATTAGGTTCATTCCCTTGGTAGAGGTTAAGGCAAGCCACATCTTGTAAAACGTATGGCGGCTGCTCTTTAGGCAGATAATTCCGGACCTGTTCATGATGGTCGAAATAGAACCGTAAATAAGTAACGTCAATCCACGGGGGTTGCGGATCATTCAGCACATCGGAGAAACCCGGAGCTGTAGTCAGACCGAATTCTCTTTCAATTAGATCGAGAATATTCTCTCCGGTTCTTCGCTGTTCGGCCACGATCCGTTCCCATTTGACCGGATCCATGTCCTTGGGTGAATAAGTAAATTTGCGCAAATAGTCGTCTATCCCTTCGCAGGTGTAGAGGAGTTTTAAAGTCTGAGCTTGTAAGGCAGTAAGCTTCTTCACCCGTTTGACCACCGGTGGACCAAAGGCATCACTGTCTTGCCGCCGAATCCAGTAAAACCAGTCAGGGTGCTCAAGCAAGAGATCGTTATCCCGGGATACTGTACGGAAGACAAAGTCCACCACCACTTTCATCCCCAGGAGGTGGCACCCTTCGATAAACGCCGCAAACTCCGCCTCCAGTAGTTCCTGATTGCACTCTCCCAATAAATCATCATGCAAGGTGTGATCCAATTGATAAAGGTTTTTAATGGCATATGGGCTACCTAATTCACCCTTCTTATACTTTGTGCTCACTTCAAAGATGGGAAGCAAGTATACCAGGCTCACCCCTAAACTTTGTAAGTAGGGTAACAAGCCCAACGCTTTCAGAAAAGTGCCCGGATAAACTCGCCCGTCGTCTCCATGGTTCCAGGCGGTAAAGGTCCTAGGCAACATGCTGTACATTACTTTTTTATACAACTCCTCGCGGAAATGAAGAGTACCGCCAGGCGCCCGACCGGCCTCAGTGCTCTTCCCCTTATTCCGCGACAAAAAATACTGTTCAATACAGGTTGCATAAAAATCATACGCCTCCACCAGCAGCTCACCCGGGCGCGTAGCGTCCTCTATTCCTCCTTGGTAAGGAAAACACTTCCACCCCTGGGGGATATAGAACTTTCTGCCGTGTCTTTCCCGGGCGCGCCGCAACCGTTCCAAAAGATACTCCAAATTTTGCATTCATTCTCTCACACCAATCTTAATTTATCTTCTTATTCTTCACTGTGTTCGGCTAATCCGTTCTCCATACCGGCCCTAGCATTTATGCTCTCCAACTCTATGACCTTCAGATCCGGTATGATCTACCAGAAAAATCAGGTGAAATGCTTTTACTTGACCGCCCCTCTGGTCAGACCGGATACCAGGTGGTTTTGGAGCACCCAGAACATAATCAGTACAGGTACCGCGCCGATCAGCGCCGCCGCCGAAAATACCCCCCATCTTTGGGAGATCTGGTCCTGGATAAAAGTTTGCAGGCCCACGGCCATGGTGAGGTTCTCATTGGTAGCAAGCAAAACCCGGGCCAGAACATATTCGGAATAATTCGCCATGAACTGCAAGAAGAAGACTACCACTAAAATCGGACGGGTCAGCGGAAGAATAATCTTCACAAATAACTGAAAAGGAGTGGCTCCGTCGATCTTGGCGGACTCCTCCAGAGAATGGGGTATAGTGTCGAAATAATTTTTAGTCATCCAGACATTAACTCCCATGGCCCCACCTAAATAGACCAGGGTCAAGCCGGCGTGAGTATCCAAACCAAAGTAAGGTAAGTAGTGGCCGATCCAGAAAATAATCAAATAGATCGCCACCAAAGCCAGCATCTGCGGGAACATCTGAATCAGCAAAATCGCAAACAACCCGGTCTTTCGACCGCGAAAACGCATTCTGGAAAAAGCGTACCCCGCCAAGGCAGTGATACACACCCCCAAAAAGGAACTGGTCAGCGAAACTTTGAATGTATTCAAGAGCCAGGACGTAAAGGGTTGCAATTCACTGTCGAAGAGCCTGATGAAATTAATAAAAGAGGCGTTCTTCGGTATTATTCTCTGGCCGACTATAGTATTGGCCGGATCAAAAGCAGCGGAAATCACCCAGACAATGGGATAGAAGACAAAAAGTAAGACAAGCCAAATGACAATTTGTTTCCACAACTGTGACCAGGTCTGCGGTGTAAAACGCGGTTTTTTCTTTACTTCCGTCAAGAATTCCAAGGATTCCTTATTCATACTGCGGCACCTCCTCCAGGGCCCGTGTTGATTTAAAGTTAATCCAGGTAATGATACTGATGATCATAAAAATGATCAAGGATACCGCAGACGCCAAGCCATAATCTCCGCCTGATCCTCCTTCAAAAGCCATCCGGTAGGTATAACTAATCAGAATATCCGTGGCTCCAGTAGGAGTAATTGAACCGGGAATCGCCGGTCTCCCTCTAGTGACTAAATAAATGACGTTAAAATTGTTGAAGTTAAAGGCAAAACTGGAGATGAGCAACGGCATTAACTGTGATAATAACAAAGGCAGCGTAATCCGGCGAAATCTGTACCAGCCATTGGCGCCATCCACCATGGCCGCCTCATAGAGTTCCCCGGGAATACTCTGCAGGGCGCCTGAACAGATCAGCATCATATAGGGAAATCCCAGCCACAGGTTGACAATGAGGATCGCCACCTTGGCCCAGAAGGGATCCTGTAGCCAGGGGAGGGCCTTCCCGAACAAAGGAAGAAAAATGGAGTTGTTAATAATACCCACTTCCGTATTGAACAACCCCCGCCAAACCAGACAAGTAATAAAAGCGGGAATGGCATAGGGAATCACCATTAACACCCGGTACAAACGGCGTAACTTCAGTTTTGGGTCATTCAGCAAGACCGCCAAGAATAGTCCCAAGCCCAGAGTCTCCAGCACACTAAGGAAGGCGAAGGCAAAGGTCCAGACAAAAACCTGGATAAAAGGGGCGGAATACCGTTTATCCGTAAAGAGTTTCTGAAAATTCCGCCACCCCACAATTGTCTGGTACCCTATATCCAATGATTCTCCGGTTGCGGAAGTGAAATTGCCGTCCTTCGCAAAGTATGTAGTGTGGGTCTGCAAGTCAATTAGAGCGTCCTGCGACGGATCATACTGATAGCGCGGAATGTAACAACCGAACGTCTCCGGGGTCCGTAATTTAAGCATCCGGTCCGCATAGGTAAAGGTCAGGTTCTCCAATTGAGCCAGGAAGGAGAAGATATTCAGGATACTCTCTTGCTTATAATCCCCAAGCCTGTCAACTTTCCCATCGCCGTCACTGTCTTCCGGTTTGATCCCTGCTTCGGCCAGCGGAGTAGCTGTCTGATCCACCGCTACCAGTTGTTCACCGGTCGGCGCGGTCAGCAGAAAGGCGAATTCGCCGGCGGGATTCTTAAAAATCTGCGCTTTATATGTAGGAAAGTCTTCGTCCAACATTAATCTGTCCGTGTATTGCTTGATCACCATCTCCTTGGGGAGAATATGACCTGTGCCATAATTTGTGAAGGAGACATAAATGGTGAACCCAATAGGAAAGACAACCATTAATAACAGGAAAAACAGGCCGGGAAAGATAAAACGTAATGGATAAGCCCGTTCCGAAAGAAAGATATAATCAATCAAGAGCACCCCGATCACCAGAATCGTAAAGATCAGATGGTGTCCCTCAGCAAGGAGTACAGTTAATGCCCATAAGGCCATCGCATTGCTGATCCCGAGTATGATCAGCTTGGAAAGGAGCGATATATTTAAAGATCCACCGGCTAAAAATTTTTCTAGACGCTTAAGTCTTGTTTGGGTGCGCATTTTCCATCACCGCCTGGTTTTTTAGTAAGCCCTGCTTTTAAGAGCAAAACCAAGGGCATGAGAGGTAAGATTCAAGGCAAACCTGAATTTAATACCTGTGTCGGCGCATTCAGCGCCGACACAAATCCATCCAAAGCACTTTCGAAGTAAACCTTACAATTCGGTTTATAATTTTACTTCTTCGCCTGTTCGATAGCGGTCTTAATCTGCCCGACCGCATTATCCAACGCCCCTTGAGGAGCTTGTGTTCCATTCAAGATCACCTCGATGGCGTTGGACCAAGCGGACCAGACCGAATTCATCTCCGGAATACTTGGCATCGGCACGCCCACGCTGGCGCTGTCGTAGATCCCCTTAATATCCGCATTCTTCACTTTATGTAAGGCAGGGAGATACGCAGGGGGGCGGTCACCTTTTTCATAGAGTAAATACATAACCTCTTCCGTAACGATAAATTCATTCAAGAAAGCCTGGGCCAATAGTTTGTTCTTGCTGAAAGAGCTGACCATAAAACCATGTACCCCGGTAAAAGGCCGGGACGGTTTCCCGTTGATACTCGGGATTGCCGTAAACCCAAAATCAATCCCTGCGGTGCGAAAGTCCTGGAAATACCATGGTCCACTAATGATCATCCCCACTTTTCCTTCTTTAAAGAGCGTCGCCATGGTGGTGGCGTCTATACCCGTGGGCATAATTCCTTTCTTGATCAGATCAAGTAAGAGTTCCATGCCCTGGACAGCGCCTTGGTTGTTTAATCCGATATCCATCGGATTGAGGGTCCCGTCGGCGTTCTTCCCAAAGACATAACCGCCGCCCGCCGCCATAAGCGGAAAGG
>DATCJV010000040.1:0-11511 GCA_036562625.1 Bacillota bacterium | reverse complement strand
GTATACGAGTCAGGTCGTGTTTGAAGTATGTAATCTGCCTGAAAGCGAAAGAGAGATTTCTTTTCTAATAAAAAGAATCAATACTGCCGATTTTCATTTGGGATTAATTAGGACAAACCTTTTTTTAGAGAAGATTTTGACCCAGACCGGAATGGAAGTTGATCCGGGTATTACCTCCCTATTGTCTAGATCGGTCGAACTACAAAAAAAACAGGATTTAGTATTTTTGTTGAAAGTAACCTGGACTGATCCGGAGACCGCCTATAAGTTAGTGCAGAGTATTTTTGAAAGTCATCTAACAAATATTACCAAACCTTTGCTGGAACAAAACCGAGTTAAGCAGAATTTCCTTCTGGCACAACTGGAGAAGAAGCGAGCGGAGTTGGCAGAAGTAGAGAATCAATTGGCCCGCTTTGAAAAAGAAAACGGTATTACAGTACTAGCTAATCAAGTGTTGGTTGATGATGCGTACCAATACCAGCGCCGCCAGGATCTAGCGGATGTGTTAAAAAACCATCGTTTACTGCAATGGAAGAGGGACGCGGTAAATCAGGGTTTTTTGGAGATTTCTCGTTTAGTGACGGCTCTGGATATGGACCGAGCACTGGTTGATAGCATAAATTTTCATATTATTGATCCCCCAGTTGTTCCTCATGCAAAGTCATCGCCTTCGCTGCAACTGAATCTGGTAGTAGCAGGTTTTTTGGGGTTTTTGATAGGAATTATGCTGGCGTTCTTCCTTGAGTATTTGCAGAACTATCGGAAGGAGCAGGCAACCTCGTCTTCTATGTAAACAGACCTATATAAGGCAGAGGGCGTAGCAAGAATATGGATTTAATGATAATGATTGCGGCTTCCGGTTAACCCCGGAAGTTTTTTTTGCAGCACCGTCGCTTCTCAGGGAAGGAAAGGTGGAACTCACGGTAGAGTGGAACAGGATTTGCCTTCTTCATCTCGAACTATGGATCTATCAATTTGTAGCAGGAGATTAAGTCTTTTTCCTGTATGGAAAGAGTACGGGATTTGGCCAGATTTAACTGGGACGAAGAACTGCAATGCTCGTTTGTGGTGGAGTATATGCCGGCCAAAGCTGAAGATTTGCTGAGACTGCTTATACTGGAACGACAGAAAAGGATAAGGATAATATAAATATATTTAAAATGAAAGCTGTGCCGCTGGGCTGTTGGTGGAAGCAGGAAGAAGGCCTTTCGGCAAAACAGACGGGACGGAGGAAAAATGAGTATAAATAGTATTCATGCAATTATCTTTGATGTAGACGGTGTCCTGTTCGCCGGCAAGCAGGTGATTCCTGGAGCGCCGGAGACTGTTCGCTTTTTGAAAGAAGCAGGTAAAAAACTTGCGGTGGTCAGTAACAATACGAGCCATACGGTGGAAATGTTTTTACGGAAGTTTCATGGGGCGGGGATGCCCTTTGCGTATGAAGAGATTAAAGTAGCCACCAGAGTAACAGCGGAGTACATTAGGGAGAAGAAACCCGGTGCCCGGGTTTATCTGGTGGGGTCGGCGGAGTATGCTGAGGAATTGTGTAAAGCCGGTCTACAGTTGATGGAGAAAGGCGCAGAAGCTGATTTTTTGGTGGTCGGAAACGACCGGAACATTAGTTATGATCGATATGACCAGGGTTTACAAGCTCTTTTACATGGTGCGGAATTTATTGCCGCGAATCGGGATCCCATTCTGCCTACAGAGGAGGGGCCGAAGCCGGGATGCGGCTGCCTGGTGGCTGGTTTCTCCGCCATGTGCGGCCGGGCGCCGGATGTGATCATCGGGAAACCTTCTCCGCAAATGCTGAAGTCAGCCCTGAAGATGTTGGGTGTCCGGGCGGAAGAAGTCCTGATGGTTGGAGACTTATTGGAGTCCGACATTGTGGGCGCCAAAGGTTTGGGAATGCAGACCGCTTTGGTATTGACAGGTAATGGGGAAGCAAGCAGGAAGCGAATTACTCCCCAGACTACTCCCGACTATATCTGGCCTGATCTTAACAGCCTACGGGACCTGCTTTAGATGGACAGAAAAGCGGATCTGTATTCATTCCAGTCCGGAGGTTTGGCCTCAGTTGGACTGAATCATCTGGTGAAATGTGGTGTTGGGAAGGGAATTACATGATCAAGGGTGATGGCGCGCTTGGCCATGCGCGGAAAAAAATCCTCGCCATCTTTGGCACTAGGCCGGAGGCGATTAAGATGGCTCCTCTGGTTATTAGCCTGCGGGAGCAGACAGAAAACTTCGATCTGCGGGTTTTAGTCACAGCGCAACATCGGGAGATGCTGGATCAAGTGTTAACCTTATTTCGGATCAAGCCTGATTATGACTTGAACATTATGACGGAGGGACAGGCGCTGACCGAGATTATGATCCAGGCTTTGCAGGGAATTACCCCGGTGCTTTGGAAAGAGGCGCCGGATCTGGTTTTAGTGCACGGCGATACCTCCACCACGCTGGCCGGAGCTTTGGCTGCTTATTACCAGCAGATTCCTGTAGCCCACGTGGAAGCCGGGTTGAGGACATACCGTTCTTACTCTCCTTTTCCCGAAGAGATGAATAGGCGTTTGACCGGGGCCCTGGCAGAGGACCACTTTGCGCCGACGGTCAGGGCCAAGCAGAATCTGGTACGCGAAGGCATTCGCCCTGAACGGATCATGGTGACCGGGAATACGGTAATTGACGCTTTGTTATCCGTGGCGTCCCGCCCGGATCTGGCCTTACCGGACGAGATGCGCCGGATACCTCTTTCCAGGCGGGTCATTGTAGTCACCACTCACCGCCGAGAGAACTTAGACGGTGGATTGCGCCAGGTTTATTTGGGAATAAAAGATCTCGTTCAGGAATTTCCCGATGTGGAGGTTGTCTTTCCCATACATCTAAACCCCAAGGTGCGGACGGAAGCCTGTAGTGTGCTGGGGGATCTGCCTCGGGTGCACCTGTTGGAGCCTCTGACTTATGAGCGCTTTGTTGCTCTTCTGCGCCGAGCGTTTTTGGTGTTGACCGATTCCGGAGGGATTCAGGAGGAAGCCCCGGCTTTGGGTAAGCCAGTTTTGGTATTGCGCGACACCACTGAGCGTCCGGAGGCAGTGGCGGCCGGAACAGTACGTCTGATTGGCACGGAACGAGAAAAGGTATATAGGGAAACCCGGAATCTGCTCTGTAATAAGCAGGCTTATCTACAGATGGCGAACGCGAGAAACCCCTATGGTGACGGTCAGGCCGCTCGGAGAATAACGGATTATCTGTTATGGAAATACGGGTTCCTCCACCGGAAACCGGAGGAATTCGAAGTTTAAATTTGAAGCGGGTCGGCCGGCTCCAACCTTGTTTTTCGAGTAATCCAGGCCGATGAATAAATTATATAGCATGAACCGGTATACGGACCGGTTCTTTTTTTTTTCCTGCCGCGGAAAGTATATCCCGGAGTTTTTATGGCAATAATCCTAATGAAAAGCATCAGACGTGTCGTATGCATAAATTACGCACGCAATTGCCTCTTTTCTTTAAACGCAGTACGCAGGTGAAATTCATACCAGGCGAATGTGTAATTAGGGAGTTGGGCGATGATGATACCGAATAAAGTGGAAATTTGTGGGGTGAATACCTCCAAACTGCCGGTGCTAACCAATACCAGGATGCGGGAGTTACTGAAAGTGATGCGCACTGGGGAACGGAAGGCCAGGGAGGAATTGATCCAAGGAAATCTTCGTTTGGTGCTTAGTGTAATTCAACGTTTTAATAATCGTGGTGAAAATGTGGACGATCTTTTCCAAGTGGGTTGTATCGGACTGATGAAGGCCATCGACAATTTTGATCTTTCGCAAAACGTCAAGTTTTCCACTTATGCCGTGCCGATGATTATCGGGGAGATCAGGCGTTATCTACGGGATAATAATCCATTAAGAGTCAGCCGATCCTTGCGGGATATAGCCTATAAATCTTTACAAGTCAGGGATTCGCTGACTTCTAAGAACGGAAAGGAACCCACCATAGGAGAGATCGCTTCCGAGTTGAACATCCCCCGGGAAGAAGTGGTCTTCGCTTTGGACGCCATTCAGGAACCTATTTCACTCTTTGAACCCATCTACCATGACGGCGGGGATCCGATCTTTGTCATGGACCAGATTAGTGACGATAAAAGCGTGGACAGTCAATGGTTGGAGGGGATTTCCATCCGGGAAGCCATGTCCAAGTTGAATGAGAGGGAGAAACAGATCTTGAAGATGAGGTTCTTTGACGGAAGAACCCAAATGGAAGTGGCGGAAGATATAGGTATTTCTCAGGCGCAAGTATCCCGCTTGGAGAAGACTGCCTTAAAACATATTAGAAGGTATATCGGAGACGACCGAGTGAAGGAGGGTAAATCATCATGAATAAAGAAATCGTACGCATTGGCGTGCGTGCGAAGACTGGCATAATCCTGATCATCCTCTGCCTTTTCTGTTTGCTCTGTGGAGAATGGGTTAGTGAAGAGATCATGGCCAACCAGTCACAAGCGAATGTGGCTTTTACCAGTGATAATCTTATTCGTTTGCATATAATCGCGAATAGTGATCAAATCGCTGATCAACAGGTCAAGTTGTTGGTTAGAGATAGAATACTGCGGGAGACAGAACGGCTCATTCAGCTTAAAAAGAGCGCTGTAGCGCTGGACCTTTTGAAGCAAAATCGTCATCGGTTGCAAGCAGCGGCCTTGGATGAACTGAGAAGAAACGGCTATGTGTACTCAGCCCGGGTCCGGATTGGCAGGTTCACTTTTCCGGAGAAAGAGTATCCCTTTGGCGTTCTTCCGGCTGGAGAATATAACGCCCTCCGGGTAATCCTGGGAGAAGGAAACGGCCGGAATTGGTGGTGTGTGCTTTTTCCTCCCGTCTGTCACCTGACTATGGAGGAGAAACCGAAGAATCAAGGAGAAGAAGTGCGCCTACGGTGGCGGGCCTGGGAAAATCTGGCGCACCGAAAGGAAGAATTGGTGAATACGGCTAGTGACTGGTTCCGGTTTTTCCAGTTGGCTACTATCACCTCAACAGAGTTGCCGATGGCAAGCTGGGGCAACCAGGCAAGCTATGGGGCGGCCGAAGAATAAATACTTAATAAAGTAAATTATCCATCGAGCGGAAGCTTGAATAATCATGAAAAACACCCACTCGCCATGAGTAGGTGTTTATTAATTTTTATGTCACCAGTGGCGGGGACGTAGCGGTGTCAATGAGGGCTGTCCGGTATCGGGGGAGAAGGCTATTCGAAAATAGTAGGGCGGCGTCAGTCGGTTTTGTTGATTGGATTGAGGGCATCCTCTAGTGACACCGGCTTAAAAGTTCTTCCCAATTCCGGTCCACTTCAGCCTGGAGATCTTGGATAAGCTCTTCATTCTCCGTTGGGTGGAATAAATGGCGGAAACGGGTTTGACGACGAAGCCAGTGGCGATACGGGGTTTTGGTTTTGGGCATAAAATTTAGACGCCACTTGCCATTCTCAACTTCAAACAACGGCCAACAGCAGGAGTTGACCGCCTCTTCCACTAGATCCACGGTTTCGTGGGGATTATTTCCCCAACTGAGACGACAGGGGGCCATCACATTCATAAAGGAGGGTCCTTCAGTCTCCAGGGCTTTTTTGGTCTTGGTCATCAGGTCGTGCCAATGAGAGATGGCAGCTTGCGCCACATATGGTATACCATGGTCAACCATGATGTAAGTTAAATTTTTACGGGGGCGGCTTTTACCGTAACTTCTTTTTCCCACAGGGGTAGTGGTGGTATTGGCTCCGCGTGGAGTGGCGCTGGATCGTTGGATGCCCGTATTGGCATAGGCTCCATTGTCGTAACAAATATAGAGGATCCGGTGGCCTCTCTCCATGGCGCCGGAGAGAGACTGTAAGCCAATATCATAGGTGCCGCCATCGCCGCCGAAAGCGATAAAACGGATCTCCTTGTCCAGTCTTCCCCGGCGTTTCAAGGCACGGTAGGCTGCCTCTACCCCACTGATGGTGGCGGCCGCGTTTTCAAAGGCATTATGGATGAAGGGCACGCGCCAAGAGCTGTAAGGGTAGAGCGCCGTGGTGACGGAGAGACATCCGGTGGCCGCTCCCACTACGACCGGAGTATCAACGGCGCTCATTACCAAACGGATGAGGATAGGAAACCCGCATCCCGCACACGCCCGATGGCCACCGGTGAAGAGATCGGGTTTTTCCGCTAGTTCTCGTAGCTTCATAATGGATTGTATCCTCCTTAATAATATGTATCTGGTTTATCCCGTTGATCTCCTAATTTGTTAATTTCCCTCCTGCATCTGTTGGGGTAAGACCTTTTGGGGGTTGATCAGAAAGAAGGTGAGAAGGAAAGCCAGGAAGATTAGGGCGGCGGTTACCCAGAAAATGGGGAATTGCCCGTAATGATCAATTAATCCGAAGAGTGGTGGGCCGATGGCTACCCCGAAGAAACGGACGGTGCCATAGAGACAGGTGACCAGTCCTCGTTCGCTGGTGGGTGCGGAGGAGGTGATGAGCGTATTCAAGGAGGGCAAAACCGCCCCGGTGCCCAGCCCGATCAGGGCGGAAACGCTCACCTTGAATACGACTCCGTTCACCAGGGGAAAGAGTAAGAGCCCCGCCCCGACCATGAGTAACCCGCTCAAAATGGTCCATTTTAGGATTCGGACTAAATGGGTTTTGAGTACTGTGCCTAAGATATATGCGGAGATGGCCATGACTAAAACAGGGATGGCGATAATCAAACCTCTGCTGAAGACTTTATAATGGTAGGTCTTTTCCAGTAGGTCCGACAAAAAGCTCAACAAGCCGAAGAGGGAAAAGAGGACCAACATGCCGCAGAGAAAGGCCATTGAGAGATTTACTCCTTTTTGTTTAAAGATACTGGCCAGGTTCTTCAGGTATTCACCAGTGGATTGAGCTTTTTTATTATTGGTCGGCTCTTTGGCCACCCAGTAGACCAAGGCGGCGACGGGGACAGCCAGGACTCCATAGACAAAGAAAGGCATATACCAGGAGATTAGACCGACGGTAGCGCCGACTAAGGGGCTAACTACTTTACCCAAGCCGTTTCCGGCCTCGAGTAGTCCAAGCACTGCCGCGCGTTCTTTGCTTTTGATTAGATCACCGGCCAGAGCCATGGCCAGTTGATAGGTGCCGCCCGCCCCCAGGCCTTGAATGATCCGTGCCCCTAAAATATAGGGGTAGGGTTTTTCTATTAAAACAGCGGCCAATCCGGCCAAAATCCCCCCGATTCCATAGACGACCAGAGCTGGCGCCATTACTTTTTTTCTGCCTATATGATCCGAAATAATACCGGCCAAGGGAATGAAGATTCCGGCGGGAATAGAGAAGGCTGTAATCAGCAGTCCGGCGTGTAAAAGATTGATTCCCAGTTCTTCTTGGATAGCGGGGAGAACCGGAATGAGCATGGAATTTCCTAACACCATAATAAACGGTACTGCAGTTAACACCCAGATTGTGGACTTCAGCTTCTTTTCCATCTGCCATCTCCCATTCGGAAAGAAAAGTTTAAAAAAACCATAATGCGGGCGCTTCATCTATTCTTTCTTTGTTTAATTAGAAATAAACCTGGAAGAAAAGAGTTTGTGAATAATACATGAAAGTAAAGGGGTTGCTGGAATTCATGTGGAATAATAAAGGTCACATTAACTGATTCAGTCTAGAAAGGGCATTGACAAACAGTTTATTTGTTAATAAGGTATAATCAACAAGTTGGTTGGGTTTTCCTCTTTTATGGGAAAACAGGATCGCGCCGGTAGGAGGGAGATAAGTCATGGCTGAAATTAAATTACCTTATATCTTCCCTGAGATGGATGGAGGGCTTTTGCTTAAATGGCTTATTCAACCCGGTCAACATGTGGAGATTGATCAGGATATTGCCCGGCTTAAGGTGGGAGATGAGGAGATTGTTCTTCCTTCGCCCCTGGATGGACAGGTTAAAACTTTGTGTGTGAAAGAAGGGGAACTAGTGGCGGTTGGGGAGTCATTAGCCATTTTGGAAGAAGGTAATGTGGAATAAGATTTGAACCAGTTTAACTTGAATTGGGGGTAGGAATAGTGAATGAGGATTATGGTTTCTCCGAAGCCCTCCTGGCCGGGAACCCCGGCCGGGTGGAAGAGATTGTGCAGGAGGCGTTAAAAGCGGGAATTGCCGCGGAAACGATTATTAATACCGGTTTGATTCCAGCTATGGAACTTGTCGGAGAAAAGTTTAAGAATAATCAGGTTTTTTTGCCTGAAGTGATGCTGGCAGCCCGTGCCATGCAGGCCGGGTTGAAACTCCTCCAGCCTCTTCTGACCAAAGGAGGCGCGCCCAAGCGTGGCAGGGTGGTGATCGGCACGGTTCGAGGCGATCATCATGACATCGGGAAAAATTTGGTGGCCACAATGTTGGAGGGCGCCGGGTTTGAAGTGATTGACCTCGGTGCGGATGTAAACGAGGAAAAATTCGTGGAGGCGGTGCGGAACCATCACCCGGACGTGGTTGGCTTGTCGGCTTTGCTCACCACGACCATGCCGGCGATGAAAGAAACGATTGCTGCCCTAGATCAAGCCGGTCTCCGGAAACAGGTGAAGATCATGATCGGCGGCGCTCCGGTGACACAGGAATATGCCGACCGGATTGGGGCGGATGGCTACTCCGAAGACGCCGGAGCAGCCGTCGAGTTGGCCAAAGCGTTGGTTCAAGCGTTACAAGAAGCACGTAACAGGACACAGGCCTAATGGCCTGTGTTTTTCCTTTTCCATCTGGCCCGGGCCGTTTCAATAAGCGTAACCGCTTGTTCCGGCCCTGCCCAGGCTCCGATCTGAGCGGCCTTCTCTTCCAGCTCTTTGTATCGGCGAAAAAAATATTCCACCTCTTTAATCAAGTGGGGTTGGAGATCCCGATAGGAGCTGACATGAACCAGTCTGGGATCGACTGCCGCCACGGAGAGGATTTTAGTGTCAACTCCCTTGTCGTCCTGCATGGAAAGGGCCCCGACAACCCGGGCGGGAACGGAGCATCCGGGAAAGGTGGGGTTGGAGATTAAGACCAAAATATCCATGGCGTCTCCGTCTTCCGCCAAGGTGTCTGGGATGAATCCATAATCCGCCGGATAATGGACGGGAGAGTAGAGAACCCGGTCCAGGCGAAAACAGCCACGTATTTCATCAAATTCGTATTTATTCTGGGCGCCTTTCGGGATCTCGATGAACGCTTCCACAATATACTCCTTTTCCAGTCCAGACTCTTCCGTTTTCATCATCCTAACCACCCTTGCCCGCATTTGCCCACTACAGTTAGCATAGTATAGCGCCTTTGAGAATAAGTTTAGGGATGAAGGGGTGAGGTGCGGTGCGAAAAATTATATTCTTATTATGTGTATTAGGATTGTTGATTAATCCTGCCTCCGGGGAAGAGGCGCGTACGCGCGCCACAGGTAATGATCATGTCTTTTTTGAAGCCGTAGATCCGGAGGGTGACGATTACGGACCAGGCACATATGTTTATCCGCGGAATAAAGCATTTCAACCATACAAGGGCCTTTTTGATCTGTTAAGCTTTAAAGTATTAAAAGCAGAGCAAGAGACGATATATTTTGATGTCACCATCCATACGGTCACCAATCCATGGGCTGCGCCGGAGGGGTTCATTCATCCGGTAATTCACATCTACATCTCCACCGGAAAAAACGGATCGGTTAAGCCTATAGATGGTGGGCCTGATGTTGTTTTCACCGATCGCCATCCGTGGAAATACGCGATTACCTTAATTGCCTGGGAAAACAGTGCCTTGTATTATCCCGGCCCCAAAGGGGAATTGGAAAAGGCCGGTCTCTCCCCAAAATTGTTACCAGACGGGAAAACCATTAGAGTGGCTGTTCCGGAAGGTTTGATCGGCAGTCCGAGGCCGGATTGGCATTATTATGTCTTGGTCGGTTCTTATGATGGATTTGGGCCGGGTTTCTTCAGAGATATAAAGAAAGATCCGGGTGATTGGGTTTTTGGCGGTGGAATTGACGAAGAAGGCGAGCCGCGGGTTTTGGATCTGTTGGCCCCGGCTACGGGCAAGCATTCTCAGACTAATCAGTTGGAGATGGCGGCTGCGGGTACTCCGGTTTGCCTGTATCCGGTGGGACTCAAAAGTGATAAGGTCTGGTCATGGCCTGTATGGGTGCTGATCGGGACAATTCTCTTAGCCGTAATTGTTATAAAGCGTAAACCGGCAATTGTCGGATTTTGGCTGAAGAGTAAGGAAGAATAAATAGGATAATTAATTTGGTAAGCAACGGCATGCATAATATGAGTTACGAGGCGCGCAAATACTCGCGCGTATATAATTTTACTGCGCAATAAATTACCAGCGAAGAGTTTAAAAGAGAACCAAACAACGCATGTTTTTAATTCGAGCAGCGAGTGAGTGGCGGGGAGCAACCAAAGCAGAGAGTCAAAAGTAACAGCGAAAAACGAGCCATGAGCCACAACGAACCCAAAAAGAATTGAACAGCGGCATTCTTTCAACACGAGCGACGAGCAACGAGTCACGAGTGTATATTCTTCCTCCCGGGGTAAATAATAGAAACGAGGGAGGGAGATAAATGGAACTCAAGAATGAGGCGCTACTCAAGATAGTTGACTTGATTCGCAGATTGAGAGAGTATTCCCGCGCCGCACAGGTAGATGAGGACTATCTCCTGGTAGAGGAAGCACGGCAAGAATGGAAGTCGGCGCGGGAGTATTTTAATACAGTTACAGAGCCGGATCTGATCGACCATGCCATTTATGCTCTGGAGGCGGCGGAAAAACGTTTTGTGTATCTTCTAAAAAAAATCCGCGAGGAGCAAGTATTTGGGAAGCAGGTCCCGGAAAAGATGGAGGATTGTGGACGCACGCGCGTCTTTTGGCGGGGGTGATGCTTTGGCCGCGGAAGGATTGCCAATCTATATGCTCATCTTATTTATCCTGGTTTTAGTAGGGGGATTAGTCCGATCCCCTATAACCTTGGCTTGGCGGATCCTGCGGCGTGCAGCCATCGGCCTGGTCAGTCTGGTGATATTCAACGCCCTGGCGGGGTTGTTCGGCTTTTTTCTCCCATTAAACCCATACACCATTGTATTCTGTGGTTTTCTGGGCTTGCCGGGACTGATCACTTTATGTTATTTAAAAACTTGGATCTAACTTTCCGGACAGGCACTTGTCAGACTGGCCGGGAATATGCTATCCCGGTGAGGTGTGAAAGATGACGGAGAAATTAATTTGTGCCCTATGTGGGAAACCGGTCTCGGACGGGCTGCGGATCCATGGGGAAATGTTCTGCCTGGCCTGTGAAAGCCGTTTAATAAAGTTGAAGCCGAATGATGACGATTATGGGCGATGCCTTGCCGGCCTGCGCGATTTGTGGGCCAGATGGACGGCTGAACCGAAAGAAGAATTAAGTACAGAATCAGAGCCGGGTGTGGATTCGCACGCTGAAGACCTCGGAACCTAATTAATAGGCCGGGGTTTTTC
>DATCJV010000036.1:0-14018 GCA_036562625.1 Bacillota bacterium | reverse complement strand
AGTTTAAAGACGGCATGAGCAATCAGGGCCACCACTGCCGGGCGAATTCCTTTGAAGGCTTGGGCCACCAGTTCGTTGGAGGAAAACTCCCGGAAGAAGGCGGCCAGGGCGAGAATAACGAAGAAAGAAGGAAGAACTGCTCCTAAGGTGGCGACTAAAGCTCCGGATAGCCCGGCGATTTGGTAACCGAGGAAGATGGCAGAATTTACAGCCAGGACACCCGGGACAGACTGGGTGATGCCAATCATATCAATAAAGCCATCTTCTGAGATCCAGCGCTCTTTGACGACCACTGCTTCACGGATCAGGGGAAGCATAGCATACCCGCCGCCGAAAGTGAAGGCGCCTATTTTTAAGAAAGTAAGAAAGATCCTGGTGAGTGAAGGCTGTTTCATCTGTTGTTTCATTTGTTGACTCCTTTTACACTAATTTTGATAAATTGTACCGCCCAAGCAGCGCAGCTGGTTTCTTTTGGGGTAATAGTAATAGTGGACCTTTTCTGGTTTATTCATTAAATTCCTCTCAGGTAAATAAAATTTTCGTGTTTGAAACTAGCATAACCAGGTACGGCGGAATTAACAAAGCAACCGTCTGAACGGTAGTCCTTAATAAAGACGCCTTCCAATTTATGGGAGGCACTCTCTTTTATTATACTGCGTCATAGGCTAAGCGAAGGCAGTTTCATCCCTCCTCCGCGTCAAGATTCCAGGTTTAGTAGAGGCTGAACACCTCTGTTTAACGGTTTATTATATTAAGTCCATATTGTGATGGGAATAATCAAATGTAATCATTCATCAGGCAGTGGCAATAAGCTACCGCATAAGGGATGGTAGAGGGTGCGGTAAGCGCCCTTGCGTGTTAATATGGAAAATGCTATAATTTTAAAATGCATTCAAGGTTAAGCTATGCCTATTTGGGGCGGGCCTCGCCGAGGAGGGCGAGATTTTTGGGAAGGAGCGTTCTTTTTGGACCAGAGTCGGATTCGTAATTTTTGCATCATAGCCCATATTGATCACGGAAAATCAACCCTGGCCGACCGGCTGTTGGAGTATACGGGGGCCGTCTCAGAGCGGAAGATGACCGAACAACTTTTGGATTCCATGGATCTGGAAAGGGAACGCGGAATCACCATTAAAATGAAGGCTGTCCGCCTGTTGTACAAGGCTCGAGATGGAAAGGAATATGTCCTGAATTTGATAGATACCCCCGGACATGTTGATTTTACCTATGAAGTCTCCCGATCCCTGGCCGCCTGCGAAGGTGCGTTGTTGGTCGTTGACGCTACGCAAGGAGTGGAAGCTCAGACCATAGCCAATCTATACTTGGCTTTGGAGCATGATCTGGAAATCATCCCTGTGATCAACAAGGTCGATCTACCCAGTGCTGATCCGGAAAGGGTAAAAAAAGAATTAGAGGAAGTTTTTGGTCTAGACGGGACTGAAGCCATCTTGACTAGCGCCAAAACTGGTCTAGGCGCTGGAGATGTTTTAGAGGCGGTGGTAAATAGAATTCCGCCGCCAAAAGGAGATCCGACAGCGCCAACTCAGGCTTTGATCTTTGATTCCAGCTTTGATCCCTACCGGGGGGTAACCGCTTATATAAGGATGGTTAACGGCCAAGTTAAGGTGGGCGAAGTGATCCGGATGATGGCTACGGGCAAGGAGTTTGAAGTGACGGATCTGGGTGTGTTTCAACCGGAGCCAACTCCCACCGGGCAGCTGACAGCCGGAGAAGTCGGGTATCTGATGGCTAGTATGAAGAATGTAAAAGATTCTCAGGTCGGCGATACCATTACCCTGGCCGGAGCACCCGCGGAAAAGCCTCTTCCCGGTTACCGGCAGGTTCAACCCATGGTCTATTGCGGCTTGTATCCGGTGGACAACGCGGATTATCAGGATTTAAGAGACGCCTTGGAGAAATTGCAATTAAATGACGCCGCTTTAGTTTTTGAGCCCGAGACCTCTACAGCGTTGGGTTTTGGCTTTCGCTGCGGCTTTTTGGGCTTATTGCATATGGAAATTGTTCAAGAAAGACTGGAAAGAGAGTATGATTTGGCGCTGATCGCCACGGCGCCCAGTGTGATCTACCGGGCTCATCTAGTTACCGGTGAGGTCTTGGAAGTGCGGAATCCGGCGGAGTTGCCGTCCATGGGCTTCATCGAGTATCTGGAGGAACCTTATGTCAAGGCCAATATTATATTGCCCAGCGATTATGTGGGACCCATCATGGAACTGTGCCAGGAGAAGCGAGGAACTTATAGAACCATGGAATATCCGACCACGGATCGGGCAATGTTAGTCTATGACTTGCCCCTGGCCGAGATCCTCTTGGATTTTTATGATAAACTCAAGTCCCGTTCCCGGGGGTATGCGTCCTTAGACTATGAGTATCTCGGACACCGTCGATCGGATCTGGTCCGGCTGGATATTTTATTAAATGAAAAACCGGTTGACGCCTTATCCGCCATTGTGCACAGGGAAAAAGCTTATATTCGCGGCCGACAACTGGCTCGAAAATTAAAGGAGATTATTCCCAGACAATTATTTGAAGTACCAGTGCAGGCAGCGATCGGGAATAAGGTAATCGCCAGGGAGACCATTAAGGCCATGCGGAAAGATGTCTTAGCCAAATGCTATGGCGGAGATATCTCCAGAAAACGGAAGCTTTTGGAAAAACAGAAAGAGGGTAAGAAGCGCATGAAGCAATTGGGTACGGTGGAAGTTCCGCAAGAGGCTTTTCTGGCGGTGTTGAAGGTAGAAGAGTAATTATGCGCTGATTTAAGTCAAAGGCCTGACCGGTTATAGCGTTTCCAGTTGAAAAAAGCCCGGAGTCCCGGGCTTTTCCAGCACTAGCTTACTTCTTTTTATCACCCAGAATAAAACCGCCTTTTGTTTTGCGGGCGTCAAAGATTGTGACGAAAGCGATGGGGTCAAGTTCATCCACGCACCTTAAGAGCTGTGGCAGATTCTTCCGACGCAGGGTAATGTTGAGGATGGACCGAGGGCCGGACCGTCCTTGGCCCTCGAGCACGGTGACACCGAAGTTTTCTGCGCGCAAACGGCGAATTAACTCACCACAGTGGTTCTTAGGGATTACTTGCACCAGAGTATGCCCTAAGGCCAGGCGTTCTTCAATGAACCCACCTAGAATTGTTCCTAAAGAGAATCCCAGGCCATAGGCGATTATTTTTAAGGGATCATCCAGATGCGACACCACCCGGCCGAGTGCTAAGAGGTAGATGATGACTTCAAAAAAACCCAGGCCGGCGGCGATAATTCGTTTACCTCGCACCAGCATCAGCATTCTGATGGTGCTGAGACTGACATCCGTCGCTCTGGCCAGAATAATAAAACCGAGATTTAGTAGTATTTCCATTATTACCTCCCTGAGCAGCGGGCGGGTAAATCTTCAGCCCGGTGCTGGTTTTTGTCGCGTGCGTATTTTTTGCAGGCGCCACTATCCGGCGGGCGCGAGTTTTGGATTCTCACACAGGCAAGACAATAAATACTTTCGCTGTTATTGGGGATAATACCTCTTTTAACTGGGGAACAAATAATTACTTCGCCTATGTAATACTTGGGAATAAAAAGGAGACGGGCCATGCCGGAAAAAATCGCCCTTTATTTACATATTCCATTTTGCCAGCGGAAGTGTATATACTGTGATTTTCCCTCTTTCGCCGGGAAAGAGGCATGGATCCCTGATTATCTGTTAGCGCTGATCACCGAGTTGCAGATGGCCCTCGGACGGAACGGGACAGCCGACGGGCGCCAGATCGACACGATTTTTTTTGGAGGAGGGACTCCTTCTCTCTTGAGCGGAGAGGAAGTCGAGCTGTTGCTGAGGAAAATTCGGGAGATGACGGTAATTCTATCTGATGCCGAGGTTAGCCTGGAGGCCAATCCGGGAACCGTGACCCGTAAGAAGCTGGAGAAGTGGAGGACGGCCGGAGTCAACAGACTGAGTCTTGGCGCGCAGTGCGGAGAGGAGCGCTTGCTCAAAGTATTGGGGAGGATTCACACTGTCCGGCAGGCGGAAGCGGCTTTTCGTTTGGCACGACAGGCCGGTTTTGCACACCTTAATTTGGATTTAATCTTTGGCCTTCCCGGGCAGAGCCTAGTGAATTGGGAAGCAACTTTAAAGTGGGCGGTGGACTTAGGCCCTGAACACTTGACTTGCTATGGTCTACAGGTGGAGGAAGGAACACCTTTGGCCACCCTAATCGCAGAGGGTTCGCTGATTTTACCTGCGGAAGAGGAGACCCGGGCTATGTATGAGGTGGCCATGGACTACTTGACTGCCCGGGGTTATCAGCAATATGAGATCGCCAGTTTTGCCCGGCCGGGTTTTGAGTGCCGTCATAACCTTTATTACTGGACATACCACGACTACTTGGGGGTGGGGGCCGGCGCCTGTTCGACAATAGCCGGTGAGCGTTGGTCCAACATTATTCTGCCTGAAGAATATATCCGTCGGCTGCGGGAGGGCGAATCCCCTGTTGCTCATGGAGAGCATTTGGATTACAGACAAGGGATGGTGGAAATGATCATGCTGGGCTTGCGGTTAAGCAAAGGCCCGAATGCGCAGGAGTTTTATGAGCGGTGGCAGGTGAGTCTCGAGTCTGTTCTGCGGGACCAGGCCGCACCTTTGGTAGAGGCCGGTTTTCTAAAATTTAACAATGGGACATACATCTTAACCAGGTCAGGAAAGATCCTTAGTAATCTGGTGTTACAAAGGCTTTTGGAGCCACTGCTCTAACCAGGCGTATTTATTCTGGAGCGACAGGAAAAGACTCCGTCCGCTATTATGCTGAGGAAGTCAAAATTTATGATTAAATTCGGGAAAAAGTGCGTTAATCTTTCCCTTTTACTACTTGACAAAGGGTAGGCTGGATGATATTTTTTTAATAGATCGATTAGCACTCTACAAAGGAGAGTGCTAACAATTTCGAGGGTGAACACGATGAACAGGGGATATTCCGGAAAAAGAAGGGTAGATGGTGGTCTGGACGTCAGAAAAGAAAAGATTCTGCAAGTAGTCACTGACGACTACATTGAATCCGCCGAACCGGTTGGTTCAAGGACGATTGCCAAAAAATACAACCTGGGGATTAGTCCGGCTACGATCAGGAATGAAATGTCAGATTTGGAGGAATCCGGATATCTGCGACAACCGCATACCTCGGCCGGGAGAATTCCTTCCCATCAAGGATATAGGTATTACGTAGACGCCCTGATGCAGGAACGGCCGCTTTCCCAGAGTGAACTGGAGGCTATTCGGAATGAGTTTGAGGCCAAGACCAAGAGGATAGACACCCTTCTTCAGCAGACAATAAAAGTACTATCACAGCTCACTAGGTTTCCGTCTTTAATTCTTGCGCCTCAGCTTCATGCGGCATCTTTTAAATATATCCAATTGGTGCCCATCAATGAGTATAACATTCTAGTCTTGGTCGTCACCGACTCCGGGTTTATTGAAAATAAACTGATTGAAACGCCTTTTCCCATTCATGAGGATGAGTTGCAGCGGATCTCCAGTATGCTCAATAAGAAGCTGCAGGGTGTCTCTTTGCGGAATTTAGGAGCCACTCTCATGCGAGAGATTAAAGAGGAGATGTTGGCTCATGATCGATTCTTCCATGAGACAATGCAGTTATTAGTGAAAGCCTTAGAGACGAAAGAGAAGGAACGGGTTTATCTGGAAGGCGCCGTTAACATCTTGGAACAGCCGGAATTTAAAGAAATTGAGAAGTTAAAACCAATCATGATGCTCCTTGAAACAGAGGAGAAGCGCTATAATATATTAGCCGATTCCTCCCTCACCCATGGAATTAAGATCACGATCGGAGAAGAAAACACAGAAGAGGCGGCTCATGAATGCAGTATTGTGACAGCTACCTACGAAGTGGGAGGCAGGACGCTAGGCGCAATCGGTGTTTTGGGGCCAACCAGGATGGATTATGCCCGAGTGGTATCGGTGGTGGGTTTCGTTGCTGATTATTTGAGCGATCTGCTAACTGATTTAAGTAAAAAATAGAAGAGGAAGAGGCAGGATGGTGTTTTACAAAGACTGGATTTCCATGTGCTTATTGCCGTGTTGAGTGTATAGAAGAAAGACGGAGGTGCGTAAAGTATTGACGGAAAAAGAGCAACTTAAGGAAGAGATAGCTTCTGAAAAAGATATAATTCAGGAAAATCCGCATCCGGAGGAAGAAGTAAGCGAAGAAGAAAGAGACAGAGCAGAGGACGCGTGCGTCGGACCTTCCGGCCAGGAAAGCACGGACGGGACAGACGGAGAAGGTCTTGCCACAGACGAGACGTCCGGCCTCTCTCAAGCCACGGAGGAAGTATGCATTGAAAAAGATGAAGAAGCACACGCAGTGGACGAGAGACTCGCTGAACTGACTAAGGAAAAAGAAGATCTCTTCCAGAGTTATATTCGGCTCAAAGCGGACTTTGACAATTATCGCCGGCGGACCCGGGAAGAACTGAGCAAAGCCAGGGAACAGGGGACAGAGGACTTGGTGATTAAACTCTTGCCTGTACTGGACAATTTAGAGAGAGCCATTGATTCTTCAGGAGACCCGCATAAATGGAGGGAAGGGGTGGAGATGGTTCATCGCCAGTTTCTTGAGGTGTTGGAGTCTGAAGGGCTGACTGCCATCGCCGCTCCGGGAGAGGAATTTGATCCCAATAAACATGAAGCTATTGCCAGGGAACCTTCTGAACAGCCGGAAAATACCATTATTGAGGAGATCAGAAAGGGTTACCAATTAAAGGGGAGGACCATTCGGGCAACTCTTGTCAAAGTGTCCGCAGGGCAAGATGGGTAGACCCGAATGAGGGCTGTATGAATCCAGGTAAATGGCAGTTTGTTATTCAAACGGGATTTTGGTTACTTCTTGTTTTGAGTAAGTTTTGCTTGCATTTGAAGGATTTCGCTAAATCTTTAAACCGCGCTTGGTGCGCATGAGAAGTAGGAGGTAATATTGAATGGCAAAAGTAATCGGTATAGATCTTGGTACCACCAACTCCTGTATGGCGGTAATGGAGGGTGGAGAACCCACAGTTATCGCCAATGCCGAGGGAGGACGCACTACTCCTTCAGTGGTTGGTTTTTCGAAGAACGGAGAACGGCTGGTCGGACAGTTGGCGAAACGGCAAGCAGTCGCCAATCCCGAGCGGACCGTGGTTTCAATAAAACGTCATATGGGCACCGACTACAAGGTTACCATAGATAATAAGTCTTATACTCCCCCCGAAATTTCCGCGATGATTCTGCAAAAAATGAAAGCCGATGCTGAGGCTTACTTAGGAGAGAAGATCGAGAAGGCGGTGATTACGGTTCCTGCATATTTTACGGACGCTCAAAGGCAGGCCACGAAAGATGCGGGAACCATCGCCGGACTTGAAGTCCTCAGGATTATTAATGAGCCTACCGCCGCTGCTCTAGCCTATGGATTAGATAAGAGTGACGCCCATACAGTCCTCGTTTTTGACTTGGGCGGCGGAACCTTTGACGTATCTATTCTGGAGTTGGGTGACGGTGTTTTTGAGGTCAAAGCCACCAGCGGTAACAATAAGTTGGGCGGAGATGATTTTGACCAGAGGATCATCGACTGGATGGTAGAGAACTTTAAAAAAGAGCAAGGTGTTGACCTATCAAAAGACCGCACAGCAATTCAGAGGCTGAAGGAAGCTGCGGAAAAGGCCAAGATTGAACTCTCGGGGATGTTGAGCACCAACATTAATCTGCCTTTTATTACCGCGGTGGATGGTCAACCATTACACTTGGATATGAACTTGACCCGGGCTAAATTTGAAGAAATCACCGCAGATTTGGTGGAGGCCACCGCCGGACCGACCAGACAGGCTTTGGAAGACGCCGGGTTAAAACCGACGGAGATTGATAAGGTGATCCTGGTGGGAGGGTCTACGCGGATTCCGGCCATCCAGGAAATGGTCAAGAAGATTACCGGGAAGGAGCCCTTTAAAGGAGTAAACCCCGACGAAGTGGTGGCGATTGGCGCCGCGATTCAGGCTGGAGTATTAATGGGTGACGTGAAGGACGTTGTACTGTTGGACGTGACCCCATTGTCTTTAGGTATTGAGACTCTGGGTGGGGTCTTCACCAAAATGATTGAGAGAAATACCACTATTCCTACATCAAAAAAGCAGATCTTCTCTACGGCAGCGGATAATCAGCCTTCTGTAGATATCCATGTCTTGCAGGGTGAGAGGCCTTTTGCCGCTGACAATGTCACGCTCGGCCGCTTTACTTTGGACGGAATTCCTCCGGCGCCGCGCGGCGTGCCTCAGATCGAAGTAACCTTCGATATCGACGCCAATGGGATTGTACATGTATCCGCCAAGGATTTGGGTACAGGAAAGGAGCAGAAGGTAACTATCACTTCTTCCAGCGGGCTTTCCAAGGAAGATATCGACCGGATGATGAAGGAAGCGGAGGAACACGCGGAAGAAGATAAAAAACGGCGTGAACAGGTGGAATTGAAGAACGAGGCGGATTCTCTGATCTACACGGTGGATAAGACCCTGAAAGAACTTGGGGATAAAGCCAACAAGGATCAAGTGGAAAAGATTAAAAAGGCCAAAGATGAGTTGGCCGAGGCTGTGAAGGTAGATGACATAAACCGGATTCGTGAGAAGAAAGAAGCATTGGAAAAAGTCTTGCACGAACTCTCCGCCACCATCTATAATCAGGCCACTGCCGGGCAGCAGCAAACCGGTGCGCAAAACCAACAAAACGCCGGTGACGAGGGACCGACTGTCGATGCCGATTATAAGGTGAAGGATGACGACGGACAAAACAAATAATGAAAGTGTGATTGGTCCATGGCGAAGAGAGACTACTACGAGGTCTTGGGGGTCTCCAGGGGCGCCGGAGAGGATGAGATCAAGAAAGCCTACCGGAGATTAGCCCGTCAATACCACCCGGATGTGAACAAGGACGACCCCCAAGCCGAGGAGAAGTTTAAAGAGATAAACGAGGCCTATGAGGTCTTAAGCAATCCCCAGAAACGGGCGGCTTACGATCAATTTGGGCATGCCGCTAGTGACGCCAATTTTGGAAACGGCGCCGGTTTTGGCGGCTTTGAGGGCTTCGGCGGCTTTGAAGGTTTTGGAGATCTCTTTGATATGTTCTTCGGTGGGGGCGGCCGGCGCAGACCCGGACCACAAAGGGGAGCCGATCTCAGAGTGGATGTGGAGATCGATTTTACGGACGCGGCATTTGGCAAAGAGACTACTGTCCGGATCCCCCGCACTGAAACCTGTGCGGTCTGTAAAGGAAATAGAGCAAAGCCCGGAACACCGATTAGGACTTGTCCGACCTGTCAAGGAACGGGTCAGGTGCAGTCCGTTCAGAATACGGCATTTGGCCGTTTTTCTACGGTTAGAACCTGTCATCAGTGTCAAGGCGTAGGCAAGATTATAGAAACTCCTTGTCCTGAATGTATGGGCCGGGGAACCGTACGCCGGCAAAGAGAAATTGAGATCAAGATTCCGCCGGGGGTAGACACCGGACATCGGTTGCGCGTTTCCGGAGAGGGAGAAGCCGGAGAACGTGGCGGTTCTCCGGGGGATCTTTATGTTTATATCAGAGTGCGTCCGCACAAGTTTTTCAAGCGGCAGGGCGATGACTTAATCTTGGAGAAGTCAATCAGCTTTGCCCAAGCGGTTTTGGGGGGAACTATCGAAGTTCCTACTTTAGACGGCCACGCGGAACTGAGAATTCCCGAAGGGACACAGACCGGAACTTTGTTCCGGTTGAAGGGGAAAGGCTTTCCTCACCTTAGGGGTTACGGGCGAGGGGATGAATTAGTTAGGGTAAAAATTCACACGCCCACTAAATTAACGGCAGCCCAAAGAGAAGCCGTGCGTAAACTGGCTGAAGCTTTTGGAGAAGAGCCACCGGAAGAGAAGGGGTTCTTTGGCAAGGTCAAGGATGCGCTCGGTAAATAAAGGATTCATATGCATAAAGGAATGACTGAGACAATGCGAAACTGCATTGACCGCCGAGCTCTTCTTCTTCTTTTTTTAACCGCCGTTTTATGGAGTTTGGGAGGATTATTGATTAAATGGGTGAACTGGTCGGCGATGGCCATTGCCGGGATGCGGAGCGCCATCGCCGCGGTAGTCCTCTGGGTATATTTACGGCGTCCCAGGTTCGATTGGTCCTTTGCCCAACTGGGTGGGGCGGTGGCCTATTCCACTACTGTCGTCTTGTTTGTCTTGGCCAATAAGATGACTACCGCGGCCAACGCCATTATACTCCAATATACCGCTCCTATTTATGTGGCGCTTTTTGGTTCATGGTTTTTAGGGGAACGCGCCACTAAAGGTGACTGGCTAGCGATCTTTACGGTAATGGGAGGAATGGTCCTCTTTTTTTTGGATGATCTTTCGCCCGGTAATTTCTATGGGAACCTCTTGGCGATCCTGTCCGGGATGAGTTTTGCCGCTATGGTTCTCTTTTTGCGTAAACAAAAAACCGGTTCTCCTCTGGAATCGGTTTTTTTGGGGAATATTATTACTGCAGGACTAGGCCTACCCTTTTATTTCCAATTTCCTCCGGAGGTTACAGGCTGGATCGGCCTTTTACTGCTGGGTGTTTTTCAATTAGGTTTTCCCTATATCTTTTATACCCTGGCGGTCACGAGGGTTACAGCGCTGCAAGCGGTATTAATCCCTGTGCTTGAACCATTGCTTAACCCGGTTTGGGTTTTGCTTTTTATGGGAGAAACTCCCGGACCCTGGGCCATTCTCGGCGGTTTGACAGTATTGGCCGCCGTGACTCTCCGCTGTCTGGCCGGTGCGGCTCGGGAGGAAGAAGAATAATTTCCATACTTTGCCCGTGTATTGCCCGCGCTTTGCACGGGTCTTTAGACCATACGTTTTTTGGCCTTTTCCCGAGTAGCCCGGTCCAGAACTTTTTTACGCATTCGGATCGCGGATGGAGTAACTTCCACCAATTCATCGTCTTCTATATACTCCATTGCCTGCTCCAGGCTGAAGATGATCGGAGGGGTTAATTTAATAGCTTCATCCGCCGAACTAGATCGCATATTCGTTAGGTGCTTCTTTTTACAGACATTGACAGCCAGGTCTTGTTCACGGGTGTGTTCGCCTACGATCATCCCGGCATACACCCGATCTCCGGGATTGATAAAGAGCAGGCCGCGGTCTTCCACGTTGTGAATCCCGTAGGCGCTGGCTACTCCAGTCTCGAAGGCGACCAGCACTCCTCTCTTCCGTCCGCTAATCTCACCTTTCCACGGCCCGTAATGATCAAAAAGATGATGCATGATCCCTTCCCCTCTAGTTTCCGTGAGAAACTCCGACCGAAATCCGATTAGGCCACGGGCGGGGATCAGAAACTCCAGTTTTACATTGCTTTCACCTACGGGTTCCATATTAAGCATTTCTGCTCTTCTAGCCCCCAGGTTTTCGATGATCCGGCCGGAAAACTCCTCCGGAACGTTGATGAATAAACGTTCATAAGGTTCGTAAGGTTTACCGTCAATCATCTTTATGATCGGTTCGGGCTTGGAAATCTGCAGTTCGTAGCCTTCTCTGCGCATATTCTCGATTAAGATTGACAGATGAAGTTCACCACGGCCGGAAACTTGAAAAGTATCCGGGGACTCTGTTTCCGTTACTCTTAAACTAACATTAGTCTGGGCTTCACGCCACAGCCGGTCTCTTAAGTGCCGGGAAGTCAAGTATTTGCCGTCTTGACCGGCAAAAGGGCTGTCATTTACAGAAAAGAACATAGTCAAGGTAGGCTCGTCTATGGTAAGTGGGGGTAAAGGCGCCGGGCGCTCTTCTTCACAGATGGTCTCACCTATATGCAGATCAGTAAGTCCGGAGACGGCCACAATTTCTCCTACTGCAGCAGCAGACACGTCTATTTTCTTTAAGCCTTCGTAGACCCAGAGTTTACCAATCTTCATCAGTTCATACTCTCCATTATTACGACAAAGATTAATTGTTTGTCCGGCTTTAAGCGTGCCATTACTGATCCGGCCAATCCCGATTTGTCCCACATAGTCATCATAATCCAAAGTGGTTATTTGTAATTGTAGCGGGAGATCAGGATCACCGGCAGGGGCGGGTATTTCTTCCTTGATTAGTTCGAAGAGAGGCCGCATATCACCGGTCGGCTGGCTGGATTCAGAGGGAGTTTTAAACGCTTCCGGATCCGAAGCGGCCATCCCGAGGCGGGCAGAGGCATATATCACCGGAAAGTCCAGTTGCCAGTCGGCCGCCTCCAATTCCACGAACAAATCGAAGATTTCATTTAAGGTCTCCTCCGGCCGGGCATCCGGGCGATCAATCTTATTAATTACTACAATAATTTTAAGACCGGCTTCTAAAGCCTTACGTAGCACAAATTTAGTCTGGGCCATTGGTCCTTCAAAGGCATCAACAAGCAGCAACGCTCCATCGACCATCTTCAGCACGCGTTCCACTTCGCCACCAAAGTCGGCATGACCCGGGGTGTCGACAATATTGATTTTCAGGGGGCCATAATACACGGAGGTATTCTTGGAGAGGATGGTAATTCCCCTTTCCCGTTCCAAAACGTCGCTGTCCATTACCCGTTCAACGACTTTTTCATTGGTCCGAAAGGCGCCTGCTTGTCGAAGCAGACAATCGACGAGAGTGGTTTTACCATGGTCAACATGGGCGATAATTGCTACATTTCTGATAAGCTCCTTTTTAACAGTCAATTTAAACACCTTTCCTTTTATTGCTTCATGCTTAATTCGCGTTAGGGTTAAGCATGCAGATATCCAGTATATAACCTTATTATTAAATCACGAATTCACCTTGAATACAATTAAAGTCTTGAAAAAACTGCATCTTGCAAAAAAACCGGGAGCAGTTCATTCCCTGGCGCTGGTTTTGTTGACAAGATGTAGAGGTCATGATAAAATTTCTGCAATAAAATAGGATCAGTATTGAGAAACATGCGAAGCAATCTTCAGACTCTATGAACGGGTGAAGTAGGAACGAAAATGGAAAACGCAGAGAGCCGGTGGACGTATAACCGTCTGCCCCCGGGCGCGGTAATCCGTTAGCTGCGAACCGGCCCATTTTGTTACCGAAGTTACCCCCGGGAGAGGGAACCCTTGCTCCGTAAGGGTTACGGCTGGGTCCGTTATCCCCACTGAGCGGCCGCAGACGAGGGCGCATTACCTGTTGCCATCCTGCATTTCCAGGTGGTTAGTTGCTAGTTTTCGATTGGCCGATAATTTCGGCGGGTGGATAACCAGGTGGCGTCTTTGATGTCTTCGGCAAGTAGGGTGGTACCGCGGGCAAGCCTCGTCCCTTCTTTTTGGGATGAGGTTTTTTCTTTATATTTATTAAATTTTGTTATGGCCGGTTTAATTTACTGAGTGAACCCTATTTATAATTAGCCTAATAATAATACTAAACAATATTTGATAATGGAGGTTTAGAAGATGAGTGTCTTTGATGTGCTGCAAGAGAGAGGATTTATCAAGCAGGTTGTACATGAAGAAGAATTGAAGAAAATATTGAGTACGAAAAAGATCGCTGCCTATGTCGGTTTTGATCCCACTGCCGATAGTTTTCATGCCGGCCATCTAGTAAGCATTATGGGTTTAACTCATCTCCAACGGGCAGGACATAAAGCCATTGCCATTGTGGGTGGGGGAACCGGTATGATCGGTGACCCCAGCGGGCGAACTGAACTCCGCCAGATGCTGACTAAGGAGAAGATTGCCTACAATGTGTCGCAACTAAAGAATCAACTTAGCCGGTACTTGGATTTTTCTGATGACCGGGCGGTGATGGAAAACAACGCCGACTGGATTCTACCCCTGAATTACGTGGATTTTTTACGGGAAATCGGTATCCATTTTTCCGTGAACCGGATGCTAACCGCCGAGTGCTTCCGCAGTAGGATGGAGCGGGGGCTGACCTTTATTGAATTTAACTATATGCTTTTACAGGCCTATGATTTCCTAATGT
>DATCJV010000030.1:0-11597 GCA_036562625.1 Bacillota bacterium | reverse complement strand
TTGGCGTTTTTGATCAGGAGCCCGGCAAAGCCTTCAACGATCGCGGCCCAACTACCGGCCATACTGGTCAAGTGAATACCTTCGTCGGTATCATCGTTATAATTGTCCAGATCAAGACGGGCGGTGCGGAGATAAAGCTCGTAGGCTTTTTCTTTATACCCGATTCGGCTGGCCACAATCGAGTGGATAGCTGGAGAAAGCGAAGATTCATGTACTGTTCGCGGTTCATAGAAGTCAAAGTTCTTTCTGATGGTCTCCGGATCGTATCTTTCCGGGAAAAAATACAAACCTTGAATCACATCGGCTTGCTTAATAAAACAGGAACGCAGGATCCGGTCCCAGGACCAATGCTTATTTAAAGGCAGTTCAGCAGGGGAAAGGTCCCGGACCAGAACTTGTTCTTTGTCCATATATAAATCATTCTGCTCAAAGATCCCGAGCTCTTCCACATAAGGGTAGTACATCTTCTCCATAATCTCTCTCCACTTCTTCAACTCTTCCACGGTCAATTGGTGTCGCGCCAGGAGATTGCGGTATTCTTTCCCCTGCTGTTCTTTGATCTCCGCCAAGGTTTCCAGGGTATACTCCAGGGTCCAGGCAGCCATGGTATTGGTGTACCAATTGTTATTCACGTTATTCTCGTATTCATTGGGGCCGGTGACGCCTAAAATCATATACCGGTCTTTGCGGGGGTTGTAAGTTACCCGGTCGGCCCAGAACCGGCTGATCTCCACCAGTACCTCTATGCCATATTTGTGTAAATAACCGGGATTCCCGGTGTACTTTGTATAGTTATAGATGGCATAAGCAATCGCGGCGTTTCTGTGGATCTCTTCAAAAGTGATCTCCCATTCATTGTGGCACTCTTGCCCGTCAATCGTGACCATTGGATAGAGAGCGCCTTTTAACCCCAGTTTAGCCGCGTTTTCTTTTGCTTTCTCCAAATGCCGGTACCTATAGAACAAAAGATTCCTTGCGGTTTCTGCATTGGTATATAAGTAAAATGGAAAACAAAAAGCCTCCGTATCCCAGTACACAACTCCTCCGTATTTTTCCCCGCTGAAGCCTTTGGGTCCGATGTTCAGCCGGGCATCCGCTCCTGTATAGGTTTGGAGAAGCTGAAAGATACAGTATCTAATCCCTTGCTGTGCCCGGAGATCACCACGGATCTCCACATCACAGTCTGACCACTTTCTTTCCATTTCTCGGCGATGTTCTGCATATAAGCGCTCATACCCTTTGGCGAGGGCGGAATTAAGTTTGGCGAGGGCCGTCTCCTCCAGGACCGCTTGGGAAAAATCCCGTGAGGTGCAGACTGCCACGTATTTTTGGAGTTCAATTTCTTGACCGGGCTGAACAGAGAGGTCAAACCGGTAGCCCACAAATTCCGGCTTTGCTACAATCGTACTTTTAATGGAGTTTTTCGCCGTCAGTATCTTGGTGGACATGGCGGTGGTGACCAGAAAATTCGTTTTTTTCGTGGCCATCGTCAAGCAGGCGGCATCTTCGTTGATCTTCTGGTTTACTTCGGTCCAGAATTTTTCGTTAAAGTTGGCGTCTTCATTACGGACATCTCCGTTGAGATAAGGGAGGAGAGTGACGGTTCCCCTAAAATTTACGGGGTTAATACGTAAAGAAATACAGGCCAGGTTTTTCTGGGCCATACTTAAAAAGCGAGAGAAAGAAAAGGCTATTTCTTGCCCGTCTGCTCCCATCCAAATAAAGGTTCTGGTTAACTTGGCATTTTTCAGATCGAGTTCCCGGCGGAAGGCTCTGAAGCGCTCCTTGGCCAAGTCAAGCCTGATTCCGTTGATCTCCACGTCGATCCCAAGCCAATTAGGGGAGTTAATGATTTTGGCAAAGAATTCAGGATAGCCGATCTTCCACCACCCCACCTTGGTTTTATCCGGATAGTAGATCCCGGCCGTATATATTCCGGGCAGACTGTCCCCGGAGTAGTGTTCTTCAAAGAAACCGCGCAGACCCATATGTTCATTGCCTAAAGTAAAAATACTCTCTGAAAATCTGTTCGTCTCCGGTTGAAATCCTTCCTCAATTATTTTCCATTCATCCGCCAGGAATCTATCGATCATCCATTCTCCCTCCTTTGGCCATGTCTGACACGGTGCTTTTTCACCAAACATCAAGGCACTTACGTAAGAGCAACAGGCAAGTTTTTTTAGTTTTGATCAAATTATAAACAGCAGACTGTAGAGTGTCAATCAAACGTTTGCATAAGAAACTATAAAGCCCGTTAAGAGCAGGTGAACCAGGGAAATCTGGCAGGATTTAGAAGAAATAAGCAGAAACTAATATTTTTAGTGTGCAAAGTGAGTGCAAATTTGCATAAAGAGGTGTTGTCTGATGGTCACCATCAAAGATGTGGCAAAAATGGCGAACGTATCACCATCCACTGTTTCAAGGGTTATTGCCGATCATAAGCATATCAGCGCTGAAACAAAGGAACGCGTCCGCAAGGTCATGAAAGAGCTGGGTTATCATCCCAATGTCATCGCCAGGAGTTTAATTAAGCGCTCCAGCCAGGCGCTGGGCCTTGTTTTATCACGCTCAACGGAGAGTGCGTTTTCAAACCCGTTTTTTCCCGAGATTTTGCGCGGGATCAGTACGGTCACGCAGAGTCATCACTACAGTCTGGTCTTGGCTGCGGCAGAGAATTATCAGGAAGAGGCCAAGCAGTATTTACGGATGTTGATGGAAAAGAGAGTGGACGGGGTTATCATATTGGCGTCCAGGGTTAATGATGAATTGATCCAAAGATTGGCGGAGGAAGAATATCCTTTTGTAGTGGTGGGCAGGGCTCAGGGGATCAAGGAGTATACGTCGGTCAATAACGATAATATTCAAGCCGCCTATTTGGCAGTCAGACACCTTTTAAACTTGGGGAACCAAAGAATAGCCTTTTTGAATGGGCCGGAGGAATATACTTTTTGTCAAGACAGGTTTCAGGGGTATTGTATGGCTTTACGGGAGTATGGGATAGAGGTGAATGGTGATTATGTAAGAAACGCCGAAAATTTACAGGAAGACGGCTACAGATTAACCAAAGAATTGATGAGTATAGAGCCGCGACCGCACGCGCTTTTTGCCGCCGATGACTTAATGGCGATCGGCGCTTACCGGGCTTTGAAGGAAGAGGGGTTGTCTATTCCTGATGATGTAGCGGTCATCGGGTTTAACGATAACTATTTGGCGGCTTTTATGGAACCGCCTCTCACTACGGTACGCATTCCCATTTATGAGATGGGGGTGGTCGCCGCTCAATTAATATTCCATATTTTACAGAATAAAGAAGCGTGCGCTCAACAACGAATCCTCTCTTCCCAATTGATTGTCCGGGAGTCGTGCGGGGCGAAACGAAAATTCCCGGAGTTGGCAGGAAAATAAAAGGGCATTGTACAGTTAACAAGAAAAATTCAAGAAAATTTAATAAAAGGGAGGAAACTAAGAAGGCCGGAGAGAATAATTATTTGTAATTATGCAAACGTTAGCATAATATTTTTAATACCTCACTTCATTCGTTTGCAGATTCAACATGAAGGTGGTCTGCACAGACATTGTGATATGCGCAAGGTATGCGCCATACATTTTTAAGAGAAGAAGTATATAAAAATCCAGAGATGTAAGGAGGTTTAGGCATGAAAGGTAGAGTGAGAATATTTTTTTTAGGGTGCCTGCTCTTGCTCGCAGTGACCGGAAGCCTTTTCACAACTGTGGCGGCGCCACAGACCGAGATCGAACTTTATTACTACAAACAAGAGATTGTTGCACAAATGCGGGAACTGACTGCCGCTTTCAGTAACAAGTATCCTGATGTCTCCATTAAACTCACCATGATCCCTAATGACAACATGGTGACGATCAAAGCCAGAATGGCCAGCGGGGATGCGCCGGAGATTATTCAATTACAGTCGTATGCCGCAGTATTTGAGTTTGCCAAAGCAGGCTGGTTGGTGGATTTAACTGATGAACCGGTGCTTGCCAAAGTGGCGGCAGGGGCAAAAAACGCTGTCACCTATAACGGCCGGATTTATGCCTTGCCAATGGATATGGCGGGAATTGGGATTATTTATAATAAGGATATTTTTGCCAAGTACGGGCTCGCACCCCCCACCACTTTCCGGGAATTACGCGCGGTCTGCTCCACCTTGAAGAAGAACGGCGTGGTTCCCTTTGCTGCCTTACTCAAAGCCAACTGGTCGATGGGGCACTTCATTTCTTTGGTACATACCACCTTGGCCGGGCCCAAGCTGCTCCCGTGGCTGGATCAGATGAAGGAAGGCAAAGCCTCCTTTGCTGATCCGGTGGATAAGAGAGAGCTCTTCAGGATACTGGACTTTTACAAGGCAAATCTAGGGGAAAACGCTGCCGAGATGGATCAAAACGAGCAGAATGCCGCCTTTGCTTCAGGGCAAGCGGCGATGATGGTTCAAGGATTGTGGTCCTATCAAGCCTGCTTGGCGATTAACCCCGATCTAAATTGCGGTTTTATTCCGTTTCCTGTAAACAATAATCCCGCAGATTCCAGACTCTTCGCTGATGTTGATTCCACCTTCGCCCTGTCCGCAACGGCCAGTCCGGAGAAGATGAAAGCCGCCAAGCTTTTTTTGAATTGGTTGGCGTCACCGGAAGCGATCAAGATCTGGGTTGAGCGATGCAAATTGGTTCCCACTTTTATAGGGGCGGACGTTTCCAAGATGGAAGAGCCCTTCCAGGATCTGGTCCGGTACATGAATGAAGGTAAAACCAATCCGTGGGCATTTTCCATGTATCCGGTAGCCGTTTTTGAAGACGCCTGCAAAACCGGAGCGCAGGAATATATGTTGGGTTTACGTAATGCGGATGATGTGATCAAATATATAGACGATACTTGGCAGCGGGAAATTAGCAGATAATAGTTTTACCGGCAGAGGGAAGAATCAGTACGGGCAGTTCCAAAGCCCTACTTACTCTTCCCTCTTTATTGTTCAGAAAGGCCCAAAAAGCGGCGGCTTTGGCCAAGAGGGGGGAGAAAGATGGTCGCCTCACGAAAAAGTAAGGTCTTCAATTTTTGTCTGTTTCTACTTCCTGCGCTACTGCTTTATATGACATTTTTTATCTTTCCTTTGCTCCAAGGAGTGAAATATTCTTTTACTGATTGGAATGGGATAGCACCGGAGATTCCTCTGAGCATGACGAAGGAACGGTTTGAAGAAGAGGTCTTAAGTAAACTCGCCAACCGGCAAGAACGGGATTTTCTGCTTAAATACTATAGGCCCGATCAGGCCGGCCGCTTTTACCAGTTGACCAACTGGGTACAGGAGGATGGGACGAAAACAAGAGAATTAACAGAAAATGAAAGAAAGAAAATTAAAGCCATATTAAAGTCGGTGGGTGTCACTCCCATCAAGTTTGTGGGCTTTGCCAACTTCAAAGAGATGTTCAAAGATCGAAGGTTTCTGCCCCAGAGGACAAAGCAGTATCTATTCAGCGAATTTGATGATTTGCCGTTATCCATCAAGCGTAAAGATTTTGACGAAAAGTTGTTGGGTCACATCCAAGATGAAGACGAGCGGACCTTTCTCTGCGCAATGTATGCCTACGATCAAGCATCCGCTTCCTATCGATTGGTGGAGGATTTTGATTTTGACCAAGAGGAACAGTTGCGAAGGGTTCTCAGTGAGAATATGTATGAAGAACGTTTAGAGCGCGGCGTCATTGGCTTTACTTTATTCTTTACTTTTTATAATGTCGTCTTCACGAACGTCCTTGCTTTACTATTGGCCTTGGTGCTGGACACCAAACTTAAATTTAAAAACGCCTTAAGGTCTATGTTCTTTTTGCCGAATGTGATCAGCTTGATTATTGTGGCCTACGTTTGGTCTTTTATGTTTAGATTAATCTTCCCGGCGCTCACCGGAATCTCAGTCTGGCTCGGCAGTCCTGATTTGGCGCCTTATGCTACGGTCATGGTCTCCATCTGGCAGGGGTGTGGATATCTGATCATCATTTATCTGGCCGGCCTCCAGACCATCCCGACCGAACTCATGGAAGCCTGCGCGGTGGATGGGGCCAACTGGTATCAACGTCTGTTCCGGATTAAATTTCCCTTGTTATTACCGGCCTTTACGATCTGTCTCTTTTACAGTCTCTCCAATTCCTTGAAGTCTTTTGATATTTTGTGGGCGCTGAACCAAGGCGGGCCAGGGTATGCTACTACTTCGATCGTGGTTGATATCTACAAGACCGCCTTTATGCAAAACCGCTACGGTTATGCGACTGCGAAAGCTATTCTTCTTTGCCTGCTAATTATCATCCTGACCAGTGTCCAGCTATACACCATGAAAAAGAGGGAGGTGGAATTATGACCGGCACAAACTTTGTGAAACTGGAAAAACAAATGGAATGGAAGAAAGAGGCGGGCAGGCTGAAAACCTACGCCCGGATGGTCGGGGAGGCATGTATGTTTCTCATCGCGCTTCTCTATTTGTTTCCGGCGGTCTTAACCTTGCTCAATTCCTTCAAAACCGACGCCGAAATTATCTTGAACCCGCTGGCCTTGCCAAAGGCAATCAGTTTTGATAATTATTTCAGAGCTTGGCAAGAGATTAATTTTCCGGTCGTCTTTGGCAACACCCTGCTGATCACCGTCTTCAGCACTGCCGGGATCATCCTGGTCAGTTCCATGTCCGCTTATATTCTGGTCAGATCCGGAACCAAAATCAGTTGGTTCCTATATTTCCTGTTTGTCTTTAATATGGTTGTCCCCTTCCAAACAGTGATGATTCCCCTTAATGTGACGGCGTCGAAGCTGAATCTCAAAAACGTGTGGGGGATTATACCTATTTATATAGGTCTGGGCTGTCCCCTGGCGGTCTTTATGTACCATGGCTTCATCAAAGGGGTACCTGTGCAGATTGAGGAGTCCGCGGCTATAGACGGCGCTTCAGTGGTGACTACCTTTTTTAGGCTGGTCTTTCCGGTGCTGGGACCGATCCATGCTACAGTGGCGATTCTTGACGTCTTGTGGATCTGGAATGACTTTTTACTGCCTCTGATTATTTTGCCCAGTCGTTCCACCATCCAATTGGCGCAGCACATCTTCTTCGGTATGTATAGACAACAGTTCTCTTTGGCTATGGCTTCCCTGGTCTTATCCGCCGCCCCGGTGATTATCTTCTATTTATTAATGCAGAAGTATATCATTAAAGGAGTAGCCGCCGGCGCTGTCAAGGGGTAAATACCCAGCAGCTATTATGCGCTCTTCCCCAGCTGGGGCCCGCGGGGTGGGCGGCCTTCGGGAGGATTTTGCTGGGGATCCCTCTCTGCCGCAGTGAGCAGAGCGATCCGGAAGCCCACCATTTCCAGGGCTTCTTTGAGAGCGGCGTTTATGGGAGAACGCCGTTGACCGAGATGGGGATTGAGGGCCGTGATTTTCTGGGCGAAGTGTGAGTTAATGGGAAGAAGCGCTGCACCGTCGGCCCGGTCGATCCACTCTTGAACCCGTTTCTCCAGAAAGGCCTCGTGCCGCTTGAGTTCCTTACACAAGCCGATCAGGGGTTTTCCTCGCTTGTCCAGTTTAGCGGAGAAACCAAAGAGTCGGCAGAGCAGAGGCCGCCAAGAGTAGGCGTGGCAACCGCTTTTGGCCTGAGGATTGTCATTGTATAAAACACAAGGAGCGGCGGGGGTGGTGGTTTCCAGCTTTTTCAGCCACTGTTCAGCCTGGCCATTCTGCCAGAAATAGATACTCACGGGCAGCACTTCGAAGACGGAAACCTCGATGTTTTCCCCTGCGGTCCCGCAGCATTTCTTACACCCGGGAAGACAGTCAATCCCTGTTTTGCGCTTAAAGTCGGAAATCAAGGTATCGAGTTCACTATAGACCGCCATGAGTTGAGGCAGTCCGTCAAATGCTCGAAGCAGGTCATGATTGATTTCGATTAACATGCGTAATCACTGCCTGATTAAGATTAAAAATACTAATAAGTAGTGAGTAAGAATATTATATTACAGTTGGGCAGTGATGCAAGTTAAATTTACCGAAGAAACTGCCTATTATTGCCGCTTCTTCTTGCTCATGGACGCGGCCGGTAGCGGTGACAGTCTTTTTATAGCGGAGGTTCGATTCCTGTGCCGTCCTGCGGTAGGGCGGACCTTACTTGCTCTTGCCAACAAAGAATAAAATATATAAAATAACTAATAAAAATATTGGATGCGAAGGTACGGATCAAAAGTAACCGAGGTGGAAATGATGATTAGGCGAAAACCATTATTCTTACTTGCGCTCGCTCTCTTTGTCCTGGTTTTTGTTAGTTCCGCCGGTTATACCGGCTTCTTAGACTCCTTGGAGTTAAGCTTGGAGAAGGATATCGGGCGGGACAGTTATGAGAGTATAATTGCGGAGATGACCGTAGTCCAACTGGAGCCGGAAGAGGAAGAGCGCCTGCAATCCATCTTCAACCGGTTGGTTAATGCCTGTAGCAGAAAAGACGAGTTGGAGTTCAGCCTGACTGTGGTGAAGGAAGATTCAGTAAACGCCTTCGCCCTGCCGGCCGGGTACATTTTTGTCCACACCGGCCTCTTGGATTATGTGCAGAACGATGGTGAACTGGCCGGGGTACTGGCTCACGAAATAGCCCATGTGGACCGGAAACACGGAATGGATGCAATAAAAAGGCAGGTTGGGATGGGATTAATATTAAAACTGGTCTTGGATAAGAATAAATCCCAAGAAACCCTGGCTAAAATCGGCGCTTTTGCCATAAACATGGCCCAGTTAGGTTACAGCCGGGAGGCGGAGTTTGAGGCCGACCGTTACGGAGTGATCTTCATGGAAAAAGCAGGTTTCCGTAAAGAAGATATCTTAGGATTTTGGCAGCGGATGGTGGAGGAAACCGGTGAACAGGACGTTCCCAAATATTTGCAGATCTTCTCCACGCACCCCCCGACCTCGGAACGCATAGAAAGAATAAAGGCCATGTAAATATTTGCGTAGCGGAAGAGGAAAAAGCCACCTTTAAGCGAAGATCGGAGATTATCTCGCTTATATATTGAGTCGTGCTTAAACAGAGTGAAGGGAGCGGCAAAGATGAGTACCAATGAATATACTCCGGCGCCAAATTTTATCAGGAGTATCATCGCAGAAGACTTGCGAACGAATAAAAATGACGGGCGGGTCATCACCCGCTTCCCGCCTGAACCCAACGGGTATTTACATATCGGACATGCCAAGTCCATTTGTTTAAATTTCGGCCTGGCCGCGGAGAATAACGGCCGGTGCCATCTACGGTTTGATGACACCAATCCCACTAAGGAAGATGTGGAATACACAGAATCCATTCAGCGAGATGTCAAATGGTTGGGGTTTGACTGGGGAGAGCACCTCTATTACGCCTCCGATTACTTTGAACAGCTTTACCAGTACGCTGTGGAGCTGATTAAAGCGGGAAAAGCCTATGTCTGCGACCTGACTCCGGATGAGGTCCGCGCGTACCGGGGGACCCTGACTGAACCGGGCAAAGAAAGCCCGTACCGGAACCGTTCAGTCGAAGAAAACCTGGACCTCTTCGCCAGAATGCGGGCAGGTGAGTTTCCCGATGGCTCCCGGGTTCTGCGGGCCAAGATTGATATGGCCTCCCCAAATTTGAATATGCGGGATCCGGTGATCTATCGCATTCTCCGGGTCCCTCACCACCGGACAGGAGACAAATGGTGCATCTACCCGATGTATGATTTCGCCCATCCCCTTTCCGACGCCATCGAAGGGATTACCCATTCCATCTGTACCTTGGAGTTCGAGGATCACCGGCCCCTATATGATTGGTTTCTCGACCAACTGGAGACGCCCAGCCGTCCCCAGCAGATCGAATTTGCCCGGCTAAACCTGACCTATACGGTAATGAGTAAGCGAAAACTCCTGCAATTGGTGAAAGAAGGCCATGTGGCCGGCTGGGATGATCCCCGGATGCCGACGATCGCCGGGTTCAGACGGAGAGGATACACCCCGGAGGCGATCCGGAACTTCTGTGAACGGATTGGCGTTGCCAAGAGCAACAGCACGGTGGATATCGCCCTCTTGGAGCATTGCCTGCGTGAGGACTTGAATAAACGGGCGCCTCGGGTCATGGCGGTCTTGCGTCCGCTGAAGGTAGTGATCGATAACTACCCCGCTGGCCAAGTGGAAGAGTTGGAGGCGGTGAACAACCCCGAGGATCCGCAGGCCGGGACGAGGAAGATCCCCTTCTCGAAGGTTATCTATATTGAGCGGGATGATTTTATGGAGGACCCGCCGAAGAAATTTTACCGGCTGGCCCCCGGACGGGAGGTACGTCTCAGATACGGATACTTCATTAAATGCACTGAAGTGGTGAAGGACGAGAAAACCGGAGAAGTTCTGGAAGTGCACTGCACCTATGACCCGGCGACCCGGGGCGGTTCCGCTCCGGACGGAAGAAAGGTCAAGGCTACTTTGCACTGGGTATCCGCTGAAGAATCCCTGGAGGCCGAGGTCAGACTCTATAATCGCCTCTTTAACCGGGAAAACCCGGATGATGTGGAGGAAGGCAAGACCTTCCTGGATTATTTGAACCCCGATTCTCTGGAGGTCTTGACTTCCTGCCGGATTGAACCCTCTTTGGCCACAGCCCGGCCCGGCGATAAATTTCAATTCGAGCGTCTGGGCTACTTCTGCGTGGACCCGGATTCCACTCCGGAAAAACTCGTCTTCAACCGGAGCGTCTCCCTCCGTGACACCTGGGCCAAGATTGCCCAGCAACAGACTGAGGGGTGAGTGGAGAAGCAATCGGAAGCGTCATGGGGGTGGAGCATAAAATGAACATTTGGCATCCGGAGAAAACAGGAGATATTCTTCTTGAAACCGCAATTTCAGCGCAACGCTGAAAAGGGCGAAACGGATTATTAATGAAGATAAAAGGGCTGCCCCGAATGAACAGGGCGGCTCTTTTTTTATTTTCAGTCCCCAGAATTGTAACCAAATTCATCTTTGTGTAGTTTAAAGTCCTGATTTACGTGCCATTTTATTATTCGTGAAAATGTATTCTTGGAGATATATCGTGATTATACAGAAGATTTGTAAATATAGGCAAATTATAATATAATAATATTAAGAAGAAAATTGATGATTATAGGGGGAAATGACAGATGAATAAATTAGTACTTAAGTTACTAATTATTGCATTGATCTTGGTCATGGCGTTATCTTTTGCCGGTTGCGGTGGCGGTGGAAGTAGTGGCGGCGGCGGTGGCGGTAATGGCGGAGATGTCGACCCACTCGCCGGTTATTGGTATGTGCAGAAAATGGTGAACCAGACTGGATCTATAGAGTTTCCTTATCCTATGGTCCGAAATGGAATTCCATGTGACATGGAAGCGATCTTTGGTTTCGTAGGAAAGAAAATGTATAAGTATAGCAGATACTCTGGCGTTCACCCAGATACCGGGGAAAAAGTGTCGCAAGTATACTGTGAATCGAATGAAGTAAAGAGTTACCGTATTGATGGGAATAAAGCCAGGTATGAGGGAGGAACATTAACTTTTACCATCACTGGTAATAGCGCAACATTTATTCTAGAGGAGAAAGA
>DATCJV010000017.1:0-7453 GCA_036562625.1 Bacillota bacterium | reverse complement strand
TGATCAAACAAAAGCCAAAGACCTTGGTTATGAGATGCTTCCCGGTTCCGCCTGGCTGGAGCAGGATGTGGATATCCTTATCCCGGCTGCTTTGGAAAATCAGATTACCAAAGAGAATGTGGGTAAGATCAGTTCACAGGTTAAGGTGCTTGCGGAAGCCGCCAATGGCCCGACTGCTACCGAAGCGGATGAAATCATTAAGGAACGGGGGATCTTCTTGATCCCAGATTTTCTGGCTAACGCAGGTGGCGTGACCTGCAGTTATTTTGAACAGGTCCAATGCAATATGAATTATTACTGGAGCAAAGAAGAAGTGCTGGAGAAGTTGGATACCAAGATGACTTCCGCTTATGCGGCAGTCAGTGAACTTGCCCGCAAACAAAAAGTCTACATGCGGGACGCCGCTTATATGATCGCCATTAACCGGGTGGCCCAGGCGGTGAAGAGCAGAGGTTGGGTCTAAGCGGAGAACTGGGTGTTAGAAGCTGGTATTGTTAATTACCTATGAAACGGGCAGGCCGATGAGTAAAATGTCGGCCTGCTTTTTAGTCTTTTCAATGCCGCTGTCGTCTATAATGCTGTTGGTGAAATATATATTATTCCAAGTTCGAGCATGGTCTTTTTCCTGACAGGTATAGAACTGCTTTTGTATCTTATACTAACTGAGATAGACCGGAGTCAAGGGTAATTTATAGAGATTACCGGTTTTAAGTTAGTATATGTTCCTCGTATTGATGAAAAGCAAAGAAACTCATACACTGCGTAGTTCGTAGTAGCACAATAGGGTTGGCCGTCGTCAAAAGCGGATATTCATGGGCTCCGAGAACGGCTGAATGATTATATTAAGAGAAGAGAAGACGACTACAGAAGATTATGGTTTTGCGCATGGTGTATTCGACAGGAGGGGTTAAATGAGCAAAATAAAACGAGGAAACTGGAAAAAGTTACTCTGGCTCTTCCTATTCTTTTTGGCCTTTGTCTATATCAAGAACAGTTCGGTATTTGTCAAAAAACACCACGAACGACCTTTTCTCCTGGCACATCGAGGATTGGGCCAGACTTTTCCCTTGGAGGGTATTACCGGGGAGACCAACACGGCCCGGCGTATATACCCACCGGAACATCCCTACCTGGAGAATACCATCCCCTCGATGGAAGCGGCCTTTCGGGCGGGCGCGGATATGGTGGAGTTTGATGTGCAACCTACAATAGACGGGCAGTTTGCCGTCTTTCATGATTGGGTCTTGGATTATCGTACCAACGGTCATGGGGTGACCAGAGAACACACGATGGCTGAGCTCAAGGCCTTGGATATCGGCTATGGCTATACGGCCGATGGAGGGAAGACATATCCTTTTCGCGGCAGGGGAGTGGGATTAATGCCCACCATCGATGAGGTGTTGAATCATTTTCCGGGCCACCGGTTCTTAATCCACATCAAGAGTAATGATCCGTGGGAAGGCGAAATGCTCGGGGATTATCTGGGGAAACTGCCAAAGGAGCGTCTGGACTTACTTACTGTATTTGGAGGAGATGAACCCATCGCCGCTTTGCAGCGAAGACTTCCTGGCCTCCGGGTGATGTCCAAGGCTACCATGAAGCGGGCGCTCCTCGCCTACCTGGTTATAGGATGGACCGGTTATATACCGAAAACTATGCGTAACTCTTTTTTCTGTCTGCCTCTAAAATACGCGCGTCTGCTGTGGGGGTGGCCACACCGGTTGATCAAACGTATGCAGGACGCAGGTTCTTACTTTATCCTTGTAGCTGGGGACGGTATCTGGTCGGAAGGCTTTGATTCCCCGGAAGATCTTCAGGATTTACCGGCGGGTTATACCGGAGGAATCTGGACAAACCGGATAGATCGGATTGGTCCTCTCTTCAAGAAGGTTGATCTTTAGAAACTCTTGGAAAAGAAGGGATCTTGATGTATAATAAAATGTTAAAACTAAAGGATACAGTAGGGATATAAATTAGCGGAGGGATTATCTTGAATAGCACATTTAAGGTAGGAATCGTTGGTTACGGGAATCTGGGGCGGGGAGTGGAGGCGGCCATCGCTCAAAACCCTGATGCAGAATTGGTGGCCATCTTCACCAGACGTCCCGTAGATAAAGTACAAGCTGGAGGAAAGGTGGTCCATATTTCAAAACTTCTGGAGTATAAAGGGAAGATTGATGTGCTGATCCTGTGCGGGGGGTCAGCCACGGATTTGCCGGAGCAAGGGCCAAAGATGGCCTTGGACTTTAATACTGTGGACAGTTTTGATACCCATGCCAAAATTCCAGAGTATTTCCAGAGCGTGGATGAGTCCGCGAGGAAAGGCGGGAATCTTAGTCTGATCTCTACCGGATGGGATCCTGGCCTCTTTTCTTTGGCCCGTTTACTCTTTAGTTCGGTTCTGCCACGGGGCAAAAACTATACCTTTTGGGGGAAGGGGGTCAGTCAAGGACACTCGGACGCGATCAGACGCGTTCCCGGCGTAAAAGATGGGATCCAGTACACAGTACCGGTTCCCGAAGCCATCGAAAGGGTACGCGCTGGGGAGAATCCGGAATTCTCTGTGGGGGACAAACACAAACGCGTCTGTTATGTGGTTCCGGAAGAAGGGGCGGATCTACAAGCGATCGAAACAGCGATTAAGACGATGCCCAGTTATTTCGCGGAGTATGACACCACCGTCCACTTTATCTCAGCAGAGAAGTTACGGGCGGAACATTCCGGAATGCCACATGGCGGATTTGTCATTCACACCGGGCAGACTGGAAAGGGCGCAAAACAGAGGATGGAGTTTAGTTTGGCGCTGGAGAGCAATCCCGAGTTTACTTCCAGTGTAATCGTGGCCTATGCCCGGGCTGTGCATAGGCTGGCCCAAGAGGGCCGGACCGGCGCGTGCACGGTCTTTGACATACCCTTTGCTTATCTGTCTCCGAAGACCCCGGAGGAATTGAGAAAAGAGTTATTATAAAGTAAAACCGGTGAGACCGATGACCGCTGTCTAAAGTGCTTATAATATCAGTCCCGATGACCGATATTGATTACAAAGTCCGTAACCTGACTGGGAAGTGACGAAAAGATGACCAAGGTCAATAATCGTCCTTTAACTATCGGAGTATTGATCGGTAATTACGAAGAGGCTTATCCGCGTGAGTTGAGGGATGGATTATACGCCGCCGCCCGCCAACAAAAGGCGCGGATCATTTTCTTTGTCGGAAAGAGTCTGCGCAGTCCTACCGAGTGGCAACAGAACATCACGTATTATCTGTCTGATTCGGAGAGGGTCGATGGGTTAATCATCGCGACCGGCGGAATCGGAAATTTTTGCTCGCCACAAGCTGTCGAGGAATTATGTCGGTATTTCGCCCCCCTTCCCGTGGTTGGGATTGGCACGAAGTTTCCGGGTATCCCTACGGTCAGCGCGGAGAACCGGAGAGGAATGCGTAACTTACTGTCTCATCTGCTCAAAGACCATGGTTATAAGCGAATCGCCTTTATCTCCGGACCCGGCGTCGGCCAAGAAGCCGAAGAACGGCTGGCCGGTTATCGTGACGCCTTGGCGGAATACGGAATCCAGGAAGACCCGGAACTGATCATCCCCGGTGATTTCAGTTTTCATTCCGGGGTCTCGGCGGTTCACACCTTACTTAACCGGGGAAAGCTCTCCGAGGTCGAGGCCTTGGTCGGGATTAATGACGCTTCAATCTACGGCGCCTTATATGAATTGGAAAGGCGCGGTTTTTCCGTTCCCCGCGATCTGAAGGTGGCTGGTTTTGATGACGCCGAAGAAATAGAGTATCGTTCAGTCCCCTTGACTACGGTCTCTCAAAGTATTTATCAGCAAGGATTTTCCGCGATGACCATGGCGCTGGATTTGGTTAGAGGGAAGGAGGTACCGGAAGAATTACGGATTCCCACCCGTTTGATCATTCGGCAGTCGTGCGGGTGTACTCCGGGCGAAACCTACCTTTCCTTACCAAAACTCTCCCGGCTTTTCCGGGAGAAAGATGAGCTTGAGCCGGCGTCAAATGATCAAGTCCGGTCCGGGAGGGGGCTGACCTGTGTAGAAGCGGAAAGCGAAGGCTTAAACCTTTTAGAGTTATTATGGGAAGCGCTGAAGGAAGATATTAGCGCTCAGGGCGCCACAGATCGGTTTGAACGGCAGATCAGCGACCTTCTCGCTGATTTACGGATGAAACCGGGGAATACCAAGGGCTATTATTTACTGCAGGAGTTAATCAAGGTACTCTGTAATCAACTGACCGCTACTTTTACTCCGAGCATGCCTGCTTTTTTATTGTCAACAATGGAGAAGGCTCAGGCGCAGATTGGAAAAGCCCTTCTCCAAGCTTCGGTCTTTAATTGCAACCGGAGTGAGGTGGTGCTGGACTACTTACGCCGGTTTTACTATCATACGAATAATGTCTTCAGTAGTATAGATGAGTTAATGAGTTACATCGGGTCGCAGATCCATAGTTTGGGAGTACGGAATTGTTATGTTTCATTATATGAATCTGAGGTTAAGGGGAGGAATGACGAAGAATGGCAAGTTCCGGAGTTTTCCCGGTTGATTATGGCCTATCGCCATGGTTCCGTCCTTTCGCTGTCAGAGGATAATGTCTTTCCAACCCATCAGTTAATACCGGCTTCGTTATATCCCCACGATCTCGACTATCCATTGGTGGTGATGTCTCTGGTCAGCCGGGATAAACATTTTGGGTTTATCGTATTTGAGGACCGGATTAATCACAATATGGTCTTTGATATGGTACGGGAACAGATCAGCAACTCCCTGTATACGTTCTTCCTCTACCATGAATTACAGGACCTTTCAGTCCGTGATGAATTAACCGGCCTTTACAACCGCAGAGGCTTCTTTCTCCGGGGAAGGAGCTTTTATCAGCAGGCCAAAGCGGAAGGACGTCCTTTCTATGTTTTCTTCTGCGATATGGATGGCTTGAAACAAATAAACGATAATTACGGCCATAAAGAAGGGGACTTTGCCATTGGAAAAGCCGCTGAGGCCTTGGAGGAGTTCTTTACAGGGGATGCAATCATCTCCCGGTTAGGAGGGGATGAGTTCGTCGTTATTGTCTCTGCTTCTTATATTTCCGACCTTGACCACATTAGGGAAGGTTTTACTGAAAAAATACAGGATATAAACTACCGGATGGGAGGAAGACCCTATCTGCTCAGCATGAGTATGGGATTTTCCAGATTTGACCCTGCGCACCCCCGCACCCTTGAGGAATTACTGGATGAGGCTGATCGAGAACTTTATAAGGATAAAGGGGAGAAACAGAGAAGACGCGGTTGGCTTCAACCAAGGGACACCGGGACGCGCCATTGAAAGGCGTCAGCGGGTTCAGCCCCGCGTTGAAAATTGAAAGTATCTGATCGACCTAACAAAAAAAGAGCCCTTTCAAAGAAGTGCACCCCAAATGTTAGACACAAAAGCTCGCATTAGGAGGTGCTCTTTTTATGGGAAGCAACCATCGTATAATCGTATATCTAATGGTTTTGACAGTCTGCGATTTTTAGCGGCCATGCGCAAACAGAGCCAACCAGACGGTTTCAATCGAGGTAAAATTAGTCAAAAGGTCTTCGGTGCGTGACCGGAGAAAAAAGTTTTTATTTCTATAACTCTTGTCTAAAAAATTTTTACTGATAAAGAGGATCACAGGAATCAGGTGCGAATTAATTATATACACTTAACAAAGAATTTACATAAATATCATCGCGTGTTTACTACAAAACCGGTAGTAGTTAGGATTAAATATCCTTTATGCGTAGGAGGATTTAAAAGCTCAGCTGCGCTCCAGATCGTGCTTGGATATTGAAGCCTTGTGGCAGTTGGAAAAAATTTTTTGCGGAAAAGTTAAAAAAAAGTTTTAATAAAGGAGGATTACGTAAAAAAGGAAAGAATATCTATAATAAACGTTTGTGAAACTAGCGGAGGTTCTCCATGGTAACAATTAAAGACATCGCACGGCGTGCCGGAGTGAATCCTAGCGTGGTTTCACGGGCTTTAAACAATAAATACGGTGTGCGAAAGAGCACCAAGGAACGGATTATAGCAATAGCGGAGGAGATGGGCTATTATCCTAACACCGCCGCACGTAGATTGGTAACACGAAAATCCGGCATGATCGGAGTGATGATGGCGGATATCTCTGAACCGTTTTATGCGCAAATCATCAAAGGGATGGAGTACGTAGCCAGCAAAACCGGGTATACGCTGTTGTTTTCCAACTCTTATGACAGTTTGGAACAAACGGATGTCTTACAAAAAATGATCGTTGCAGAGAGTGTGGACGGTCTGGTCATAGTAGGTAGTAATACACAAGATACGAATTTTCCTAGGATGTTGATGGAGCAGGAAATACCCTTTGTTCTGATTGAACGTAATTTCCCGCAGGAAAACATTAATTGCATTTGGATAGATAATGTGGAAGGGGCCTATCTGGCCACCAGGCACTTACTGGAAAAGGGACATAAAAAAATCGCCCATATCGCCGGGAATCCTCAGAATCAAGTGACCATCGAACGGATCACCGGTTTTAAAAAAGCAGCCAGAGAGTTCGGCTTATCCGAGGCAGATTGTCCGGTGTTTTATGGAAACTATGTTTCCCTGGACGGCTACAGGGAAATGAAGAAGATCCTGAGTAGGTATGTCGGTTGTACTGGGGTGTTTACGGCAAATGACAGTATGGCTTATGGCGCCTTACAGGCCATTCATGAAGCGGGTTTAGTTGTTCCGAAAGATATCGCAGTGGTTGGTTTTGATGATTTGGAGTTTTCGGCTTTCACCAATCCTCCACTGACGACCATACGGCAACCTCGTTATGAAATGGGGAGAAAATCCTTGGAAATCTTGACCAAAATTTTGCAAGGCAGAGAAAAAAATGGCATAAACCTTTGCCTTTCCTTCGAACTAATTGTTCGTAGTTCTGCATAATTTTTTTCTGGTTACAACAAACGTTTGCTAAGGTCAATTTACCAACAAGGTTTTACTTCATAAAGATGTTGCATAAAAAATCAGAAGGATTATCGAAGGGGGTGAGAGACGGACGGATTATCTTTATCCCGCAAGGTATTTTGCGGAGCATCATTAATCTTCGAACATCAAAAAAGGAGGAATTGTATTGTTGAAGTCCAAGAAAACCATTTTCCTGGCTCTGCTTCTTGTGGTTGTCATGTTGGTTGGTATGTTCTCCGTCTCCGCCGCCAGCAAAGTGAAACTGGTGGTGTGGGGTAGGGACCTACCGGATGATGATCCGGCGCATGCCTATATTAAAGCGCTAATCAACGGCTTTAAAGAGAAGAATCCCGACATTGAACTGGAATATATGGCACTTGGGGATCCCGGCCTGATGGATAAGACCAAGGTCGCGATGGCTAACAACCGCGATCTCCCCGATATCTTCCAGAGTTGGGGCGGTTCCGTGATGGGCGG
>DATCJV010000010.1:0-8940 GCA_036562625.1 Bacillota bacterium | reverse complement strand
TAACTTACTAGAATTTTTTCGTGTCTTGACAATGGGGGGCATTATAATGGTTCAGTTTTTCATGGGGTTAAATCGTAATTACCGATCGGGGCAATTGCGTTCAATTGTCGAGCCCGGTGCAAAGCGACGCGTTAAAATTGGGACGAGCCCTTTAACGGCAAAGTAGCAAGAAAGAAAATAAAAAATTGCAAGTGTGCAAGACAGCTGTTATAGCACGGATGGTTTTTGAAGCTTTGCGACGTTATAGAAAAATAAATAAGGTTTCTCTGGCTACGGTATTGGTTATGGAAGAAGCACATACGTTTATCAAGGGTTATTGGCTGGATGCGGAAAGAAGTGATCCTTCAATTGTGTGTTGTCAAGTGTTCGAGCGAATCGCACGGGAAGGAAGGAAATTTGGTTTGGGCTTACTTTTGTCATCTCAACGTCCTTCAGAACTATCTCAAACTGTTTTATCACAATGTAATACATTTATTCTGCACCGTATCAGTAACGACAGGGATCAAGACTTAGTAAAAAGATTAGTTCCAGGACTGGCAAAAACCAAGGGAAGACCATGAAGAAGATGAACAGAACGTTGGTGCGACTAATGAAGAAGTGTCCGGAGAAAACACATGAAAAGCTGATTAGTTGATGAACAACGGCGTTACAAAAGGAGCAAAATGAATAATAAAGAAATAAGCTATTTAACACAAAAAACCAAACAGTTAGTACACCACAAAATAACTTGGATAATTTAACTAACAAAATAACGACCCGACAAGTGAGGTATTGCTAAAATGGAATACTCTCCCGGAATGCGTGTTATTATCCGTGACGAAGAATGGATGATCAAGAAAGTCGAGACCAATAGTTTGGGCAAAAAGACGTTATATTGTGTTGGCGTATCACCACTGGTTAAGGATTATGAAGCGATATTTTTAACCGATTTAGAAGAGAAGATTGAACCCGTTGACCCGGCAAAAGTTAATCTGGTGATCGACGATTCTCCGTTTTTTAGGAAATCTCGTTTGTACATAGAAAGCCAATGGCGGCAAAAGATCCCCACTGATACGGCGCTTCACATTGGCCACCGGGCGGCAATGGATTTGATCGACTTCCAGTTGGAGCCGGCCCAGATCGCTTTGCGGCGCCCCCGACAGCGGATTTTGATCGCGGATGCGGTCGGTCTGGGCAAGACCCTGGAAGCCGGGATTTTGATGTCAGAATTGATTGCTAGAGGCAAAGGGAAGCGGATTTTGGTTGTTACGGTCAAAAGCATGATGACACAATTTCAGAAGGAGATGTGGAACCGCTTTACCATCCCTTTAGTCCGTCTTGATTCGAAAAAGATTCAGAAGATCCGTGCCCAACTACCCACAAACTACAACCCCTTCTTTTATTATGACAAAACGATCATCTCCATCGATACCCTAAAGCGGGATGTGGAGTACAGAACACATCTGGAGAATGCATGGTGGGACATTATTGTCATCGACGAGGCGCACAATGTGGCAGCCCGCGGCAGTCGTCAGGCCCAGCGCTCGCGACTCGCCCAGTTGTTGGCGGAACGCTCGGATACGTTAATTATGTTGTCGGCAACTCCCCATGACGGGCGTTCCGAGAGTTTTGCCTCTCTAATGAACATGCTCGATCCCACCGCAATTGCTAATCCCCATGATTACGGGAAAGAGGATATCAAGGGGCTCTGTATCCGTCGGTTCAAAAAGGATGTCCGCGCTCAGATCCAAGCTGAATTCAAAGAAAGACGGATTAGCATCGAAAAATGTCAAGCTTCGCCGTTGGAAGAGAATGCTTTCGAGCTATTCGTCAATATGAGGCTGGAGATGGATGAAGACAAGCGCCGTATTGCCGGACAGCTTTTTAAAACGACCCTTGAGAAAGCGATGTTTTCCAGCCCGGCCGCCTGTATAAAAAGCATCGATGAACGCCTTAAAAAACTAAAGACAAGGAATAACCCGGGTGCTCGAAAAGACATTGCCCAGCTGGAAGAACTAAAAACCGCTTTAGAGAGGATTGGACCAGCGGACTTTTCGCGTTATCAAAAGCTGCTTGCATTGTTGAAGAGTGAAAGCTACGGCTGGAACCCGAAAAACACCAATGACCGGCTTGTCATCTTTACTGAGCGGATTGAAACCATGCGTTTTCTGGCTGCGCACTTGCGTAAAGATCTGGGCCTGGATGGGGAAACGGTCCAGGAACTCTATGGCGGGATGAGCGATAGTGAACAGCAAAAGGTTGTTGAGGATTTTGGCCGCGAAGAGTCACCGATCCGGATCTTAGTCGCTTCGGATGTGGCTTCCGAAGGGATTAACCTGCATTATCTCTGCCACCGCTTGATTCATTTTGACATTCCATGGTCACTAATGGTCTTCCAGCAAAGGAACGGACGGATCGACCGTTATGGCCAGCGTGAACAGCCTGATATTCGCTATCTAATGGTGAAAAGCGCCAATGAAAAAATCAAAGGTGATCTGAGGATCATAGAGATCCTTATTGAAAAAGAGGAACAAGCCTACAAGAACATCGGGGATCCGACTCTATTAATGGGTAAATTTAACATCGAAGAAGAGGAACTGATTACTGCAGAAGCCATCGAAAAAGGGGTAAGTGCCGAGGATTTCGAACATCAGATTGATAATTACGCTCAGGAATTTGATCCGTTCGAATTGTTGATGCAAGATGCGACCAAAGAGGAAGGGCCGGTCGAAATCTGTGACGAGCAAACCTTGTTTAAGGACTTTGATTATCTGCGTACTGCTTTGACTTATTTTACCCAAAGCGAACGGTATCCGTTCCGTGAACTGGAAACTGTAGAAGGGATTGAAATAGAATTAACCCCTGACATCAAAAGGCGGTTAGCGGCCCTGCTTCCCGAAGAGGCAATGCCAACAACCGATTATTTACGCCTTAGTCCAGACAAGGAATTTTGCATGGAAGAGATGAAACGCAGTCTGCAGAAGAGTATGTCGGAGTTGGCGTGGCCAACTACCCAATACTTGTGGCCGCTGCATCCGATCTTTGACTGGGTGAATGACAAGGCCGGCCTTTTGTTCGGCCGCACCGAAGCACCTTTAATCGGCCTTTCGGGGTCTATCCCGGTTACCGATCATATTTTTATAGTTGCCGGTCTGATCCCGAATCGTAAATCTACACCTGTTGTTGACGAGTGGTTTGGACTATATTTTCGAGCAGGAAAATTCAGCGAAGAACTCACGATGGACGAGGTGATTGCCAGGACAGGCTTTGGCCGAACCGACCTTCCCAATCTTAATATTCTTTCACCGCAGCGTAAAGCGGAAGCGGAGGCGCTGTTACCGTTAGCAGTGGTTGAGGCAAGGAAAGTGCTTAAGCGTTACTACGAAAACTATAAAAAAAGGATTGAACCGCAGATTAGTGAGGAGTTAGACAAGCTGGCTGAACTCGAAAAGCGGCATAAAGATTACCAATTGTCCCTCTTTGAAAGCGAACGTAAAAGGAATGAAGAAGAGCGTAAGATCGAAGAGATCTTTACCCGGTTCACCAATTGGGTCAGGGATACGCTGGAAATTGAGGATAATCCATATATACGGATTATTGCCGTGTTGACGGGGGTATAAAGATGAACATGGATTTAACAGGTATTAATAATTATAATGAATACTACACAAATCATTACTTGGCCTCGATTTTCCCCCAGGACGCCGAAAAAACGATTAATGAGTGGCGAAACCGCGCGAAGGAGACGGAAACCCGCACTCCTTGGGCATTACTAAGGGAGTGCAGCAGACAATACTATAGCATTCATGATAGGTATCTTCGGTCTCGTGGCAACGGCCAGACATTTCCTTTGGTTCGCGATTTGGCAGAGCAATATTTAACCGCACTGGGCTACCCAACCGCCGCCCCCCTGACGGTCGAGGTGGATGAGGGCCTTTCTGCGCCTGTTTATTTGGAACTGAAAAAGCCCAACGGGGCACCGCTGCTCTGGGTAATGTTGGCCCATACAGTGGATCGGGATGATGATCTTTTAAAAGGGTTTTGCTTTCAAGCTGCTGACTTAGAAAACGATAATGGCCGCAATAATGTAATGACTACGGAAATTAGCAACGAAGAACTGACTACCAAGATCCTTTTTGCCATGACCGAGCCGCCCCGGTGGATATTATTTGCCGGTTTGACCCAAATCGTTCTGATCGACCGGAACAAGTGGAACGAAAAGCGTTACCTCCAGTTTGACCTGGAGGAGATCTTCGGCCGCCGTGAGGATAGTACTTTTCAAGCCATGGCCGTACTCCTCCACAAAGAAAGCCTTTGCCCGGAAGACGGAAATTCCCTCCTGGACCAACTGGATGAAAACTCCCGGCGTCATTCCTCCGGTGTGTCGGAAGACTTGAAATATGCCTTAAGAGAGGCGATTGAGCTTTTAGGCAATGAAGTGCTCTATGATTTAGTCCACCGTCAAGGCAGGGACTTGGAGGCGGAGCCGGTTGATGCCGAGCAGCTAACCATCGAATGTCTTCGTTATATGTACCGGATGCTGTTTGTGCTCTTCATCGAAGCTCGGCCTGAGCTTGGCTATGCGCCAATGAAAGACCAAGTATACGTCCAGGGCTATTCGTTAGAAAGCTTGCGGGATATTGCCGAACGGGTGAGAGATGAGATCAGCATAGTTGGAGAAGGTTACTACCTCCATGAAACCCTCTCCAAACTCTTTAATCTGATTTATAATGGTTATCCGGAAAAGGAAGAAACCTTAAAAGAATTGGCCAGCCAAGAATCAAGACATGATGTTTTTGTTATCGAACCGCTGAAAGCTCATATCTTTGACCCGGAATACACGACAGTTCCCGGGTATGAGCCCCTTATACCGAAAGCAAAGTTGCGGAACAAAGTTATGCTGAGAATCATTGACCTCCTGAGTGTCACCAGACCCAGTGGACACCGGAACGAACACCGCGGCCGGATCTCCTATTCCAACTTGGGGATCAACCAGTTAGGCGCGGTGTATGAAGCTTTACTGTCTTATCGGGGGTTTATTGCCGAAGAAACACTCTATGAAGTGAAACGGGCCGGAGATAAATTTGACGAGTTGGATGTTGGTTATTTTGTCCCCGAACGGGAACTTGACAACTACACCGAAGAAGAGCGCATCCGTTATGAGTCGGGTGAGAACAAAGGTAAATTAAGAAAATATGAAAAGGGGACATTTATTTACCGGCTGGCTGGCCGGGAAAAAGAAAAATCCGCTTCTTATTATACCCCGGAAGCACTGACCAAGTGCCTGGTGAAATATGCCCTGAAGGAGCTGTTGGAAGGAAAGAATGCCGATGAAATTCTACAGCTGACGATCTGCGAGCCGGCAATGGGTAGTGCGGCCTTCTTAAACGAAGCCATTAACCAACTGGCTGAAGCTTATCTGGAGCGGAAACAAAAAGAACTTGGCGAAGTCATTTCTTATGAAAAGCGGGCTGAAGAGCTTCAGCGGGTCAAGATGTATATTGCCGATCGGAACGTATACGGGATCGACTTGAATCCCATTGCCGTGGAACTTGCCGAGGTTTCGCTATGGTTGAATACCATCTGTAAAGGCGGATTTGTGCCCTGGTTTGGAACCCAGCTCGTCTGCGGTAACTCTTTGATTGGTGCAAGGAGGCAGTGCTATCGTGTTGAGCAGCTTAAAGCCAACCGCGCACCCGGAAGGTGGTATGATAATGCCCCAGAGCGGATTATGCCCGGAGAAAGAAGAATGCCCAAAAAGCAGGTATACCATTTTTTACTGGGTGACCCCGGGATGTCCAATTATACGGATCAGGTGATCAAAGATCTTGTCTCGGAACAGATACAGGCAATTAAAAAATGGAATCGTGAATTTATCAGACCCTATGAAGATGAAGATATCCAGACGTTGCTGCGCTTATCGGCGGTAATTGATGACCTGTGGGAAAAACAGGTTGAATTACGCAAAGCCGTTAGACAGCAAACAACAGATCCACTGCCTATTTATGGACATGAAGACGATACAAAAGCCTCCCGGACAACAATCCGGGAAAAGGATTTGATCTACAGGCGTTTATACAAGTCGGAAGAGATGGAGAATGCCGGCCCTTACGCCCGGTTAAAGTTTGCCATGGACTATTGGTGTGCGCTCTGGTTCTGGCCGATTGATAAAACGGATCTCCTTCCGTCGCGAAGCGACTTCCTCTTTGATATGGCATTAATATTAGAGGGGGGTGTTCAGTCGGTAACCAAAGAAGACCTGAAGCAAGGAAAACTATTTCCAACCCAGATGCAAGAAATGGCTGACCAGATCTATGATTTATATAAAGACTTGCCTGAGGTAGATCTGGCTGCGCTTTGTGAGCGTAATCCCCGTTTAAAGTTGGTAAAAGAGATTGCTGATAAGAACAAGTTTTTCCATTGGGAGCTTGAGTTTGCGGACTTATTTGCGGAACGGGGCGGGTTTGATTTAATTATAGGGAATCCGCCATGGATAAAACTGGAGTGGAATGAACAAGCAGTCCTGTCCGACCGGCAACCGTTGTTCGCCGTGAAGAATTTTACAGCAACACAGACAACACAGAAAAGAAAGGAAGCGCTCTCTGATCCTGAGACGTACAGGTTATATCTTGCTGAATATGTATCGATAGCTGGGATGCAAAACTTTTTAAATGCCGTGCAAAATTATCCCATACTTAAAGGGCAACAGACTAATTTATTTAAATGCTTCCTTCCTCAAGCATGGCAGTTTTGCAGGAAAGCAGGCGTTTCAGCATTTGTGCACCCTGATGGGGTGTATGATGATCCAAAAGGTGGCTTATTGAGAGGAGAGATTTATCCTCGTTTACGTCGGCATTTTCAGTTTATCAATGAACTTAAGCTTTTTCCAGAAGTCGATCATCACAGGGTTTTTAGCTTGAATGTATATTGTAATGCTCCTGGTGTAGGATTTGACATGATTGCAAATTTGTTTGCAGTAACGACTATTGAAGAGTGTTACGATCGTTCAATCCAAGGTTCTGTCCCTGGGATTAAGGATGAGTCTAGCAAATGGAATATTAAAGGTCATCCAGATCGCGTTTTACGGGTCGGGAGAAAGGAACTTTCCCTTTTTGCAAAACTGTTTGATGGAAGCGATAACTGGAAAGAAGCAAGATTACCGGCGCTCCATGCCCAGCAGCTTTTGGCTGTTTTGTCTTGTTTTGCAGAACAAGAAAAGACGGTTGGAAGTCTTCGCGAAAAGGTTTTTTCGACAGTTATGTGGGATGAGACTAACGCGCAAAAGAAGATTAAAGCCATTGAAAAAAAAGAGCATTTCCCTCAATCATTATTAGATATGATATATTCTGGCCCACATATTGGTGTAGCCAATCCTTTATTTAAAGCGTCAAGAAGCATCTGTGAGAAAAATAGTGACTATGACAGTATCGATTTAATTGCTGTACCGAAAGATTATTTACAGCGTTGCAAATATTCTCCTGCTGGTAGTATAGATAAATATTTAAGAAGAATACCAACAGCGCCATGGGGAGAAAAATATCATGCCAATTACAGAGTGCTTGTTAGAAAGATGTTGAATTTGAGCGGTGAACGTACGCTGATTCCAGCAATAGCTCCGCCATATACGGGGCATATACATGGAATTTTTGGTCTTGGGTTTAAAGATATCAAGCTTTTGGCCTATTCAGCTGGGATTTGGGCTTCAATACCCTTTGACTTTTTTGTGAAAATTATGGGTAAAGATAATATACAATATGATATTATAAGTAAATTTCCTTTATTATCGGAATTCCAAGGCTATTTAAGTATCCTTTGCCGTAGTTTGCTTTTGAATTCCGTAAATAAATGTTATAGTCCACTATGGAAAGAACTATATCAGACGGAAATGAACAACGAAAGATGGAGTAAATCAGATCCTCGCCTCCGCCCGGAACGGTTCACATCCCTTACACCCGAATGGACCTGGGACACCCCTTTACGTACCGACTATGAACGCCGTCAGGCTTTAGTAGAGATTGATGTCCTTACCGCGATGGCTTTAGGGATGGCCCTTGACCAACTAAAAACCATTTACCGGATACAATTTCCAGTGCTCCAACAATATGAAGCTGATACATGGTATGACCAAAACGGGCGCATTGTTTTCACTACTAACCGGAGCTTGACGAACGTTGGTTTCCCGCGTACCGAATGGGAACAAATCAAAGATGCGAAAAGCGGGACGTTTACCCGTACGATCATTGATGATACCATGCCTGGAGGCCCGGTCGAGCGCACCATCGAATACGTGGCGCCCTTTGACCGCTGTGACCGGGAGGAGGATTACGAAACCGCTTGGGCGTTTTTTGAGAAAAGATTTAGGGAGCAATAACGGGAGAGGATAGCATGATACCTTCCATTCTTGCCAGGCAGTTACAGAAAGGACTGGCCGACTATATTAAAACCACTTTTCCGATGACGAACCCGGTCTTTAAAGGTTCTCTCGATGAAATGTTGGACAGCGAGGACGCGGTATTCCGCGAGCCTTACGTGGCCGTGCGTTTACCCTTCCGGGTCGCAGAGGAAGAAGCAGATATGTTACAGGCTGTTCAGTTCAAATATAAGCCCTGGGTTCATCAGCTAAAGGCTTTTCAACGGTTAACCGGTGAACATGGCCGTTCGACCGTGATTGCCACTGGAACCGGTTCGGGAAAAACTGAGTGTTTTTTCTATCCCATTCTGGAATATTGTTATCGCCACCGTGGGAAACCCGGAATCAAGGCGCTGATTATTTACCCCATGAACGCCCTGGCTTTTGATCAAGTCAAGCGGATCGCCGCGGATATCTATGACAGTCCCAAACTGCGGGGGAATATAACCGTAGGAATGTATGTGGGTGGGTTTGAAAAAAATCCTTCCCGGGTGATGAGCCGGGAACAAGTGATTACCGACCGGGAGACTATGCTTTCTTCACCACCGGAT
>DATCJV010000007.1:0-6654 GCA_036562625.1 Bacillota bacterium | reverse complement strand
CACCTGGACTGTCTGATTGTGATTGGCGGTGACGGGACCCTCTCCTGCGCCCGGGACTTTATGAGAATGGGAGTCAGGGTCATTGGAGTGCCCAAGACTATTGATAATGATTTAAAAGCCACGGATCTGACCTTTGGGTTTATGACTGCGGTTGATACGGCTACGGATGCCCTGGAGAAGTTGCATACCACCGCCGAATCTCACCATCGGATTATGATCCTCGAGGTGATGGGGAGGTACGCCGGGTGGATCGCTTTGCAATCCGGGATCGCAGGCGGCGCTGATGTGGTCCTTATCCCGGAGATTCCTTTCTCCTTGGAAAAGGTGGCTGAGAAGATCCGGCAGCGGAAGGAACGGGGACGGAGTTTCAGTATTGTGGTGGTGGCCGAAGGCGCCAAACCGGTCGGAGGTGAAATGACCGTCAGCAGGGTGGTGCAGGGTAGTCCGGATCCGGTCCGCCTGGGCGGGATCGGGAACAGTATCTCCGCTGCCCTGGAGGAGCTGACCGGTTTGGAAACACGGGTCACGGTCCTGGGTCACCTGCAACGAGGGGGTAAACCGTCGGCCTACGACCGGATCCTGGCCAGCAGATACGGGGTAGCGGCTGTGGAGATGGCGAGGCGTGGGGAGTTTGGGATGATGGCAGCCTTGCGGGGAACGGAGATTGTCGCGGTTCCCCTGGAGGAAGCCGTTGACGGTCTGCGGAAGGTCTCCCCTACCGGACAATTGGTGACCACCGCGAAGAGTTTGGGGATCTGTTTTGGAGCATAATTGGCCGGAGGATGAGGAGCGCGCTCTATTGAGCGCGCTCCCCGGTTTTCATCTTTTTCCGTGATTTGAATAGTCAAATCAAAACAGGTTTTTCTGAATTTCCGTCGAAAACTTTTCACAAGCTTGCGTGGTAGTGGAGGATGAGCAAATGAAGAAAGTAAGACGCTCGCGCGTAAAAATCCTTTTGACCGGGTTTTTGGTCATCATCGGTGGCATTATCCTTTATTTCGTTACTTCCGGTGACCATGCTTCGGTGCAACCCAGACTGGTGAATACCGGAGAATTGACTTTACACACGTCGGAGTTTCCCAAGTCATTTAATGCGTATGTAAACAACTCGGCTGACGCCTCCCAAGTCTTTAATTTAGTATACAGCACCCTGCTGGAAGTGGATGATTATACCTTGGAATATCAACCGTTGATTGCGGAGTCTTGGAGTATTTCACCGGACCGGAAAGAGATCACCGTGAAGATTAATCCTAATGCCCGCTGGGCGGATGGTACGCCGATTACTGCGGAGGATGTCAAATTTACTTATGACACGATCATGAATCCGGAGAATCTCACCTCTGTAATGCGGATGTATCTTGGACGCTTATCGCCTCCGGAGATTATTGACGAGTATACGGTGAAGTTTACCGCCAAAACAGCGCATTACAAGAACTTAGAGGTGGTTGCCGGGTTTAATATTCTGCCCAAACATTTATTTGAAGGGAAGAACTTTAATAGAGAATTCAATATGAGCCTGCCTGGAGGCAGCGGTCCCTATGAGCTGACTGAAGTAAAAGAAGGAAGGTATTATGTGCTGACTCGAAAGAAAGACTACTGGGCCGACCAGTTGCCGCATATGAAGGGGACATATAATTTTGACCGGATCAAGTTTCGGGTGATGAATCCGGTGGTGGCCTTTGAAGCCTTTAAAAAGGGGGAGTTTGATCTTTATACGGGGATCACGGCGAAACGGTGGGTGGAGGATACCGGCAGCGAGCACTTTACAAAGAACTGGCTTGTTAAGCAGAAGATTCATAATTATGCGCTCCGCGGTTTCCAAGGGTTGGCGCTGAACATGCGCAGACCGTTATTCCAGGACTTACGGGTACGACGCGCTTTGGCGCATCTGTTGAACAGGGAGTTGATTCTGGAAAAGATCTTATTCGGCCAGTATCAGCCGTTAACTTCCTACTGGCCATATCTGTACGAAAAAGGCGAACCGTCCAACCCGTTGATTGAGTATAACCCTGATTTGGCCAAGGAACTTTTGCGCGAGGCGGGATATGACCGCCTGAACCAAGAGGGCTATCTGATCAATGGCGAGGGCAAGTTACTGGAGTTCTCCATCGCTTATGTCAGTGAAGAGAACGAGAAGTTCTTAACCGTTTTTGTGGAAGACTGCAAAAGGGCAGGGGTGAAAGTGAATCTGGAGCGATTTTCCTGGGCGACCCTCCTGAAGAAGATGGAAAAATACGATTTTGATACGGTGCTTATGGGGTGGACCGGTACGCTCTTTCCCGATCCGGAACAGCTCTGGCATTCCAGGCATATCAATGAACCCGGTGGCAGTAACCTTCCGGCCTACCAAAACCCTGAAGTCGACCGAATGATAGATTCCCTGCCGGAAATCTATGATCCGCAGAAACGAACGGAGATCATTAAGGCCATAGACAAACTGATCTATCAAGACGTTCCTTACCTCTTACTCTGGGAAGCCGATTATAGCCGGATCTTTTATAAGAATATCTTTGGTCGGCCGAAGACAGTCTTTGCCAAATATAGTTCGGGGATTATCAAGTATTGGTGGTTCGATCCGGAAAAGGTAAAGCGGTACGAGGAAGCAGTGAAAAACCGCCAAGCCCTGCCGGGCGAACCGGTAGAGATCTACTATGATCAACTGGCTGCAGAATAATTACGGAACCCACATCCGGTAAGCTTAAGTACGTTTTTCACTTACGCAAGATGAATCCACCTCCCTGAACCGGACTTACTTTCGGTCAGATCGCCCAGGATCAGGGAGAGGCAGTGGCAGAGCCGGAGAATGAAGGGTATTATACAGGGGAGAGTAGTTGATGTACGCTTATTTTGTCAAACGACTTCTCTTGATCATCCCGACTTTGCTCGGAATTACCATGGTCTGTTTCTTAATCATGCAAATGGTGCCTGGAGGGCCGGTGGAACAGGCGCTGCAACGGATGAAGATGGCAGCACAGACCGAAGCCGGACCGGGGATGGGCGGCGCTGGCCAGCAGGCTGCGATTACCGAGGCGGAAGTGGAGAATATTAAGAGGTATTATGGCTTTGACCAGCCTGTGCTGACTAGGTATTTCCGATGGTTGAAAAACCTGCTCCACTTGGATTTGGGGATCTCTTACACCTACGAAAAACCGGTGCTTGAGGTGATTGCCAGCCGGATCCCTGTCTCCTTGACCTTTGGTTTAACAGGTCTCTTCCTGACTTACTCGGTCTGTATCCCCCTGGGCATCAAAAAAGCCCTCAAACATGGAGAGCTATATGACAAGGTCAGCAGTGTCCTGATTTTCCTAGGCTATTCAATCCCTTCTTTTGCCTTGGGCCTTCTCTTAATTGTCTTTCTCGGTGGGGGCAGCTTCTTGGATCTCTTTCCCATCAGTGGTTTTGTCTCCGATTACTTTGAAGAACTTACCATCTCTGGGAAGATTCTGGACGTTCTCCACCATATGTGTTTGCCCCTCTTCTGTTATACCATCGGTGGTTTTGCCTCTTTAACCCTGCTCATGAAGAACTCCTTAATGGAAGAGTTGAACCGGGATTATATCCGGACCGCCTTAGCCAAAGGCCTTACTTACCGGCAGGCGGTCTTCAGACATGCCTTGCGTAATGCCCTGATCCCAATTGCCACCAATATCGGGATGATCATCGGTGTGATCCTCTCCGGTTCATTCTTGATCGAGACCATCTTTACCATTGACGGTATGGGTCTCCTCGGTTACCAGTCCATAGTGGACCGGGACTATCCGGTGGCCTTGGGTCTTTTGGTCATTTCCAGCCTTTTGATGTTGGTCGGACGGCTCCTCTCCGACCTCTGCCTGGCTTTGGTCGATCCCAGGATTAAATTTAAATAACCAGGCTTTGAAAGCAAAAGAAGCCCCGGTGTACCGGGGAGGGTGGGATTTGATGTGAGACACGTATCGCGCGTAACTTGTTGGAGGTGAGATTGTGCGGTTGTCCCCCATCACGCGTAGGCGCTTACAAAAATTTAAGGAGATGAAACGGGCTTATTATTCGCTCCTGATCCTGTTCGGATTTTATTTTATTTCACTTTTTGCCAATTTCATCGCCAACGATCAACCACTCCTTGTCAGGTATGAAGGTAAATATTACTTTCCGGTGCTGCGTTTCTATGACGGAAGTCATTTTGGCTTGAATCCGGCGGAAAAGCCTGTCTATAAAGAGTTGAAGGCCTCCCCCGCTTTTGCGGATGGTACAGGGAACTTCATGATCTTTCCCCCCATCCCGTACGGTCCGAATGAAACCATTCGCGATCTACCGGGTTACCCTCCCACACCGCCTACGAAGAAGAATCTCTTGGGCACTGATGACCGGGGTCGGGATATTTTCACCAGGTTGCTCTATGGGTACAGAATCAGTTTCAGCTTCGCCCTGCTGATTACTGTCTCCAGTATGACGCTGGGGGTGATCATCGGCGCCCTCCAAGGGTATCTGCGCGGCTGGTTTGATCTGACCGTGCAACGGTTGATTGAGATCTTCTCCACCTTGCCCTTTCTATACGTGGTGATTATTGTCGGCAGTTCTCTCGGGACCGGTTTTCTTACTTTGTTATTGATCTTCATCATCTTTGACTGGATTGGGATCTCTTACTATATGCGTTCCGAGTTTCTACGACTCCGGGAGGCGCAGTTTGTGGAGGCCGCCCGGGCGCTGGGGGTGAGGGACTGGAAGATTATGTTCCGGCATATGTTACCTAACGCGCTTACGCCGATTATTACCTTTTTACCCTTCAGCCTGATCGGGGCGGTTACTTCTCTGTCGGCCCTGGATTTTCTGGGTTTTGGTCTGCCAGCGCCGACCCCCAGTTGGGGAGAGTTGATGAGACAGGGAATGGGGAATATCTTCTCCTATTGGCTCTCTCTCTTCCCGGCGTTTGCTTTATTCGGGGTGCTGCTCCTCATCGCCTTCGTCGGTGAAGGTGTACGGGAGGCTTTTGATCCCAGAGAATATCAGAGAATGGAGTAGAAGATGGAACGAATATTACTTGAGGTTAGAGATCTGGCGGTACACTTTAAAACCGGGGACGTGGTCAGCAAGGCGGTTGACGGGGTCTCTCTGGAAATCTTAGCCGGGGAGACCTTCGCCCTGGTCGGCGAGTCCGGCTGCGGAAAATCGGTTACCGCCCTGTCCCTGATGAAGTTGTTGCCCTCCCCACCGGCGATCCTGGCGGGAGGGGAGGTTATTTGGCAAGGACGGAATCTTTGGCAACTTCCGCATGAGGAGTTAATCAAGATACGCGGAAAAGAGATTGGGCTGATTTTTCAAGAACCGATGACCAGTTTTAATCCGGTGCACAAGATCGGCCGGCAGATCTGTGAAGTGCTGGAGACGCATACCTCCTGGCCGTCGCGGGAGATCCGCCGCCGGGCGCTGGAGATGTTGCACAGAGTCGGGATGCACGATCCGCAAAGATGTTTTGACGCTTATCCCCACGAATTATCAGGAGGGATGCGACAGCGCGCCATGATTGCCATGGCTTTAATCTGTCGGCCGCAACTGGTGGTGGCTGACGAGCCGACTACCGCCTTGGATGTAACGATTCAAGCGCAGATCCTGGATTTGCTCAAAGATTTACAAAAAGCCGAGGGTATGTCCATCCTGTTGATCACGCATAATTTGGGCATCATCGCGGAGATCGCCCACCGGGTGGCAGTAATGTACTTGGGAAAAATCGTGGAACTGGCAACAGTTCGGGATTTATTGGTAAATCCCTTGCACCCCTATACCCAGGGTTTATTATCCTCCATACCCCGGCTGGACAGGGAGGAGGCTCTGCAGGCCATCCCGGGCACGGCGCCCGACTTTCTGCATTTGCCTGCTGGTTGTTACTTTGCGCCCAGATGTTCCAGGGCAACGGAACGCTGTCACCGGGAGTACCCCTTGACCAAGGAGGTTTCTCCCGGTCATACGGTGGCCTGCTGGCTGTATCGGTGAGAGCGGAAACAAGATAGAATCCAGAAGTCCGTATATAGGACTAGCTAGATATGGCGCTTACACGCGTTGAGGATGAGCGGTTAAGAATGACTACCGGGTTTTCGGTGTAGAACAAAGGAATGGGAATAAAGATGGCTAATTTGCTTGAAGTAAATAATCTGAAGAAATATTTTCCTGTGCGTTCCGGTCTGCTGGGATTGACCCGCGGCTGGGTGCGCGCTGTTGACCGGGTTAGTTTCACGATGGCGCCTGGAGAGACTCTGGGGCTGGTGGGTGAATCCGGTTGCGGCAAGACCACTGTAGGACGGAGTATTTTGAGGTTGATCGAACCTACCGGGGGAGAAGTCTTTTTTCAGGGGATTGAGTTGACGGCTTTGCCCAAGCGTAGGTTACGGGCGTTACGCCCCAAGATGCAGGTGGTCTTCCAAGACCCCTATTCCTCCCTGAATCCGCGGATGGTCGTCTTGGACCTGGTAGGAGAGGGCTTGAGCGAGCACGGTTTGGCCCGGACGGCGCAGGAAAAGAAGGATTTGGTGGTCGAAGTCTTGGAGCGGGTGGGGCTTTCCGCAGATATTCTGTACCGTTATCCCCATGAATTCTCCGGCGGGCAACGGCAGAGAATCGCCATTGCCCGAGCGATTGCGTTAAAACCGGAGTTACTGGTCTGTGATGAAGCAGTCTCCGCGC
>DATCJV010000160.1:0-18532 GCA_036562625.1 Bacillota bacterium | reverse complement strand
ACCCAGTACCATCCTGGCCTCTTCCCGTTTTAACCCATTCTCGCCGGAGAATAAGGAAAAGGGATATCCCGAGAAAATAGTGGCCAACCTGAAACGACTGGGGATTGACGGCGTCCTGGCGACCGGGGGAAATGATACGATCAAGTCCGCTATGGGCTTGGCCGAACTGGGTTTTCCGGTAATTGCCGCTCCTAAAAGTATTGACAATGATGTCTCTGGCACCGATACCATGCTTGGCTTTAAAACTGCGGTGGCCTTTGGCAGCCAAGCTTTTCGTAGTACGGTAGAGTCCGCCCGTACTCACCGGAGAATTTCTTTGGTGGAGATTATGGGAAGAGATGCAGGCTGGCTGGCGTTAGAGATCGGGATTGCCGGCGGGGCCGACCTGATCTTGATTCCGGAAAAACCCGTTGACTTAAAACAATTGTGTGAAAAGATCGGAGAGATTTTTGCCAGACAGAGTTATGTGAATATAGCGGTGGCCGAGGGGGTAAGGCTCCGGCATGATGATCCGGTCTTGGAAAGCGTTAAAAAGCAAAGTCCGGTGGTGGCCGCTATGGTTGAAGAAGATTTGGGCCGGGATGCCCATGGCAATCCCAAATTAGGCGGCGTGGGACAGATTTTACGTCGAATTATCCGTTATCAGCTGTCTCTAAAAAAATTGGAAGATGTTAGAGCGACCGACCTTGGGTTTACTCTGCGTGGACTACCGCCTACGGCTGATGATATAACCTTGGGGACCAGGTTCGGAACAAAAGCTGTTGAACTATTGTTCTCCGGCCAAACCGGAAAGATGGTGGGGTTGCAAGGAACACAAATTGTTCCGGTGCCCTTTAAAGAAGCCTTGGCCCAAAAGACTGTAAATTGGTCCGATGAAGACCTGAGCAGTGTAGGCGTTTTCTTCAGCTAGTATATGGCGGAGGCTACTGCTTGGGAAGAGAGCTCCATCCTTAACTGACCGTTCAGGCCATACTAAATTGCACAGAAATTAGACAAGAAGGTAATAATCCGTGTGAAGCTGGCACTACGGCAGAGGACTTACTGGTCAAAAATTAGTCTGAAGCCTGGGTCGGTTCAGGTTAAGGTCTTATTAAGTTAAAGAGAAAGTTAATTGAGGAGGAGATCGTCGTGTTAGTTACATCAAAAGCTATTTTAGAGGCCAGCCTGCAGGCGTATAAAAAGGGCCAACCCTTTGCCATTGGGGCGTATAACGTGAATTATATGGAACAGATGCAAGGGATTATGATGGCCGCCCAAGAAAAGAAAGCGCCCATCATTGCCCAAGTTAGCCGGGGAGCGCTAAAGTATGCGCAAGACAAGTATTTAATTAATATTATTAAGTCTGCTGCCGAGCTCGCTCCGGAGATTCCCGTGGCCATCCATTTGGATCACGGTAATAGCTTTGAAACAGTCAAGCGTGCCATTGAATTGGGCTGTACCTCAGTAATGATCGATGGTTCTTTGATGGAAGACTCTAAAACCCCGTCCACTTTTGAGTATAATGTCAAGGTTACCAGCGAAGTGGTAAAATACGCTCATGACCGGGGAGTGACCGTCGAAGGCGAACTGGGCACTCTGGGCGGAATTGAGGACGGAGTAGGTTCCGGGAAAGCCCACTTGACTGATCCGGACGAAGCTGTGGAATTTGTGGAGAGAACCGGAGTTGACGCTTTGGCGATCTCCATCGGTACTTCTCACGGGGCTTTCAAGTTTAAAGGCGAAGCCAAACTGGCTTATGACATCATTGAAAAAATTCGCCAACTGCTGCCTGACACCTATTTGGTATCTCATGGTTCTTCCAGTGTTCCAGCAGAATTAGTCGATCAGATTAACAAATATGGCGGCAAATTAGAGCATGCCCAAGGGGTGCCCCTGGAGGCCTTAAAGAAGGCGATCACTTGCGGAATCAACAAGATCAATGTTGATACCGACATTCGTCTGGCTGCCACCGCTGCGGTACGCCAATTCCTAGTGGAGCATCCGGAGAAATTTGACCCCCGTGAATACTTAAAAGTTTCCAGAGAAGCCATTGCCAATGAAATTAAAAAACGGATGGATGCTTTCGGCACCGGCGGCCATATTTCCGATGTCCCCAATTGGGGTTTGGAAGAGATGAAGGCCAGATATTAATGGTGGGTAACCACAAATCACTCATTGTTTCCATAACTAGCAGCTGAAATTTGGGTCTTCGCAAGCAGCCACCGAGCAATGGCTGCTTGCGTTTGCTTGGAATTATCGAACTGTCTATGCTATGCTGCTTATTTCTGAACTTCCTGAGAAAAATATTAAATATACATGAATAAGAAATAGCAACCTTCAAAAAAAAGAAGGGAAACTACTCAGGATATAGAAAAAACATTAGCAGAAAATAATCCGGGAGGAGGTTATGAAGTGAAGAGAGTGTTCCTAATCCTATCAGTAGTTTCTGTACTCATGCTCTTACCTGCTACTGCTCTAGGAATTAATTCTCCAGCGGTCAGCGCCAACCACGGGGTGGTTACGGGGATGTTCATCAGTGACATTGGGTTGAGCCTTGGCGTGGAATATGGCTTCACCCAGGAATGGGGAGCTCTTCTGCGAATTTGGAAAGACGCGTGGAAGCTCGGGGCAAAATATGAACTCAACCCTAACATGGCTATTGTCGGCGGAATTTTTGATGAAAATCCTTACTTGGGAGTAAACGGTTCCTTCGACATTAATAAGAATTTTCAAGGGTTATATGAGGCTGACTTGTATATGGCGAGCGGAAAATTTACGGCCCTGTATGAACTGGGCGTAAAATTCGATTTGGCCAAGAGTATTGATATACGTGGAGGCATATTAGGCTTTTTAGGCGGGAACAACAGTGATCTCCACTTCCAGCTTGGCCTGGGCTATCGCTTCTAAAGCCCTGAGTTTTCTCGAAGCCAAGAGATACGTCCTCAGCCGGTTTCTTTGCTGGCGAGGGCGTTTTTATTTATACGCCTGTGAGGTAAAACGTTAAGGCAAACTAAATTTTTGGGGAAAGAAGATCACAATAATATTCCATTTTTCGGTAGTGGTAGGAACCTGACAAGAATGGCTTTGAAAGGTTTAGACAGACAAAACGCTGTGTAACGGTAAGTGTTTTCCGTCAGGTTCAAAAAATTCTACAGTGTCTTGACCCGATCAATCAGCGGGAAACTCTTGACAAGATAAAAAAGAAAAGGGTATAGTATATTAGAATAGAACAAGTAAGCGCACAGGTTTGTGTAGAAGATTTCCCCCTGTGCGAACCTATGTCTAGTGAAAAAACGATGAACGGAAGGAGTAACCTCCAAGGCCGCTTGTAGAGAAGGGATCCCTGGCTGAAAGATCCCGAAGCCGGCGCCGAGGTGAAGTCGTCCGGGAGTTCTCCGGTTGAAGCATACTCAGGCACTTTCGGGTATGTGGTAGAGCGGAGCGGTTAGCCCGTTAGCGCGATGAGTGCCCTTTGCCATCCTGCGTTCGTGCGCAGCGTGAAGATTTTGGTGACCAGTAATCTTTCATTGATGGTCATGACGGATACTGACTGATCGAAGATGACATAGAGGGGAATAAAGGTGGTACCGCGAAAAGTCTTTCGTCCTTTAGGGATGAAGGACTTTTTTTATGAATCAGTTTATCGATCTATGCAAACAGGAGGTAGGATTATGGGTCAACAATTATCAAAGGTATACAACCCGCAAGCAGTTGAGGAGAAATGGTATGCTTATTGGATGAAGCATATGTATTTCCGGGCTAAGGTCGATCAAGAAAAACAGCCGTATTGCATAGTCATTCCTCCGCCCAATGTCACCGGAAGACTTCATCTGGGCCATGCGTTAAACAATACCCTGCAGGATATTTTAGTCCGTTATCACCGGATGAAGGGTGATGATACCTTATGGGTTCCGGGGACGGATCACGCCGGTATCGCCACCCAGGTGCGAGTGGAGGAAGAATTGGCCAAGCAGGGCCTCTCCAGGCATGATCTAAGTCGTGAGGAGTTCTTGGAGAGAGTATGGGCGTGGAAGGAAGAATATGGCGACGCCATCATCAAACAACTAAAAAAACTTGGCGCTTCCTGTGATTGGGACCGGGAAAGATTCACCATGGACGAAGGTTGTTCCAGAGCGGTGCGGGAGGTCTTTGTCCGCCTTTACAAGAAAGGCTTGATTTATCGCGGCAGTTACCTGATTAACTGGTGTCCGAAGTGCGCCACCACCATCTCAGATATAGAGGTGGAGCATGAAGAGCGGGAAGGACGCCTCTGGCATATACGCTACCCGTTGGCCGACGGCGGCGGATATGTGCAAGTGGCCACTACCCGTCCGGAGACGATGCTGGGTGATACGGCCGTGGCCGTACATCCTGATGATGAGCGATATAAAGATCTGGTTGGGAAGAAGGTCATCCTGCCCTTGATGAACAGAGAGATCCCGATTGTTGCTGATGAAATGGTAGACCGGCAGTTCGGAACAGGCGCTGTCAAGGTTACCCCGGCCCATGACATTAACGACTTTGAGGTAGGCCTGCGCCATAATTTGCCGCAGATTACCGTCATCGGTTTTGACGCGAAGATGACGGAGGAGGCCGGAGCATACGCCGGACTGGACAGATATGAGTGCAGAGAGAAGATCCTGGCAGATCTGAAAACCGGCGGATATTTGGTGGGAGAGGAGGTTCATCACCATGCGGTCGGCGTCTGTTACCGATGCGATACAATAATCGAGCCTTTAATCTCCAAGCAATGGTTTGTCCGGATGCAACCCTTGGCCGCCCCAGCGATCAAAGTAGTGAAAGACGGAGCGATCCGTTTTGTGCCGGAGCGTTTTACCAAGATCTATTTGAATTGGTTGGAGAATATTAGGGACTGGTGTATATCCCGGCAATTATGGTGGGGGCACCGGATTCCTGTTTGGTATTGCCAAGCTTGCGGCGGTGAGCTCGCGGCTGTTACTGAACCGGATGTTTGTCCGGAGTGCGGTAGTAAGGAGCTGGAGCAAGACCCGGATGTCTTGGACACCTGGTTTTCCTCAGCGCTGTGGCCCTTTTCCACCTTGGGCTGGCCGGAGCAGACTCCGGAATTAAAACATTACTATCCTACTTCTGTTTTGGTTACCGCCAGGGATATCATCTTCTTCTGGGTGGCTAGAATGATCTTTATGGGTTTGGAATTTATGCAGGAGCCACCTTTCAGAGAAGTGCTCATTCATGGTTTGGTCTTGGATAAATACGGAAAGAAGATGAGCAAGTCACGGCCGGAGACGAATATCGATCCTCTGGAAGTGATTGAGAAGTACGGTACTGACACTCTCCGGTTTACTTTGGCCACAGGAACCACCCTCGGTCAAGACCAGCGTTTTCAGATGGAAAGGATTGAGGGAGTACGTAATTTTGCCAATAAAATTTGGAATGCCGCCCGCTTCATCTTGATGAACCTGGAGGATTATGAGGCGCCGGATTACTCTGAAGAAGCGTCTTCTGCAGAACTAAAACGGGAAAGAGCCAATCTGCCTCTTCCCGAACGATATATCCTTTCTCGTCTGCAGAAGCTCACTACAGAGATTGAGGAGATGATTCACCGGTATGACCTAGGCGGCGCCGCCAATCTCTTATACGATTTTATCTGGAGCGAGTTTTGTGACTGGTATATTGAGCTGGCCAAGACCAACCTCAAGGCTGAGGGGCGTGTGCGCCGGCTTACCCAAGAAGTGTTGGTGCATACCTTCAGGCGGATTTTGCAGTTGCTCCACCCGTATATGCCATTTATTACCGAGGAGATCTGGCAAACCCTGCCGCATGAGGGAGAGACCTTGATGCTGATGCCTTGGCCGCAGGCCGACTCCGCTTGGCAGGACGAATCCGCCGAGGAAGAAATGAACATGTTAATGGGGATCGTTAAAGCCATCCGGAACATCCGCGCCGAGGTCGGGGTGGATCCAGGGCGAAAAGTGGAAGCCATCTTTTTGGCTACGGAAGAAAAAACCCGGATAATCAGGGAAAACTTAGTCTATCTGGAGAATCTGGCCGGCCTGAATAAGAGCGTACTGCAACCGGAGAAGAGTGAAAAGCCTGATAAAGCCATGACCGCAGTAGTCAGCGGAGTCGAGATCTTTCTTCCCCTCGCCGGACTGGTAGATCTGGATCTGGAGAAACAAAGGTTAGAGAAGGAATTGGCCGGTTTGGCCGCAGAACGGAAACGGCTGACCGAAAAACTCGAAAATAAGCAGTTTGTGACGAAAGCCCCGGCGGCGGTGGTGGAAAAGGAACGGGCCAAATTGGCTGAAGTGGAGACCAATTATGAGAAGATCAAAGCCAGACTGGAGGATTTGCTGTAGTTGCCTCGCCAGGAATATGGCGTTGGCAGGCGCTTGACTCTGCCTCGCGCACCGACTCTGTACCGGTGCGCACTTTTTTCTACGCCGGTTTTGATCTTCCTCCAATGGGGGAAGGAGAGATCTAAGGGATCGGTTATCCTTCCCTGGTACCAGTGAGGAAAATACCTGTTCATGAGAGAAGGCCGACATTGTATTAGTCCGGTGTGAGGGATTCAAAAAAAACTTGACTTTTTATTGCGATCTGATTATACTAAAATATGCGTGCTGTAAAGTATTTTTCCTTGTCAGTAAGGGAGGCCTGCCGTATGGAACATTTAGTCCGGATGGGCCTATTATTCGACTTTTACGGAGAACTGCTCACCGCCAAACAGAAGAGGGTATTCAGTCTGTATTATATGCATAATTTATCACTGGCGGAGATCGCGGAGGAAGAAGGCACAACCAGACAGGCTGTATATGATCTGCTGCAACGCACGGAGAAGCTCTTGGAGAACTGGGAGGAGAAATTGTTATTATTAAACCGCTTCTTGCAGGGACAAAACCTTTTGCAGGCCGTGCTGAACTCCTTCACTAAATTGGCGGAGACCATTCCCGAGCAACAGCGCACGACCGAACAATATAGGGAGTTTACCGAGAATCTAAAAGAGTTGGAGATGTTCTTGAGCATTTAAGAAAAATATTGTTTGGCCGGAATAGTAAAGGTCTGGGTTTTTTCTACAGGTAAACCAGTGCGTAGTGTTGTTTAGACGTTCTTGTAGGCGTTGATCAAAGTTCTAATGGAGGTTTGTTTGATGCTCTTTTCCAACCTGTCTGAGAGGTTACAGGATACCCTGCGCCGGTTGCGCGGTAAGGGGAGACTAACGGAAAAAGACGTGGATGAAGCTTTGCGTGAAGTAAAACTGGCCTTGCTGGAAGCGGATGTTAATTTTAAGGTGGTCCGCACCTTCATCAACCGGGTGAAGGAACGGGCAATCGGGCAGGATGTGATTAAAAGCCTGACCCCCGGACAAATGGTAGTGAAGATTGTACATGAAGAACTCACCAGGTTGATGGGGGAAAAATCAGAAAAACTGGCCGTTTCCGCACAACCTCCTACTGTGGTTTTAATCGTGGGCTTACAAGGCGCCGGAAAAACCAGTACGGTTGGGAAATTAGGCGGCCTGCTGAAAAAAGAAGGTCGTCGTCCCTTATTGGTAGCGGCGGATATCTATCGTCCGGCCGCTGTTCGTCAATTGCAGATCTTGGGAGAAAAGACAGGGCTTCCGGTTTATAGCGCGGAAGGAAAGAATCCGGTGGAAATCGCCGTCGGAGCAGTTGCCAGGGCGAGAGAGACCAATCGGGATTATGTGTTGATTGATACCGCCGGGCGTCTGCATATCAATGAAGAGCTCATGGGTGAGTTGGAAGAGATCCGGCGGGCGGTGAACCCCGATGAAATCTTATTGGTAGTGGACGCCATGACCGGACAGGATGCGGTCAATGTGGCGCAGAGCTTTCACGAGCAATTGGCCTTGACCGGCTTGATCCTGACCAAACTGGACAGCGATACACGGGGCGGCGCCGCTCTTTCCATTAGAGAAGCCACCGGCCAGCCCATTAAATTCGTTGGCGTTGGCGAAAAAATGGAGAATATTGAGGTCTTTCATCCTGAACGGTTGGCCTCCAGGATCCTGGGGATGGGGGATATCCTCTCCTTCATTGAGAAGGTAGAGTCTTCAATCAAAGAGGATCAGGCCTTGGAGATGATGAAGAGGATTCAAAAAGACCAGTTTACCTTGGAAGATTTCCTCGGTCAGCTGCGGCAAATGAAGAAACTGGGTCCTCTTGACCAGCTGTTGTCGATGTTACCCGGGATTAAGCCCCAACAACTTAAAGGAATACAAATTGATGAAAAAGAGATGAAACACATTGAGGCCATTATTCAATCGATGACGCCGCAAGAGCGCAGAGAACCGCAGATCATCAACGCCAGCCGGCGCCGGCGGATCGCCCGAGGCTCAGGCGTCAGCGTTCAGGAGGTAAATCGGCTTCTGAATCAGTTTGAACAGAGTAAAAAGATGATGAGGCAACTTACCAATCTGGGAAAGAGTGGCTTCAAACCACGGTTTCCGTTCTAAGGCTTTCCCGCTCATTATAAAGTTCCGCCCCTGACGGAGGGGTTGTTTTCTTGGCAGAGGTGTTTAATCTTTGGGGCCAACAGTTAATTCTGCCAAACTAAGCGCATAATTTGGCAGAATTAACCGGTGGCTACCATTTATTAATGTGTGTATTACAATGGACACACCGCATAAGGAGGTGAAGAATAAGGATGGCAGTTCGCATTAGATTAACCAGAATGGGTGCAAAAAAACGTCCGTTTTACCGTTTTGTCGTAGCGGATTCCAGATCTCCCAGAGATGGAAGGTTCATTGAAATTCTTGGTCATTATAACCCGGTTGCCAATCCTGTTGAACTTAAGGTTGATAAAGAAAAGGCCTTAGACTGGTTAGCAAAGGGCGCTCAACCTTCCGAGCCGGTAAAGAGGTTATTCAAAAAGGCCGGTGTTCTTCCTGGAGAAAAAGCGGCTGGGGAATGAAAGGAGTGATCCACCGTGCAGGAATTAGTGGAGTTACTCGTCAAGTCCCTGGTTGATCAGACCGAAGCAGTGCGTGTGGATAAAACCGAGACTGCTAACTCCATTTTATTTGAGATTACCGTAGCCCCGGATGAAATTGGCAAGATCATCGGCAGGCAGGGAAGAATCATCAAAGCCATTAGAACCTTAGTTCGCGCCTGCGCGCCCTCTGACAAAAAGGTCGCTGTGGAGTTGGCTGAAGAGTGATTCCCACTCCTTGGCAGAACCCGCCGGCAGGGCTGAGTGCCGTAGGTGAAGTGCTAACCACTCGAGGAACTAAGGGAGAGGTCAAGGTTGCCCCCCTGACCGCCTATGATGGGCGCTGGCATGAACTGAAAAGGGTTTTTGCCTGTTCGGAACGGGAACAAATCGAACTCACCATTGAACATGTTCGGTTTTTTCGGCAATTTGTCCTCATCAAGTTTTACGAAATCCGGACCGTTGATCAGGCAGAGCAGCTAAGAGGGTTATTTTTGTGGATTCCCAAAGAAGAAAGGCCGCCCTTACCGGAGGGCAGTTACTACCTTGATGAGCTTGTGGGCGTGCGAGTTTACGGAGAGTCCCAAGAATACCTTGGCACGGTGAGGGAAATCATCCCCACGGGAGCAAATGATGTCTATCTGTTGCGCGGAGGCCCTCATGGTGAAATCCTGCTTCCAGCCCTCAAATCTGTGGTTCTATCGGTGGATCTTGCTACAGGCAGAATGACAGTAAAATTACCCGCCGGATTGGTGGAAGGGGTGGAATAGGTTGCTGATTCAGATTCTGACCCTCTTCCCGGAGATGTTCGCCGGCCCTTTTTCCAGCAGCATAATTAAGCGCGCAGTAGAAAAAGGATTGGTCCGGATTGAGATTATTAATTTCAGGGATTATGCCTTTGATCGGCATCGAACAGTAGATGACACGCCCTACGGCGGCGGGCCGGGGATGGTGCTCAAACCGGAACCTCTCTACCTGGCCGTCGAGGATTTGACTGGACAGCGGAGAGACTCCAATGACCAAGGGACAGAGGAAGCATGCATTATCCTCACAACTCCCCAGGGAGAGGTCTTCCGTCAGGAGACAGCGGTGGACTTAAGCCGGAAAAAACAGTTGGTTTTCATCTGCGGACATTACGAAGGTTTTGATGAAAGAATTCGCGCCTTAGCTCATAAAGAGTACTCCATCGGAGATTTCGTCCTGACCGGGGGAGAATTGCCTACCATGGTCATGGTGGATGCCATCGTCCGTCTCCTTCCCGGGGTTTTGGGCGCTGCAGAAGCCGTTGAGAATGATTCGTTTGCCCATGGTTTGCTTGATTACCCACAGTATACAAAACCACCTGTTTACCGGGGAATGGCTGTTCCTGAAGTGTTACTCTCCGGTCACCATGCCCGGATCAAGGCCTGGCGCCGGGAGCAATCATTATTACGCACAGCACAGAGGCGCCCGGATTTACTGCGTAAGGCGGAATTATCCCCTGAAGATCTGGCGTTTCTACGTAAGCATGGAATCCATTACCCCGAAATGGACGAGAAAATTAAATAATACACTGCTTTTTTCGGAATTTTAATTCAGGAGCCATTGGGCTCATTGGAAGGAGGGAACAATAATGAACTTGATTGACCTGATTGAGCAAGAGCAAATAAAGAAAGATTTGCCTCACTTCGGTCCCGGTGATACCGTACGTGTGCATTTGAAGGTAGTTGAGGGTGAAAGAGAGCGCATTCAGGTATTTGAGGGAGTAGTGATTGCCCGGGCTAATGGCGGGCTAAAAGAAACCTTTACTGTGCGTAAGATCTCCGGTGGAATTGGGGTGGAAAGGATCTTTCCCTTACACTCGCCGATGATCGCCAAGATCGAGGTGGTACGCAGAGGGCGTGTGCGACGGGCAAAACTCTTCTATCTCCGGAAACGTTCCGGTAAAGCTGCACGTATTGCCGAAAGGTGATTTTTTGATAAACCGGTTTTAAGATTAGTCCGGGATCCAGACACCAGGTTTTGCTTGTTCCTTGCTTAACTTAGAAGAAGAGTGATTTGGTTCCGAGTTTGGGCTGGGACAAGGTGGTTCATAATGAGGTGTGAGAAGGAAGAGCCTTAAGTAGCCTTTGTTTTCTCACATCTCATTTTGAAAGGCAGGGGGGAAAGTTTGTGGAATTTAAGAAGTCGGAGTTACAGGATCTAATAGAATCAATAGCGGGTTCAGTGATTATCATCCTTTTTATCATGGTCTTTCTGGGCCAATCTTTTATGGTGAAAGGGAGTTCCATGGAGCCCACTTTCTACGAAGGGCAAAGACTCTTGGTGGACAAGATTACTTATAGAGTCCGGACCCCCCAGGCTGGTGAGATTGTTGTCTTTAAATACCCGCGTGATCCGAGGAAAAAATTTATAAAACGGGTCATCGCCACTGCAGGAGATTATGTCTATATTAACGACAGCAAGGTTCAGGTAAATGGGATCACGTTGCATGAACCATACATCAACGAACCTACGGAGGATGGGATTGAATGGACCAGAGTTCCGGAGGATACCCTCTTTGTCCTGGGAGACAATAGAAACCACAGTATGGATAGTCGGGACACCAGGAATGTCGGATGTATACCCATAGAAAATATCGTCGGGAAAGCGTTTGTTGTTTATTGGCCGCCCAAAGCCATCAAGGTCCTGAAAAAACCAGATTATAATAAGGTCTATGAGTTTGAGGGGTATGGTAAGTACAGCGTGGCAGTTGACGAGTAATGGCTACTATTCATCTCTATGATATTTACGAGTCTGTTGGTAATTTGTGTAGCGCTGAAAGCCCATTGATCATTAAAGACCCCTTTCCTGAACTGTCAGTCAAAGATAAAACCACCGTTCGGTGGTTTTTTTGTTTGGGGGCGAAGGAATATAGGAGGTTTTATATAAATAATTAATCATAAGTGGTTGACCTTTCTTACTCAGCGCTTATAGTATACACCTGGCGACCGGCCGGAGAGTGAAGACGACCGGCGGTAAATGGCAGACGAACTTATACGCCGCATAAACCGTGTAACGTTGACGCCCGTATAAACGGCGTGGGCCTCACCTTCGCGGTTTAACGACGTCCGTATAGAAAAGCCCAACGAGAGGTGTGGTGACATAATGAAGAGAGTCTTCTTGATTGTACTTGACGGAGTAGGAATCGGAGAATTACCGGATGCTGCCGTTTATGGGGATGAAGGCAGTAACTCTCTGGCCAATACGGCAAAGACCGTAAACGGGTTGGCCTTACCGGTCATGGAGAGTCTTGGCTTGGGTAAAATCATACCGATCCTCGGGGTGGAACCGGTCAAGCAGGCCGCAGGGGCTTACGGGAAAATGGCCGAAGCCTCACCCGGTAAAGACACAGTCACTGGTCACTGGGAGATGAGCGGGATCATCTTAGACCGGCCTTTTCCAGTATATCCCCAGGGTTTTCCCAGGGAGGTGCTGGCGGACTTTGAGCAGAGCATCGGCCGCCGTGTACTCGGTAATATTGCCGCCTCCGGCACGGAAATCATCAAAGAACTCGGCGCCGAACATATGCGCACCGGATATCCCATTGTGTATACCTCCGCCGACAGTGTGTTTCAGATTGCTGCGCATGAAGAAATAATCCCACCGGAGGAGCTCTATAGATATTGCCGGATTGCCCGGGAATTACTCCAAGGCGAGCATAACGTCGCCCGGGTCATAGCCCGCCCCTTCCTGGGTGTCCCCGGCTCATTTACGAGAACCAGCCGCCGGAAGGATTTTCCTTTAGCTCCACCGGAAGAGACCATTCTCGATCGTCTGGTCGAAAAGGGGGTACGAACCATCGGGGTCGGCAAGATCGATGATATCTTCTGCCACCGTGGACTGGCCGAGAGTTATCATACGGTCAATAACCGGGAGACAATGGACAAAACCATTGAATTGGCAAAAGAACCCGTTCAGACAGAGATTTTCGCTTTTATAAACTGTATTGATTTTGATATGGTTTTTGGTCACCGTAATGATGTGGTCGGATACGCCCGGGCTTTAGAGGAGGCTGATGCTTTCTTTGGGGAGCTGCTCTCCTCACTCAGCGCGGAAGATGTGGTCATTGTCACCGGGGATCATGGCTGTGACCCAACCACGCCCAGTACCGACCATTCCAGAGAGTATGTTCCATTGCTGGTGGCCGGGGCGCAGGTGCGCCAAGAAGTGAATCTGGGGATCAGGAAGACCTTTGCCGATATCAGCGCTACGGTGGCTGAAATTTTTGGCATTACAGGATGGACTAAGGGTAGTAGTTTTTATAAGGAAATACTCTAATTCCAGCGGGCCTGATGGCAAGAAGAGAGAAAAGAGGTGTCAGGAATGCGGATGATTGATTTAATCTACAAGAAGCGTAACGGAGCGGAACACTCTCCGGAAGAGATCAGGTTTATAGTGAATGGGATTGCGGAAAAAAGCATCCCCGATTATCAATTGGCCGCTTGGTGTATGGCAGTCTACTTCCAAGGGATGTCTCCCCGGGAAGCGCGAAATCTGGCCATCGAGATGTCCGTTTCCGGAGAGACCGTGGATTTATCGGCTATTCCAGGAGTGAAGATTGATAAACACTCCACCGGCGGCGTGGGGGACAAGGTATCTTTGGTGCTGGCCCCGTTGGTGGCTGCCGCCGGAGCGCCGGTTTGCAAGATGTCCGGACGGGGATTGGGACACACCGGCGGAACCATTGACAAACTGGAATCAATCCCTGGCTTTAAAACGGAGATCCCCAGGGAAGACTTGTTTAAGCAAGTCAAAGAGGTGGGAATCGGCTTGGTGGGACAGACCGGGAATTTGGTTCCTGCCGATAAATATTTATATGCGTTAAGGGATGTCACCTGTACGGTAGAGAGTATTCCACTGATCGCCGCCAGTATTATGAGTAAGAAACTGGCTGGCGGCGCCGATGGTTTTGTCCTTGATGTCAAGGTAGGAAACGGCGCGTTCATGAAGGATTTGGAGGAAGCCAAGTCCCTGGCGGAGTTAATGGTCTCTATTGGAAAAGGAGCAGGGAAGAAATGTATGGCGGTTTTGACCGGAATGGATCAACCGCTGGGACATGCCATTGGCAATGCTCTGGAGGTCAGAGAAGCCATCGCGGCGCTAAAGGGTCAGGGGCCTTGGGACTTAATGGAAGTCTGCTTGACTCTTGGCGCGCAAATGCTGATCCTGGCCGGAATTGAGCAGGAAGAGGCGGCAGCCAGAAACAAGTTGGAGCAGATGATTGCCGATGGCGCCGCGTGGCGGACTTTTGAAAAATGGGTAAGCGCGCAAGGCGGAGAGGTGAGTGCGGTCAGAGATGAAAATCTCTTACCGACCGCTCATGTTCAGTTGCCTGTAGTGAGTAGAAATGCCGGTTATATCGCGCATCTTGACACGGAAGGCCTGGGGATGCTTGCCGGGCGCTTGGGGGCCGGCCGGGCCAGTAAAGATGATTGCATTGATCACCGGGTTGGGCTGGTTATCCGGAAGAAACTGGGTGATCCGGTGAAGGAAGGTGAGGTTCTGGCCGAGATCCACGCCAGGACGATGCAGGAAGCGCAAGCCGCAGCAGAAAGTCTGTACAACCTGGTAATTGTCTCCGCCATTCATCAGCCGGCGCCTCCTTTAATCTACGGGTATATCGTCTGATTTTTCTTGCCCATCATTGAGTTTTGCGTTATGATTAATAATGGTGCTTGTCCACTATTATAATTTATAAATTCAGGAATGGAGTGATCAGATGGCTCTGAAGACTTTCCGAAAAGGAATCCATCCTCCTGGGCATAAAAGTTTAACCAGTTCTTTGCCGGTGGAGATCCTTCCCCCGCCCCGGCAGGTGGTTTTGCCCTTAAGCCAACATATAGGAGCTCCGGCCGAACCCCTCGTTTCAGTGGGGGATCAGGTCTTATTGGGGCAGAAGATTGCCGAGGCCCAAGGGATGGTCTCCGTTCCTCTCCATGCCAGTGTGGCCGGGAAGATCATCGCCATAGAACCCAGACCGCATGTTTCCGGGAAAATGGTAACCGCGATTGTTATAGAGAATAACGGGATAGATGAGTTGGCGCCGGAAGTATCACCCCGCCACCTCGATCCGGAGAAGGCAAAGAGTGATGAAGTAAGAGAAATTATGAAAGATGCCGGTTTGGTCGGCATGGGTGGAGCGGCCTTTCCTACTCATGTTAAATATAATCCATCACCGGATCAATCCATTGATTATGTGATCTTGAACGGCGCCGAATGTGAGCCTTTTCTTACTTGTGATCACCGGTTAATGGTGGAGAAGCCGGACCGGATCGTCTTTGGTTTACGGGTAATGCTGAGGGCCGCCGGCGCCTCGAAGGGCTATATTGTAATCGAAGAGAACAAACCAGATGCGATCACCGTTCTGAACCGGGCTGTGCAGGGCTACCCCATTGAGGTGGTTCCGGTGAAAGCCAAATATCCTCAGGGTGAAGAGCGGATGATTATTTACGCTGCCACCAAGCGGGTGGTACCAGCCGGCGCGTTACCGGCCGCAGTGGGTGTAATCGTGAATAACGTGGCCACGGCTGCGGCTTTGGCTGAGTTTATTCAATCCGGAAGGCCTTTGATTTCCAGAATTATTACTGTTACAGGCCATGGTATTCAGCACCCAAAGAATCTGGAAGTCAGGATCGGAACTTTATTAGAGGATGTGCTTGATTATTGCGGCGGTTTTAAAGGAAATCCAGGCCGGATTATTCTGGGCGGACCCATGACCGGTTCGGCGCAATACCGCCTGGATCTGCCGATTATGAAGGGAACCTCCGGTATTTTAGTGCAAACGGAAGCGGAAACGCCAAAAACTGCTCCTTCAGTCTGTATTAGGTGCGGCAAATGTGTGGATGCCTGTCCTTTTAATTTGCTCCCCAATTTTCTGGGACTCTATTGTGAGCACGATCAAATAGACAAAGCGGAAGCATATGGGGTCTTGGATTGCCGCGAGTGTGGATCATGCGCTTATGTTTGTCCGGCACGGCGGCCGTTGACCCAAATGTTCAAGAACACTAAGAATAAGCTGATTGCAGCCAAACGGAAAACGAGTTAAAGGGAGTTGATTTCATGTCGGATACAAAGGTGCTCGTCTCAGCTCCGCCTCATATCCAATCGGAACTGGGAACCAAGCATATTATGTGGATGGTGGCCGCTGCTCTGACCCCGGCCGCAGTCGCCAGTCTTCTCTTCTTTGGCTGGTGGGCTTTGGGTATAATCGTGATCTCCATTTTTTTTGCGTTACTAACCGAGACACTCTGTGAGCTGATGATGAAGCGTCCATTGACCATTAGCGACGGGAGCGCGTTTGTAACAGGACTGCTCCTGGCTTTGACGCTTCCCCCGACCGTGCCCTGGTGGATTCCAGCTTTGGGTTCGGTTTTTGCCATTGCCGTGGGAAAACAAGTATTTGGCGGGCTGGGCCATAATCTGTTTAACCCGGCCTTAATCGGTAGGGCTTTCTTGGTTCTTTCCTGGCCGCTGTTGATGACCACCTGGCAGTGGCCGCCTTCCTCTCTTTCCTGGGCCGGGACGCAGATGGATGCGGTCTCCGGCGCTACTGCCTTGGGTTTGTTGAAAGGAGGATTTTTCAGCAACAATTCTCTCTCCCTTCCTTATCTGCAAATGTTTTACGGCAACATCTCCGGTTCCCTGGGGGAAACCTCCGGATTAGCATTATTGTTGGGTGCGGTTTTTCTCCTGGTTTATAAGATCATTGATTGGCGAATCCCCGTTACGTATCTGGGAACCGTCTTGGTTTTGACCACATTAAGGGGGCAAGATCCCCTCTTTCACCTTTTGGCCGGTGGCTTGATTTTAGGCGCTTTCTTTATGGCTACCGACTATGTGACCACTCCGGTTACCCCTGGCGGACGAGTGCTCTTTGGGATCGGCTGCGGTCTCCTGACGGCCTTAATCAGGAGATTTGGCGCGTATCCGGAAGGCGTTTGCTATTCGATCTTGATTATGAACGCCATTACTCCCTTGCTTGATCGATTGACGGTTCCTAAACGGTTTGGGGAGGTAAAAAAGGATGGATAAACAACAACTTCGCTTAATACTGGTTTTGACTGCGATTTGTGTGATGGCCGGCGCGGTGTTGGCTTGGGTGAATGGTTTAACTGAACCCAAGATTGCAGCCGGAAAGGAATTAAAGAAGCAGCAGGTGCTGCAGGAGAGTTTACCGGCGGCTGTTGATTTTCGAACAGACGCCGCCTTACTCCAACGGGTGCGGGAGACGACCGGACCGGAGATCTCCGATTTATACCTGGGCTTTAACGATCAAGGCGCCCCAGTCGGCATCGTGCTGACTGTGGAAAGCCGGGGGTATGGCGGCCCGATTCAACTGATGGTGGGAATTGCCCAGGACGGACGGGTCACTGGGATCAGCGTTTTGGGACATTCGGAAACAGTGGGATTGGGCGCGAAAATAAGTGAGGACGACTTCCTAAAGCAGGAGGCTTTGACCGGCATTACGCTGGAAGATACTCTGGCGGTCAGTAAAGATCAGGGAAAGGTACAGGCGGTGGCAGGAGCCACGATCTCCTCTCGCGCTGTACTTCGCGGAGTGAACATGGCCCTGGCGGCCGCCCGTACAGTGCTGAATAGTGCGGAATGATGAACGGAGGTGAATCCGATGCATAAATGGAAGATCTTTAAGAATGGTGTTTTCAATGAGAATCCCACTTTTCGCTTGGTTTTAGGGATGTGTCCTACCTTGGCGGTGACTTCAGCGGTAGTCAACGGCTTGGGCATGGGCTTGGCTGCGACTGTGGTTCTAGTCGGTTCCAATTTCATAATCTCCCTGTTGCGCAATATTATACCAAAAGAAGTCAGAATTCCCTGTTATATAGTGGTAATTGCCACTTTTGTCACGATCATCGACAAGGTAATGGCGGCCTATACACCCGGCTTGCATGAAGTCTTGGGGATCTTTATCCCTCTGATCGTAGTAAACTGTATTATCCTGGCGCGGGCTGAAGCTTTTGCCTCTAAGAATTCCATCGGTGACTCCATCATGGATGGCTTGGGAATCGGGCTCGGCTTCACCCTGGCTCTAATGTTGGTGGGCGCGGTCAGAGAAATCCTGGGTACCGGAACCTTATTTGTGGCAAAAGATTTCGGTTTTTCCGGCATAGAACTCTTCCCCAAAGAGAAGGGTGCCTTATTCATGATCCTGGCGCCCGGGGCTTTTGTTACCTTAGGTTTACTCCTGGGTGGCATCAATTGGCTTTCCCGGAAAAAGGAGGCGAAATAAATGGCGGAATTACTAGTTCTCGCCTTTGGCACGATTTTAATCAACAACTTTGTGCTTGCCAGATTCTTGGGGATCTGTCCATTTCTTGGCGTTTCCCGCCAAGTGGAGACCGCGGTAGGAATGGGCGTGGCCGTGACCTTCGTAATGACTATGGCTTCAGCCTTTACCTACTGGATTCAACAGTTATTAGTAGTTTATAATATCGAATATCTGCAAACCATCGCCTTTATCTTGGTCATCGCCGTCTTGGTTCAGCTGGTGGAGATGGTGATCAAAAAAAGCAGCCCTGTGCTTTATCAAGCCTTAGGGATTTATCTGCCACTCATCACCACGAACTGTGCAGTATTGGGT
>DATCJV010000159.1:0-1763 GCA_036562625.1 Bacillota bacterium | reverse complement strand
GCCCCCTCGAAAGATGCGCCGATGTTTGTGATGGGTGTCAACCATGACAAGTACACCAAAGATATGAATGTGGTTTCTAATGCCTCCTGTACCACCAACTGTTTGGCGCCTCTTGCCAAAGTTCTCCATGAAAACTTCGGGATCGTGGAAGGCCTAATGACGACGGTGCATGCAACCACTGCTACCCAGAAGACGGTGGACGGTCCTTCCAAAAAAGACTGGAGAGGCGGCCGGGCGGCGAGTGCCAATATTATCCCGTCCTCTACCGGTGCCGCGAAAGCCGTCGGTAAAGTCATTCCTGAACTCAACGGTAAACTCACCGGAATGGCTTTCCGGGTGCCCACCGTTGACGTGTCTGTGGTCGACTTGACCTGCCGTTTGGAAAAAGCCACTACTTACGAGGAGATTAAAGCGGCGGTGAAGAAAGCTGCCGAGAACGAGTTGAAAGGGATTTTGGCCTACACCGAGGACGACGTGGTTTCTTCCGACTTCATCCATGATCCCCACACATGTATCTTCGATGCGAAAGCCGGCATCCCCTTAAACGATCACTTTGTGAAACTGGTCGCTTGGTACGATAACGAGTGGGGTTATTCCAACAAGGTGCTTGATCTCATCTGCCATATGGCGGAAGTTGATCGGAAGTAAGAGTCTTCGAAACATACGCTGATGTAACAAAGGGTGTCTCCCAACGGGGACACCCTTTGTTAGAAGTGAAGGAAATTAGTTATTCGTGATGGAGTTCATCCTCTCTAATTGCTGGGAAAAATAGGGCAAAATATTTTTTTCAATTAAACTACTGGTCAAGGTATGCCCTCCGGAGAAACGGTTTAGCTCGTGGGGGATCCCTTGCTCCGTTAATAACTGAGAAAAATAAAGGCAACCATTAATAATCCATTTATAGTAATCACGCTCCCCAACTTCGATCCGGATACTCTTTAGTGTTATTCCTCTGCATAAATAATCAGCAATTTTTTGCTCAAGGTTACCAAAGCCATTTTCCCAATTAGCCTTGATCCGGTTATCATCGGCCGAGTTATCCAGGACCGGGATTTCACTATGAGGATAAGGGAGGTTGGGGTTGGGAGAAAAGGCTGCTCCGTAAGCGTTTCTGAATCTCTGATCCCAAGTGGTCATCGCTTGTGGTAAACCGTTTTCATCAAATAACCCCGGCGCTAAACTATATACTACGCTAAAAACACCGGGATGCCGGAAGGCCAAATTGATGGCGGCAAACCCGCCCATGGAGAATCCGGCGATTCCCCGGGAAGAACTTTGGGGAAGGGTCCGGTAGTTTTGATCAAGGTAGCCGATGACATCATTAACCACGAAATCTTCCCAATTACCGGTGACTGGGGAATTAACATAGAAACTGCCACCCAGTCGGTTAGTACCGTTAACTCCGACAATAATCATCTCATTAAGCTGGTTCTCTTCGTATAGGGAATCGGCAAGCCGGGCGAACAGTCCGACATTATGCGGCGATTCGCCAAAACCATGTAAAAAGTATACCACCGGGTAGCATTGGTCTGAGGAATAATAGGATGGTGGGAGGGCGATCACTAAGAGCTGATTTAGTGCCTCTCCCACTAGATTATTCTGTAAAGACGGAGCCGGAATCTGGACGGTGATTAAGCGGTTTTCCTCGGCAAACGCGTTGATTTGAAATAAACATAACAAGAAAATAAAAACCAGCAACAGGCGCTTTGGTTTCAAAGTCATCCTCCTCTAAAAATTGACTTTTATGTTTATTTATATCATAT
>DATCJV010000153.1:0-29589 GCA_036562625.1 Bacillota bacterium | reverse complement strand
ACCATATCCCGCATCCTCTATTGCCGCCAAGGCTGTTTGAAGAAATAACCTTTGACAAGGATTCATCAGACTGGCTTCTTTAGGAGATAATTTAAAGAATTTATAATCAAAATCACTTATTGTTTCTAAATAAGCTCCTTCCGTATAGCCGAAGTTTCCTTCAATAAAATCGCTGTATGCCAAGTACCGGTCAATGTCTTCTCTTCTTGCAGCCGGAAATTTACGGACGCAGTCTACCTTGTTCTGAATTATGCTCCAGAATTCTTCCAAATCCTGAACGAGCGGAAACTTGATCGCCATGCCAATGATGGCTATATCCTCGCTTAAGTCAGCCAAGTCCGTTTTTTCCTGTTTCAACATGGTCAATAACCGGATGGCGGTGTTTTTCTCGATATTTTTCGCATTAAGATTTTCCACTATAAACTGATATATATGCCTCATTTTTCCGCACTCCCACATTTATGAATTACTTAAACTACTGACCACCTGTTCCATTGTTAACTCGCCGCTTTCCATCCCTTTAATCAAGTCGCTGACTTTACTCTCAATCTTCATGCTCTTTTGATTTACGCTTTTCTGAGCAGCGCGATTCTTCATCAGACTGTTCATAACATATTGTGACAAACGATAAACTGATGTATAAGTAAACAAGTCAGCTGTTTTCAATACCCCCGGGTAAACCTGGTTCAATTTTGCATGCAAACGTGTCAGTTGGATGGAGTTTCCTCCCAACTCAAAAAAACTGTCATGAATGTTTATTTCTGTAAGCCCTAATGAATCACTGAATAATTGCGCTACGGTCTGCTCAATCTCACTATAAGTCTGATCTTCCCTGCCCTGAAGCTTCAATTCTCCCTGACTCCGCTTCATGGTCTTTTGCTTTCTTAAAGTGCTTTGCCTTTTCTTTGTTACAATCTTTTCCAAACGTTCCGAAAGCTTTATATACGGACTGTCAGACAATATGCTGTAATCCCCTTCCTCGTTCATTTCCCCAACAAATACCCTCTGTATATCCTTATTGAGGATGCGAGCAAAAGCAGATATACCCTGAGCCGTAGGCAGTGTTTTAAATACTGTGATTACAAAGTTCAAGTCATTATTAATCCCCATTCCGGTTTCTTCCCAGATCGCCCAGTTAATTACTTGGGTTCTTTTTCCAAGCTTGTTCCGGTATGCTGTGAATGAATCGATATAGGAGTTTGCTGCCACATAATCCCCTTGTCCCGGTTCGCCAATGAGTGAGATCCCTGAGGAGAAGAGAATGAAAAAATCCAATTCATCCTGGAATGTCAGCCTGTCCAGGATCCATGTCCCCCAGATTTTGGTCTGCAGAACCTCATCGAATGCTTTTTGATCCTTCCTATAGAGAAAGGCGTTACCGGCGATCCCCGCGCTATGCACCACTCCGTTTATTTCTCCCCATTTTATCCTCACATCTTCAATTATGGTCTTCATCTCGTCAAACCTAGCTACATCAGCGCTGTAATATAAGACCTGAGCTCCTTGGGACTCTAAATCCATTAATGCTTTGATCTTGGCGCGCAGTGCCGGATCTTTCCCGTTGCTTAGATAGTCCGCCCACAGCGTACGCTCTGGTATTTTTGTCCGGGCAATTAAAGCTAATTTCACCGTATTTTTTGCGGCCAGATAACGGGCGACCTCAAGTCCGATTCCGCTTGTTCCTCCGGTAATAAGGTACACTCCGCCCTCTTTAATAGGAGTCTCTCTATTTGGTATATTGTTCACCTCTACATAGTCAAACTCTTCGATAAAGCGCATCCCTTTTCTATATACCGCCAAATAATTGTGAAGGGTCGCGATGTTGAGTTCCGCCATAATTGCTTCTGTGCCGGTATCCTCGTCCAGGTCAATGCACTTCACCGTCATCTCAGGGTATTCCTGACCAATTACCTTGCCCAGGCCGGATAACGAGGCGTTTTCCGGCATCAACCGGCTTTCTTCTCCTGTTACTTCATTAAAATATCGTGAGACCAATAAAAGATCGACATTATACGCAAACCGGCCTTCCAGAAACGCCTTTGTAAAATACAAGAGGCTGTAGACTCCCCTTCTCTGGGTTTCCGCCAACTTATCAACCGTATCAATCTCGTCCATTTCATCCAGGGTCAACAGATGGACCACTTTCAACGCCCCATTTACCTGGATATCCGCTAGCAACTTCCCAAAATCATCCTGTGAAATCTTTATCTCATATGTATTTTGCGCAATCCGCTCAAATTTTTCGCCGATAAAAGCTTCTATTACCTGTTTACCGTCTTCTTTCAGCCTCCGGCTCAATTCTTCGCCAATTCCGTTTTTGCCCCTGAGCATCAATACAGTATTGAATTCAGCGTTATTATGTGACACCGCCAACTTTTCCGGTCGCCACTTGATACCATAAAATAATTGCTTCTCTTTAAAGCTTGCGGATTCACTCTTTACCGCTGGAATCTCTATCCAGCATCTTCTATTGGCGAATGTATAGGTAGGAAGGCTCACCTTCATCAGATTTTCGTTCTTATACAGTTCTTCCCATTGAAGATCAGCGCCCTTTACATATAACCGGCAGATCTTCTCTAAAATACGTCTATTACGTTTTCCGGAACTGATGAACTTTTCCAGCTCCAACTCTGCGGCCTTTGTGAACTCCAATTTTTCGGCCCCGGTTATTCTATACCTATTTTCTTCTGGTAGATCACCCGACTTCAAACTGTGTACCCCATAAAAGAGCCAGGAATAATTGGCGCCGGCCAGATCGGCCCTGGACAACTCCTGGAGTTTTTCCTTTAAACTTTTACTATCCGGCAAAATAAGCGCCAGACGATAGTTATAATGTCCACGACCGGTATTAGCGGTGTAGCAAATATTCTGCAGGCTGGGAAGGTTATCTTTAGCCAAAAACTCAACATAATCATCGATTAATTGCTCAAGGGCTTCCGGAGATTTTGCGGATAGTGTAAACACATTTAGGTCACTGCATTTTACTCCGGCTTCAGATAAACTCTCCGGGGCTTCTTCAAGCACAACATGGCAATTTGTGCCGCTGAGTCCAAAGGAGCTGATCCCGCAACGCCTTGGCCTACCGTTATTCTCCCATCTTCTAAGTCTGGTATTTATATAAACAGGGGAATTTTCAAAACTTATCCTTCTATTTGGTCGATTAAAGTGTAAAGAAGGAGGTAGTTTCTTGTGTTTCAGTGACAGCGCCCCTTTGACAAGCCCGGCCAAACCGGAACCTTCATATAAATGACCTATATTGGATTTAACTGAACTAATTGCGCAAAACTGCTTTCTATCGGTATATCTCCCGAAGGCCTCTTTTAAACCGTCAATTTCTATGGGATCACCCAGTTTCGTACCGGTCCCGTGTGTCTCAATATAAGTTATAGTCTCGGGTTCAATATCTGCATCCTGCCAGGCTTGAATAATAACTTCAGTCTGAGCCATTGGATTTGGCGCTGTTATCCCCATCGAACTTCCGTCCTGATTAACCGCGCTCCCCTTTATAACTGCATAAATATGATCATTGTCTGTTAAGGCCTTTTGTAGAGGCTTAAGTAGAACAGCGATCACTCCCTCACCAATGCCTGATCCGTCCGCTTCATTGTCAAACGTTCTCGTCAGGCCGTCAGAAGACTCTATGCCAATCTTATAAGCTTCCTTGTCTATAGGAAGCAGATTGATTCTTACCGTGCCTGCAATCGCCAGATCACAGTCACGATTTCTCAGCGCCCGACAGGCCAAATGAACAGCGGTAAGAGAAGACGAACATGCCGTATCTATAAGCATACTGGGACCTTTTAACCCTAAAAGATACGAGATCCTGCCTGGGATGATTGCGGATAAGTTTCCGATGATGGACATTGAAAACCAGTCGGGAACAACTTCACGGATGATTTCCTTATATTTATAGCCCTCCAGATCACCGATCAGTCCAACATACACCCCGGTATTACTGCCAAGCAGCTTTCCCCCACCATAGCCCGCATCCTCAATGGTTTTCCACACGGTCTGTAGAAAAATTCTTTGCGCCGGGCTCATCAACTGCGCTTCTCTGGGATTAAGGCCGAAAAAACCATAATCAAACTGGTCGATCTCCTCAAGATAGGCGCCGTTTCGATACTGAAAATCAGTTTCTCCACTGTGATAAAAGACATATCTATCTGTGTCTTCGCGTCTTTCTTTTGGAAAATCTGCAACGGAATCCACCCCATAGGCAATACTCCGCCAATATTCATCGATCGTATCCCCCATGGGCATCTTCAATCCTATTCCGATAATGGCTATCTCTTTTACAGGTAAATCCTCCTGACAGCTGACAGCAGGAATGGTATTTGTCTGTACCGATTTTCCGCTGATAAATTCGGCCAATTTAGAAACTGTAGGATAAGCAAAAAGATTAGCCAAAGCCACCTTCCCTGGATACACTCTTTCTATTTCATTGTACGCTCGAACAATCCCTAAAGAATTACCGGCAAGATCGGCCAGGTTATCATCTATCTCTATTTCGTCGATATTAAACACCCTTTGAAAGATGGTGATTAACTCTTGTTCAACCTGGTTCCTCGCTGTACACATGCTGTTCTTTTTCAATTCGTCTCCGATTGACTCTTCCAACGCACGGACCACATCGGTAAATCTCCCGGCGCTATATTCTGCGCTCAACTTGTATCTTTGCACTTTTCCACTGGTCGTTTTGGGTATTTTTTTTACCGGTATGACATGCCTGATTTGTAATCCCATTTTTTGGCTGATATGCCTCTTTAAACGGATCGCCAGCGGAACAAAGTCAGTTATACTCTTTTTAAACAATACAAAAAGAAGTATTTCTTCGCTTTGACGCTCCTGATCAAACACCCCGCACGCCACTACTTTGCCGAGCTCCATACCTTCTACCCCCTCGGCCACTCTCTCTAGATCATGGGGATAGATGTTCTGTCCATTAAAGATAATGATCTCCTTCGCCCGGCCGGTTATGACCAAGCGCCCGTCCCGCATAAAACCCAAATCACCGGTGTTCAACCATCCATCATCCGTTATCGCTTGGCGGGTGGCTGTCTCATTATTGTAATATCCTCGCGTCACATTGCCGCCGGCAATTTGGATATAACCAATCTTCCCATCCCCCAGGAGATTATTGTTTTCATCACAAATTCTTATATAACAATCATTTATCGGATAGCCTACATCCACAAAGGCTACGCCCTTTTCGTCGTCGTCCGTTACTTCCCGGATTGCCTGCCCCACGCCAAGATAATTGCGATCCAAACGAATGAATTTAAAGACTTCATTCTCTAGTGAAGAAGTAACACCGACCGTGCCTTCAGCCAACCCATACACCGGGAGCATGGCCTCTCTTTTTAAACCATACTTCCCCAGGACGTCCAGGAATTCATTACATAACTCCACTGAGATCGGTTCCGCTCCATTTAATATGGAGCGCACTTGAGACAAGTCCAGATCACTAACGCTGTCCGGTTTAAAGAAGGACAGGAAATGCTTGTATCCGAAGTTCGGAGAGTACAGCAGAGTTGCTTTATGCTCATGTGCTTTCTTCAACCATAAAGTAGGTTGCCGTATAAATAGCGTCGTCGGCATAATATACTGATTGATGCCCGCGTACATATTGCTTAAATGCGCCACAATTAATCCCATGTCATGCGTAAGCGGCATCCAGCTCAATGAGGTATCTCTCAATTTTATCCTCAAAGCCTTAATAATCGCGCGTATATTAACACATAAATTTTTATGAGTTAAAATAACGCCCTTCGGATCGCCGGTCGAACCGGAAGAGAATTGAATAAAGGCTATATCATTTTCTTTACAATCAGTAATAATTTCTCCCGGGGTCATCTGGCTCATCTCTTCATAGAGTATGGTCTTTCTCTCAACTTCTTGAATTCGACATTCTTCCATTTCCTCGTATTTAAAATTCTTATTGATCATTAATGCTTTCTGATCAACTATCAACCAGGGACTCTTCAAAATGTTGAGGATCTTCAACAATTTTCTTCTGTGCTCATCATTCTTCCCCACAGTGACCGGAACAGGAATAAACCCTCCCAAAAGGCAGGCGTAGAAGAGACAGATAAAAGAGGAGTTATCTTCTATTTGAAAAACCACTTCCTCAGTTGGCTTGACCCCTTTAGCTTGTAGATAACCCAATAGGTGAATGGCTTTATTGAATAATTCTTGATATGATAGAAAGACTTCATCATTATCACCTTCTATAAAGGTAACCCCTCTATCTTTCAGTGTGCTTCGCGCAATAATCACATCTACTAAACTTCTGTAAGCTTTCATTCTAGATCCCTCCAGGCGGGGCCAGGATAAAATTGACCTTCCTAACGCATCCGCTTCTTCAACAGTAATTAAAGGAGTAACTTTTCCCCTTTATATACAGCCAGTAATTGATGAATCTCCCCTAAAAGCTCGAACTCGGTTTTCTTTAGTGTTTTTAATGAAGAAATAATCTCATGTAAAACTTGCTTGTCCCGGTCACAAACACATTTCATTGATTTTATCCTGATTATATTGAAGACATCTTCCAACCTTTTACACCTGGCAATTAAATCCGTTAGCTTTAATTGGGAATTGGCGTCAAGAGCAGTGTATAAAAACTCCATTCTCTTTCTCATCTGTCTTTTATGTTCATAGAACACATGAAAGGGCCGAAAATCAAGCTGTTCCTCACCGCTGTTACACTCTAGATCATGGCGAATGCACTCAATAAGCTGATCATAGGTATTTATGCCATAGACGTTATTCTCCCCTTGATAGATGGCATAATTAGTATCATGCGGGTTTTTGCTTCCGTTTTCATTTGTCGAATTAAGATAATCAGAAAGAGCCCCAAGAAAACTATCCATCTTAAATTTATGCCGATAATCCTCCTCAAGCTTAGATTCTATTACCAGACAATAGTTAGCGCCTTTCCATTGATCAGTAAGTTTTGCCATTTGCGCACCGTGCTCAAAAGCGGTTTTAAACTGGTTGAAATCAATACCATAATTTGTAAAATTCATTTTACTGTCAAACCCAATTACTAAAACTTGTTGGTTTTCTTCATCATATCCATAGATGAATATATCGTGTACAAAATGGTATTTACCTTGGAGTCTTGTATAGTATTCATCGATGTACGTGTATAAATAACAGTTACTGTCAATACTTTCCTTGATAAAATTCAATATATCCACTTCTGCCAAGTCATCTAAATGAATTCCCCGGCAAGCCAGGAATTTTCTTGGCTCGGTATAACCGCCATAAAAATCAAACCAGACTTCCTTAATGTTCAAGAACCTTAAAAACTTATCCGGATTATAATATAGTTGAGCATAATTCTCATAAAACCATGGATACATATTTTTATATGCCAGGATAATACAGAGAAAATAGCTGTTATGTAAGTAACAATTTATTTCTCGTTGGATGACTACTTTTAACTCTTTTTTCTTCTCTTTCATTGAGTGTCTGATCTTTCCCCCAATCATCTGTTTTCCGGATTGACGCGCCCGGGGATAAATAGTCCCCTTGAACCAGTCGATCCTGCCTGCCAATAATTCCTGGTCAAGCAATATATACATGAAATATATTACTGTTTTAAGAAAAAATTACTTTACTGGGAATAAAAAATAGACTGATCTTGTCCCAATTATGTGCTGATTCTAGTATAAATTATCTATGATCTCTTCTTTTTTCTCTAATATTTCTAACATTTCTCCTAAGATGGCGGATTCGTATTCTTTAATTGCTTTCAGTGATTTTGTTATTCTCTCAATTAGTTTGGTTTCTCCGCTAAAATAATACTTCACCTGCAGATTTCGTAAAGTAAAAATTTCATTGGCCATTCTTTGATAAGCATCACAAAAATAGCCAGCCTGTTCGGGCAAGTAGTTTTGCTTCATGTATTTTAGGCGCAGAATCATACAGTTTTTATGCTCCCCTAAAACTTGTAATGACCTGATATCAAAATCAACTTTTTTTTCGAGAAGCAACATAAAGTATTCTATTAAATAATCATAGACATGCAAACCAAAAACTTTCTCGTAACCTTTATCCCTATCTCTGCCAATCCTTTCAATAGTATTAATGCCATGATAATAATCGTATAGCATATCAAAAACATACTTCAGATTAAAATCGCAGAAAAAATCATCTCTTTTTTTAAAGAAAAATATCCAATCTTCTCCCGGCTGGTCACAATGGGGGTCCCCAAAGCCAAAGGCCTGATCAAAACCTTTATAACTTATTTTTGACGTTGTAAAAGTTCTATCTTTCGTATAGCCTAAGATCGAATATTCCTCATCCGCATCCATATAGCCGTATAACATAAAATCATGCATAAAATGCTTCTTTTGATAGGCGGGACGATTGGGAACATAGTATTCGTCGACCCATGAATAAACATACCAGCCATCATCGATGAAGTTTTTAATTACCCGATTTAAGTCCTCTCCACAAAGAGGAAGAAAATATTTCTTCTGTAGTTGCTGTACAAATAGCCAGGGAACATCTGACAGCCATCCGTCGATAAAATTTACTAATCCCCCGCTTTTGGTCACTATAAAATCCAATTGAATATAATTGTTATAAAACCAGGGCAGACATTCTTCATAGTTTAAAAGCACACATAATGGATAGGCCAGATATTGCAATGCCTTAATTGGTGTTTCTGCTATTGGCAAATGCACCGTATGCATCCGTAATCATCCTTCTTCCTTCTAAATTAGACTAAAACCTTGTTGATAATGTCCGTCACCGCCTCTACATTTTCCACAATAAACATATGGCCACCCTCGATCATACAAATGGCGCAATTTGCACTCGTCTGCATTCGCCAGCCGACCAAATCATCCGGTGTCAGCTCCTGATCATTCTTCCCACTTAAAACTGTTATGTCAAAATCAAAAATTTGGTTTTTCTGAACATAAACATAATTTTCATGTATTTTAAAATCCGCTCTAAGGACTGGTAAATAAAGCCTACGTAATTCATCATGCTCAAAAATCTCTCTTGGCGTCCCTCCAATCTTCAGTATTTCCTCTCTAAATTCAGTCTCCGGGGATAAATGAATTCGTTTACCTTTGTCGATCTGCGGCGCCTCTCTTCCCGAGAAAAAAATATGGTCCGGTCTTTGGCAATTCAATTCTATTAACTTATGGGTTAACTCATAGGCGATAATACTACCCATACTGTGCCCATAAAACGCATAACGACAACCATTAATCTCATCCCTTACTCTTTGGTAAAGATCATCTACAGCTTCGTCTATAGTCTCATAAAAACTTGATCCCATTCTACTTCCCCTGCCCGAAAGCTCTAGAGGAACCAGGTCAATAGAAGGATGCAAATATTTCTTCCATTTTAAATAAGTAGTTGCCGAACCGCCGGCATGTGGAATACAAAATAATTTAACTTTTTTCATCTTAATAATACTCCCGATCATTCACATCTGCTCTCTACCAGGTCACATACTGGACCTCTTCGCCTCTGTCCTTGGATGGGATCTCCATTATGCTTGAACTAGATCAGAAATCTCCTTCACTCTACTTTTAAACTGTGACTCCCCGTTCTTCTTCACTGCTACCGATAGATAAAAATCTGGTTTTTGCCTGATTGTCTCAAAAAACATCTCTTCTACCTTTAGAACATTAAAACTCCGTAAATCCATGGAAAGACCTATGCCTTTCGCCTTGATATAGGCTTCCTTTAATGTCCATATCCTATAAGCCACATCATTTTGAAATCGTTCTTCATGGTTAAATATATATTCAACTTCACCTGGGGCAAAAACCCGTTTGGCTACATCCAACAAGTTTCCATCTAACCTTTCCGTATCAATGCCCACTTCATGCTCTAAAACCACAGCGCAAGCCACCATGCCATGAGAATGAGAGAGATTAAACTCTATCTTCCCCTGCCTCTTATCTTGCAGAGTGTCTTCTAAACACAATTTTCCATACTTATTTTGATTGAAGTAAATACTCCCGGGTTTTCTACCTAAAAGGTATGCTAATAGATTTTTCAGCATATAACGGCCCACCAGAAACTCTACCTTCTTTTGGGCTAACAAATACCTGTTGTAAACATACTTTTCTCTCTCATCAAGAATACTCAAAATCTTTCTGGTGATTCCAGGCCCGAGCTCTAAAACCTGAGCATAATAAATATCGATAATTCCCTTTGATAATTCGTTGAACATCTGCATCTAAACCTTATTCAAGATGATCTGACAAAGCCGGGTCAATTTTTTAGATTATATAATTCTTGTGGTGTGGTGGACATTTAAAAATTGTTATGGATTTTATTACGCCATTTAGTCTTTTTTCCCTTTACAGAAATTTACATATTTCTGGCTTTTTTTGTATGTTGTTACCGAAGACCAGGATATGCCCTGCTTTCCGCTACTATAAAATGCATAATATAATAATTTTTTATGCAAAAAAGATTAAACCAGCTAATTCAGTTTTTCATCCTCCCGGAAAATCTGACATTATCTCGATCAAAACAATTACCTTCAGTAATTTGCGACACTATTATACACTAATGAATTTAATACCAGCGCATAGACCAGACAGAGGGACAGGGGCTTGTCTAAGCGACGGGGCACCAAAACCTTTTGCAGAATTAATTGTTTTAAATACGCTTAAAGGCCAAAATATAAAAAAGCAGGGTTTAAAACTCCCTGCTTTTGATGAACAGATCACCATCAGACCAGACTTAGTAAAGTTCATACTTGTACCCACTTATCTTTTCGATCCGCTCGATCCTCCATGCGATCGAAGGATGAGTCTGAAACCTCTCGTCCAGCTTCTTTAATACAGGTACCATATGGTTTAATCTGGCTAGCTTAAGTAAGGCGGTGATCATTACTTCTGGTTGAACACCGATTTCCAGTGCAAATTCATCCGCCTTTAATTTCCCCACTTCGATCCCGCTTATCCCTTCCCTGTAATCTCTGTATAATACCGGTAGTTTAGCAAAGCGCCGGTTACCAATCTTCAACTGCCTTACCATGTACAGCCCTAGCCTGCAAGTCCCTATACCCTTGTACGCATATAACTGCGAAAAAATTCAACCCTGATAAGCTGCGGCCTTTTTTCCCTGTATGGCATGAAAAGCCTTGACAAATAAGGCATAGTAACCGACTAATGCCAACGGGTAATCCGGTACATATCCTAGTAACAACTGGAGCGTTCCAACCCATACGGCAAATAAAGTTAAGGCATTGTATAGACCTTTGTTAACCTTGGGATAGTTTATGGTCATATATCCCAAGATCACCATCGTGGTTGGACACGGCATAATTCCGTAAAATGAGAATAAAAGGTCTCTAAGATGAAAGAAGAAACCTTTGCCCCAAATAAAAGTGGGGTAGAAGAATCCAAAGGCCATGATGGGAAGCACCACAAGTATCCGCCATAACTTCGCCCCGGAGAGATTTAAATTCACCTCTCCAGCTTTGATCTCCTTAAACCATTTCCAAAGTACATTTCCCAAAAGAAAGGGCACAGGCGTCCAAAAAGCAAAACAAGCCAGGCCCATTTCTTGAAAGAACTTATAGAACATAAAGAGTCCCACATATAGAAAGAGCCAGAAATAAATCGTGGTAAAAGTGATGGCAAATAATTTCTTATGCTTATTCCCGTACTTTATAACCATAAAAAAGAGAATAATTGTGGCCAGATGAAAGACGGGCGCCACCACATTGCCGATCCCGTTTTGATAAGCGTAAACGATCCGCTCAAAAGCCAGGCCGAATACTGCGGGATCCTGTAATGCTTTTAATAATCCAGCCATGCCAATCCTCCCACACACCTAAGAACTTACTGTATTTAAATTTAAATTGAGGCCAGACAAACCGGTCAGGTTTTCATTTTCTCTCCCGCCAGGCGCAAAGCTACTTAGTGGCCATTTCATGGCCGTTTTTTTTTCACAAACTCTACCCCCTGCCAACGCAAGCAGCCGGATACCCGGCTGCTTGCGTTGGCACGTCTATTTAATACTTAACGATCATCACCAGTCAGTCAACAGACCCTTTGCCCACAACTCCTATTCCTCAATCGTGCCTTCCGGCGCCAGTACCGCCAGGACATAATGGTTGAAGTACTTCTTGGCCACCCGCTGGATGTCTTCAGGTGTTACCGCATCAATTAGGCTAAGGTATTGATCAGAATAATCATAACCGTATCCCAACAACTCATATACCCCCAAGAGTCTGCCTTGAGCGGCGGTTGTCTCTTGCGCCATTACATAGGTGCCTTTCAACCACTTTTTCGTGTTTTCGAGTTCAGCCTGGGAGACTGGTTCCTCGCAGAACCTTTTAAACTCTGCCACAATTCCCTCTCGGGCTGCTTGATAATTTTCCGGCGCAGTGATCATTATGGCGGATATAAAGGAGGGGCCAACCATTTGCTGATAGGAAGAACCAAGGGCATAAGCCAATCCACGCTTATCTCTTAATTCGGAAAAAAGCCGGTTACTCATCCCGCCTGACCCTAATATGGTATTTAACACCTCCATCACCGGAGCGTCCTTCTGCAAGTTGTTGGGAGCCGGATAGCCGAGAATCAGATAAGCCCCTCCCACATCCCGTGGTTGATAAAGCAACTTATTCTCTTTTAGAGTAGGGGCCTTCTTTTGTGATCTGCTCGGCAACCGTCCCTTTTTCATCTGACCAAAGGCCTTTTCGAACTCTGTAATAACTTCCGCCGGGTCGACGTTGCCCACTACTGAAAAGACCATATTATTAGGTATATAGATCTTTTTGTGCCAGGCCACCAGATCATCTCGAGTCAAAGCTGAGATAGTCTCTTCACTGCCTATAGTTAACCGCCCATAAGGATGCTCTCCGTAAAAACCCTGGGAAAAAAGGATGGAAACGGTGTTAAGGGGATAATCGTCAATACCTTTGAGCTTTTCAAGTCCTTCCTTTTTTCCGATTTCCACATCCCACTCAGCAAATTGGGGATGCAAAATCAGATCAAAATAAAAGTCCAATGCGCGGTAAAAACCGGGCTTGGTAACAGTCATCCACACATTGCCATAGTCATCTCCAGAACTGGCGTTCCAGTGGGCGCCGACCTTTTCCAGCTCACAATAGATTATATGTGGTTCCCTGCTGGTAGTGCCGCCATATAAGAGACAGCGTTGCATTAGAGCAGAAATCCCTACTTGCTCCGGCGCCTCGTAAAGCGTGCCCATCCTGGCGTAAAGGTTGACAGCAATTAATTCGTGATCATAGGTTGGCTTGATCAAGAGTGTCAAACCATTGGGAAAAACTTTTCTGATCACATTTGCCGTTAGGGAAACCGGCGCCGGTCTTTCCTCCTCTTTCCCACCGGCTAGGAGATAAGCGGGGAGAATCGCCAGCAGAATTAAAACGCCCAATAGCAGACTGAATCTTATTTGCTTTTTATGGTTTAAAAGTCCGCATCGTCTCTTTCTCCATACTGATCTCATTTTACTTCGCCTCCTTGGGCTTTAGAATAAAGACTGTTGCTTGCTGTGGGTTCACATATTTTTCCGCCACCCGCTGCACATCTTCTTTAGTAACCTCCGCCAAGGCTTGCTCATAACGGATTCTATCCTCCAATGAGCTTAGCTCCTCATATCTGCTCATCATACAAGCCATGGAAAAAGCCCTTTCCGCTTCCATAGCATACCCTGTACGGATAATGGCTTTGGCGATCGCCACTTCCTCTTCGCTGACACCCTCTTCAATAATTTCACTTAAAATTTCTTGGATTCTTTTTTCAACAACGGTAGGAGTCTGGGTAGCAGCGAAAATACTAAATACTCCCAGCTCACGGAAACTGCTATATTCAGCGGATTTATTAATAATCAATCCTTCACTATACAGCTTACCCAGTCTGGCGCTCCTCCCCCCGTCCAATATGGCCCGTAGTATTTCCAGAGCCGGGCTGTCTTCAGAGAGAAAAGATGGAACAGAAAAGCCAAAGCAGATGAAGTACTGGCTAATATCGTCTTCTATTTCAAACCTGGCGCTCCCGGTTGGTTGCGAGATTTCAAACGCAGGCAGAGAAGGCGCCTCTCCTGGTTTAAAATCCTTGAGCAACTCCATCAAGTGAGCGATGACAATTTGGGTATCCACATCACCGACCACTGCTACAATTATATTATTTGGCACATAATACTTTTGGAAATAAGTCAGAAGCGCCTCCCGGTCTATATTGCCTAAGGTCTCCGCAGTACCGATGATATTATTGGCGTAAGGAGTTCCTTTGAGTAATTCCAGACGGATCTGGTCAGACATTCGAGTACCCGGATTGTCCTGACGCATTCTTATTTCTTCCAAGATCACCTTTCGCTCCCGGTCAATCTCAGCCGGATCAAAAGAAGAATGTTGAAGGGCATCTGCCGTCACATCCAAGACCAAGTCCGTGTAGGCACTGGGAGCCACTACATAATAATCGGTGGTATCCAGTGAAGTGCCGGCATTTATATATCCTCCCACTGCCTTTATCTCCCTGGCGATCTCCCCGACCTGGCGACGTTTGGTTCCTTTGAAGAACATATGCTCGACAAAGTGGGAGATTCCACGTAACTCAGGGGGTTCATACGCAGAGCCCACTCCTACCCGAATATCCACCGCGACAATCGGAGCAAAATGCATCTCCTTGACAATTATCGTCAAACCGTTTTCCAGAGTCACCCTGGTGAACGGGGCGAAGATTGACTCCTCATCCTCCCCAAAAGCCGGACTGATTGTGGATAAAGTGATCGAGATGAATATCAGGGCAAAACTGATTATAACGCGAAATTTTTTCTTTATCGCTACAGACAGGTTAAACACTTCTTTTCCCTCCTAAACCTTTTTATTCTCGCACAGAACGCGCGTGTAGCATACTGCTCCTCATGGAGGACTAAGTAGAATCCATAAGACCTTTATAAATTATAGCCCAGGGAAGCCAATCGCTAGATAAATTTCTTGGTTTTTGATAATCCAGCTACGAACGAGAGTAGATCAGGACGAACAAATGCATAGTGTAATTTTATTCCACAGTTCTTAGTTATTTCCTTTATTGTAATTAACATGTTTGTCAATTTTTCGGATATATCAACGTTCGCCTGCATTTGAAAGATGTTTCGTTTCGTAGAAACTCAGGAAAGTAACTATATATAAGAAGAATCCTAAGTATTGCTGAGTAACAGTTTTAGGTTCAGGACCATTTTGTCTTAGAAATCAGGCAAAAAAACAACCATTATCAAGCTCATACTCCTTGTGAGGCGACAGGCTTGTCGTTCCCACCGTTTACCATAAGAGGGAGCAGCTCCAGTAATGGTTGTTTTCTAGATCACAACGTATTTTCGGTTCTTCCCATTCAATTGTTAACAACATAGAATGGTCTTTTAAGTTGGCGTCCTTACCATTCTCACCCTTTGTACCAGACATACAGAGCACCACGGTCTAGAATAGAATTTTAGTTCCCAAAGACAAGCTCAACTGATCACCCATGAAAGCCGCTTCACTGTACTGATCGCCCAGTCTTCCGGTGAGTGTCAGATCAATGGTTAAATCAGCCAAGGCCGGGCTATAGCTCAAACCGATGGAGAGGATCGCCGAGTGATCCACTAAATTCATCATCCCGTTCAGGTTCAGGGTCAGCTCGGATCTGATGAACTTATTGACTGAAGTAAAGAAGGCCAGATAGTATTTGCTAGTCATAAAAGGCGCATATATCTCTTGGAAGAGACCCAGCTCCGTGACCGTAGGCGTCTTGTGTTTTGCAAAGATATTCTCATCATACCCGGCGTGGTTATAATAGAATTCACCGGTCACACTGATCCGGTCTTTGATCTCCCCGTGGTCAAAGTATTTGGTGAACCCTGCGCTGATCTTCGGAATCCATTCTTCTTCCTCCAGCCAACAACCTAGATTCTCCGGATCCAACCGTCTCCCCCTGGACAGACTCATTTCCCCTCTGAGATCCAGATCGAATAACCGACCGGAGAGCTCATAGCCATACACAGGTTTATGACCTTTCTTCGTCCATGCGGAGAAAGCCATCTCCGTCCCACCAACCAGAAACTCATATTTTCCGGCAAAAGACAGGTCTTGGACAGCCTTTGCGTCATCCATTCCCACAAAGACATAGATGTTCTTGGCTGCGCCGAAGGGAAGGTGGATCTTCGTCCCGTAAGTCCCTTCCCTGGTCTTCTCCAGATCAAAAAAGTCTTTCTTTTCCACATTAATCAGATCCGTAGGATTCCAGAAATAGCTTCTTCCCCATTTTAATACCTGTTTTCCCGTACGAAAATATATCTTGTTTCTCCAGTTGGTATCGATAAAGAATTCTTTGAGCCGGTACTCCGTGTCTCCAGAGGAAGCGCCCGCCCTTTGCTGTGTTTCATAGGTATGGTGTTCATCCCCCGCAGAGAAGCTCTTCTCCTGCCCGGCAGGATAGTAATCAACCCCCAAACTTAAAAAGCTCTTGATCCCGTCCTTTAAGCGGATATCCACAAAAAAATCCGCGGTAATCAGATTCTCCAGGCCATGTTCCTCCCGACTCGAACCGGGTTTTTCTCGAACCGGACCAAACCAGTCATGGGACGGGGAATATAACAAGTATGTCATGGCGCCGGCCGCCTGACCGGTAACTTCCACCCGTTTGGTATTCAACTCCGCGCCTACCTCCGTACTGACCACTTCTTCCTCTCCGACCAGGTAGTCGTCGGCGGAGAATAAATCCTCTGCACTAAAGTTATCCTCTGCGGAGAAGATGTGATCAGCAGCCAGACAAACCCGGTCTGCTTCAAGTAAGAATCCGGAACAGAGTGTTAAGGCCCATAAGAAACAGAAAAATCTCCTCATTGGTCAACTCTCCACTACTTACTTAAGTTTTCCAGATAGGTCTTGGTAAAAACATGATCCTCAATCTTTTGTAGGGAAATATTCTGGATTTCCACCACTGTCTTATTACCCTTTTCAAACTCATCGACAAACATGGCCTGTACCCACAGATACTTCCCGCCAATCTTGGTGTATTTAAGGTAGTACGCGGACTCCATCAGCGTGCCACTCAAAGAATAACCCTCTGTTTTTAAGGGCAAATAATTATCCTGTCTGACCCAGAAGATCACCTTCGGATAAGTTACATCTTCGGTCTTGGCGGTGAGTTCAAATTGATAGACCGGGATCTTGCCGAGCGTGGTTTGGGAGGTTATTTCTTTTCCCCCGGCATCAAGAGCCGGCGCATATAACTCAGTCAGCTTTTTATTTTCGAAATCCCCTCCTTTGGCGTTAGTCCCGGCGATGCTCTCGTCCCGGTTGATATGTTGAAAAGTCCTGGTATTCCTCCGGTACATCCAGAAATTATCGCCCAGCTTAAGATAGCCGTTGCCTTTCTCGACTTCCGGCGCAGTCATAATGATCAAAAAAGCGTCATCCCGATCTCTCAAATAATAGATGGCCTCGTAAACCTTGACCCCTTCACCCGCTTTCTGCTGGGTGATCTTTACTTTGGCCGTACAGTCTGACTCCAAATCCATCATCTCATCAATCTCCGCCAAGAGGTCGTTTACTCCCGGAACGGCGTAGACGAAGCCGGAGACGATCAATAATAACCAAATCAAAATGGTAATTATTCGTTTAGCCAATCCAGCATACCCCCTCCAGTCAGTTACTCATAATGCCGCAAGGCCTCAACCGCCGACAGGTTGGCCGCGCGTCTGGCCGGGAAGTAGGCGGTGACACAAGCGATAACTAAAATTAAGAGAAAATTCCCCAGTATACTGAGGGGCGATAATTTAAAGACGAGGTGTCCATCTTTGAGGATAATGCTCAAAGCGCCGGTAGAATTAAAGGTGAGCGCGCCAAGGATCTTAATGGCCACAATTCCCAAGGTTACACCGGCTATGCAGGAAAGGGCAGTTAAGAATAGGGTCTCCATGATGAAGACATTACGCACATCCCGCTTTTGCATACCCATCGCTCTGATCGTCCCGATCTCCCTGGTCCGCTCTTTAATTGTCATCCGTAGGGTATTGACTACGCCGATCAAGATGATAAAGAACAGGATCAACACGGCATTCATGGTGAGCAAATTGAGGACGGCTTCCAGCTTCAAAATATCGCTGGCTCCCTCATACATGGTGATGACATTGAATCTACTCTGATCGCTCTTGATTTTCCTTTCTTCTTTATATAACTTCTGCAACTCCTGACTGTCCTTACTTCTCCTCAACAACTTCCATTCCGTGGCCAAAGCGGCGTACAGTGGATCATCCTCATCCAGAAAATCCTGAAGTTCTGCCGGTAAGTAGGAGTTAAATATGGCGTGAATGCGCTCTTCATTCACTAACAAGACATCAGCGCCTAGTCTGGTGCGGGAATCATAGATCGCGTCAACCGTAAATTCTTCTTCATATATCCCCCGAAACTTAGTCTGATAAGCATAGTTAAGTCTATCGCCGACTTTCAACCCTAATTTCTGCGCCAGTGCCTTGCTGACCATCACGCCTCTCTTTGCCCAGGCTTTCTCCGGATCACCGGCCACGATGGTAAGTTCCGCCCGCAGCGCCTCCTTCGCCTGATCATGATGTCTAAAGGCTACGAGCAAACAGTCGGCTTGCTTAATTTTTCCAGCGACACAAATTACTCCCGGTTTTAATTTTTCATGCAAAATATCCGCATAATACTTGGCAGTCTTCAAAGGGTCTCTCAAGGTCACCTGCAAGCTGGCGGATTCCCACGGTTTGTAGCCAAGGAGTTCCTTGACTCGATAACCTTGCATAAAGAGGACCATATTCATAAAGGTGTTGCTGGCGTCCGCAATCGCAATCACCGTCAACTTTGCCGCTTGAAGCTGTCCGGTCACCATTGGTATGCGAATCTTTATCGTATCGTGTACCTTTACATTTAGTGATTTAGCCATTGCGGACGAAACTATGACCGGGTATTCATAATCCGTACTGAAATAATCATCAAAGTTGCCGTCTACTAAAGTAAAAAAGTCATTAAAGAAATACTTCTCATCTTCTTCAAGGGTTACTCCTACCACTACTACATTATCGGCTTCCCCATTCCCTACCGCTCTGCCCATCATTCCCAAGTTTTCATTGATCTCCAGTAAATCCTCTGGTTTGATATTTTCTTCGATAATCTTGACGATTCTTTCTTTATCCCTGATCATCGTAAAATAACTGTTGCCTTGGGTGCCGTCAATGACCAGATGCCCGAAGGCATATGAAACCACCTCATTGATTAAGACATCTACCATGCCATGGGAGAAAGAGTTGGCAACAACCAGAATCATCATGCCAAACCCGATGCCGATCCCAAGAAACAGATTTCTCTTTTTTTGCCGCAATAGATTTCGCCAACTTAATCTGGTTACTAATCCCATTATCTCACCTCCACTTTACTCCCGGATAATGGCGTCAAGAGGGACGATTTTGCCCACCACCCGTAAGGGGTAGATGACCGATAGGATGGTAACTATCCCCAACTCCACCAAGCCAAGGAGAAAATCGGCCGGTGTGTACAGAGGACTTAGTGTCTCTCCGCCATATAACAACTGTAGTATTTCATTGGTGGTGGAGATATCTGCGGCTCTAATCAGATAAATGACGATGATCCCGGAGGCGATCCCCAAACCGCCAAAGAAGAAGGAAAGAAGGGAAGTCTCCGCCAAAAACATTCTTCTAAGAAACCCTTTTCGCGCCCCAATCGCTCTCATCATCGCCAGTTCAGAAGTTCTTTCCAAGGCCGCCATACTAAGGGTATTCATAATGATAATCATCGCCACAAAGAAGATGAACATGATAAAGAGGTTTAACGCTGCTTTGACCATTACCGCCATGCTGCCAATGACGCCGACCGCATCTTTCCAGCTGATTGCCCTGACCTCGATCCCCTTCTCCTGAAAAACTCTATTCAGCTTCACCAGAGCCTCTCGGGGAGTGACCCCTGCTTTCAGCTTGATAAAGGCCAGGTTATATGAACCGTCATCCAGATCATACTCTACAAGCTCTCTGGCAGTCTCCTCCCGAAGCTGATCAAGGGTGATGCTTTCATCGGTGATGACATCCGTAAACAAGTCTCCGCTAGAAAAAAAGTCCTCCAGATCTTCCATAGCCAGTAAATCCTCTTCCTCCGGCGAAAGCTCGGCGGCGCGATCCGCTCCGGTCACATAATTATGGGCCTCCCGGAAAGACTCGATATCCACCAAACAATAGTAACCCCAGATCTTATTTAAGGCTTTATACTCTATGATGCCGGTCACCGGCACCCGAATATCTATGGTCGAATTAGAGTCACTGGCGCCCATAAAAACTATATCGCTGCGCAGATCAAGATTGGCCAGATCCTCTTTGGCCTCCACCGGAAGCTTGCTTTCATCCAGAGTTTCGCCTTGAGGAAGCACCCAGTACTCCATAAAATCATACAAGGGCTTTCTGGCGAATTCGGAGATAAGCACCCCCCGTTCTCCCCGCTTAAAAATACGGCCTTCCGTAATCTTAATGCTATTTGGGAAGAACCTTTGATAACGATCAATATCAACACCTAACAGATAAATGGAACCCATCTCCGAACGGGAATTTAAAAGAAAGACCAAGCCAGAGGCAGCCGGGAGATAATCTGCGATCATCTCCTCACTCTCCAAAACCTCTCTGGCTGCTTCGTAATTTTTGATTACTTTCAAGGGTTTGGCAGTCATCAGATCCAACAAAATATTATCTTTCTCCTGCTCATCGGAGATGATAAGAATGTCTCCGGTGAACAGGTTGACAATATTCTCGGACAACCCGTTCTCCATACCGGAAATTATTCCATTACCCACCGTCATCAAGAGAGCCCCGATAAACAGAATAACCCCAATGACCAGGCTTTTCCCCTTATGCCGCCAGATGTTTCGCCAGGCAATCTTAAAAGTCAGTCCCATGCCGATCACTCCTGTCCCACAATCATACCGTCTTTGATCTTCACAATCTTACCGGCATATTTCAGGACTTCCGGATCATGCGTAGAAAAGATAAAGGTGGTTCTCTCCGCCTCATTCAACTCTCTCATCAACTTTAAAATGGATTCACTGGTCTCTGAATCCAGGTTGGCAGTGGGCTCATCCGCCAAGACAATATCTGGGTTGCCCACCAAAGCCCGGGCGATCGCCACCCTTTGTCTTTGCCCGCCGGATAATTCAGCGGGTTTGTGTGCCATATAATCCAGAAGGCCTACTGCTCTAAGCAGCTTTTCCACCCTGGCATCAATCTCTTCTTTCCGCTTATTCTTCATGAGCAGCAAGGGGAATTCCACATTCTCCCGGACATTTAAGACCGGGATCAAGTTGAATGACTGAAAAATAAAACCAATTCTATGCAGTCGCAGATCCGTGATTTGCTTATCATTGAGTTTGCTGATCTCCTGGTCATGGATTCTAACCCGGCCGGCGGTGGGGTGATCAATGCACCCGATGATATTGAGCAGTGTGGTTTTCCCGCTGCCGGACGGCCCGACAATAGATAAAAAAGCCCCTTCTTCTACAGAAAAGTCAATTCCTCTTAACGCATGCACAATTGTCTTGCCCAAGGGATAATCCTTCTTTAATCCCTGGACTTCAATAACATTCATCTACCCGCTCCCCCTTCCATGCGCTTCCAAAGAAAAATAGACGGTTTTCCTGAAAATAATCACCGTCTATTTTCTCTGCATGTGTTTAAATTCCTTTTAGAAAATCCATTGCTTTATAGAATTTTAGCAAAATTTTAGGATTATTCCGGCAAATCCGGAACCTTCTACACCAGTCGCCCGCCTAAGCTTCAATGCATTTACTTCTGTCTCAGGGGCCTCGCGTAGTGGGCCACTAAATAATTATTATTTACTAAGAAAATGTATATCTCCGGCTCCATCTTTGAGTCTCTCCTGGGTTGACCTTGATCTCAATAAACACCTCCGGACTGATCACATGCCCCTTCCCCCACAGGGCCACGCGCAAAGGAGAAAAAAAGCTCTCCTCCGTGACCTCTGTGTTAGTTGGCTGATGCCGGATTGTCCACTGATGAGGCGCCTCCGAAGGGATATTATCCAACTTTCCATAAAAATCCTCTGTCGGTTGGAAATTCCAGTTGATTTCTCGCCCGTCTATGCGTAAAACTTCCTGAGCCGCAGCGTTCTCTGCCGGAAGGAGCTGTACAGGGTATAAAAACTCCAGCTTATAATCGGCGCCCACTTGATATCCATCGATGCCGATGAAATTGTGACAATATTCAGTGGTGTGCACCGCCCGCTCACCCAAATTTTTAAGACAATAATCGATCTGCAGTTGATTCTCATTAATGGTAATGGTTTTTTCCAGTTCAAGCAGGTAACCGCGGCACTCCAAGGGTTCGACGATAAATTTGACGCCATCCCGGATATTCACCATAGTCATGGGAAAGGGGATAATCTCATAAGGGCGGAAGAAATCATAAGGCTTTTGGTCAGGCCGTTTCAAGAGGCCTACCCCAATCTTGGGAAAATACCCGCCCGGCGCCAAATCCTCATATCCGACGGGTTCTGCGATGCCGAATTCATTACAGATTCCGCACCCGCCACTGCCCTGTCCCGGCTCCAAGGACTCAGGAACACAGTATGTATGCTGCCCGTCCAAGGTCACCTGGGTAATAAAACCGGTCCAGTCAAAGCGGGAGCCCTGGTAGACTTGGCCCGGTTCCGCTATTTCCACCTGTAAACGTTGATTCACCAACTTCAACAAAGCTCGACTCCCTTTCTTCATACTTCTTCGTCAAACCTGCCGGCGCCTGCTCTTTCAAGCAGACTCTCCTCCACAAGACTGAAGCCGGCAACGCCAGTACACTACAGATCATCAATTGGCGCCTCATGTTCCATCCAGTTCCACTCAGAATCAGCCATGAACCGATTCGGCCAGTCCACGTCCTTTTCCTCCAACCCGGCAAAACGCAAGACCTCAGCAGAGAATTGATTGACATAATCAAGACTATGTGAGGATAATAACCTTTCCAAGGCTGCATCAAAGTTCTCCGGTTTCTGGCGCGCCTCCTTCACGACACGCAAAAGCCATTTGTGGTATGGATACAATAGGTGATTCTCATTTAAAACCAAACGACAGGCGAAGAGGACAATTTTCTGGATGGACAGGTAGATCAGGTATTGGTTTTCTTTTTTTATCCCTTCACTATAATACCATTTCCAGGCTAAAAGCTGCGCAGCAAATCTTTCTCTTCTGGTCTCTTTCTCCTGAACCGGAAATCTGGTGATCTCCTCTAGAATCTGCGGTAGATTATCAAGCCTGGAAAAGAGGATCATACTGTCCAGAAAGGCATACCGTGCCGGATCGCTGCCTCTCATCCTGACCGCATCCAAGAACCCGGGGCTGATCACTTTGCAATCTACGTATCCGCCGGGATAATCGCAGATATCCCATAGGCTGAATGCCAGTTTGTTCTGGTCTTTTCTCCTTTGGTACTCAGCTTCTGCCACAATTAACATGACATCAAGATCCGACGTGGCAGTGGCAAAACCATGGGCAACGGAACCTCCCAGCAAAACTGCGAGAATCAGCGGATCATTTTTATAGAGATTAACGAATTTTTCTAAAGCCCGGCGATGATGTTCTTCCATGACAGCACTCCTTACTCCGGTCCCTGGAAACACATCCCCCAAACCGGTACTGGCGTTTCATCTTTGCTCTCTCCTGCTTCAATCCTTTCCCCAGCATCTGGGGACTAGATTTTTTAGTAAATAACTGCCCCTCCAGCACTGTTACTGCTTGCCCGGAGATTAGACGCGCTCCTCAGTGACTTGCAGCTTTAATACTCCACCCCGTTCCGAGGCTTGATCCATTCATAACACTGGTCATAAAAGGCGACAAAGAACAGGACCGGCTTAGCCGAAATTGCCCCCGATTCGGTTAAAGACTCCCCGTCGGTTCCAGATGATCCTTTTTCCGTAGAACATTCTTCTTACTCGTCCTGTCTCCACAAAGCCGTTCTCTTTGTAAAATCCATTGCCCGCTTGTTTTCAATGGGGAAGACACCTTTCTTCGTAAAAGAAGCCCTCAATCTCAATAATTCAAAGCCAACCGCTGCATTATCGGCGATCACCAAACCTTCCCCGAGTTCAGGTAGGTAAAACCCTGCAATCTTAGAGTCCTGCCGATATACATAACCAGTCTTCAGATACTTCAATAATAATGCTTCCCGCGCTTCCCCTGTAATCCTGTGATCCAGGGAGAGGATTTCAGCCCAGTCCTCTTCCCTGATCCCTGCCAGGAATGTTGCGGAGAGGGCGTTCTTGGCGCTTTCTCCTGCTTGGCCAGGCCTTTCAAGAATAACATATTCCGTCTCTTCTTCAAAGCCGACCTTTGTATAAACGGGGTAACCCAGTTCTGTGGCAAGCAAAGAAATCGTCTGATGCCCAAGATCCGTCAGGTAATTGCATAAGCCTTCTACTATTGCCCGACCGATACCTCTTCTTCGGTGCTTCTCCTTTACTATGATGTGTGCCAGCCAACCGGTATTTGTATAGGAGATCGCCGCCCCCACCCCAAGAATTTCTCCAGCGGATACGGCTTTAACCGGATGGCAAAAAGAATTCTTCGTATAAAATAAAAAGGCTTCGGTAATACTTGGCCATCTTTCCGGCTGCAATCCCTGGAGTTCCGGTAGATCTTCTGCTGTGATCATCTCGAGAACCAACATTTTTCACCTCACGGCATCCACAAATTCACCCATCCGCAGAAATCCAAAGTTCACAACGGGGATACTTAGTGATACAGCCCCTTGATCACCTCTTCAATCTCCGGATCTTGAACTGACAAGTCCAAGATGGTACTGGATTTGTTCACTAAGGCAATGAACTTATTCAATTCATATGTAGAAAGGTCAAGCTCCAATTCGGCTTTGTAATCCGAGATCCGGTTGGTGATCTTGATCCCCGGAAGGCGCAACTCCGGAAGAGGCCGCATCGTTGAGACAGAGATAATCTTCTTCACTCCCAGATAATTCCGTAAAGTAGTAAGGGAATCGTCGAAGACGATTTCTCCGTGGTTGACCACAATGACCCTTCGGGCCAGATGCGCGATGTCGTCCAGATCATGAGTGGTTAAGATAAAAGTCACCCCGTTTCTGTTCATCTCCAAAATGAACTCCCTGATCTTGTCCTTGGCAATGACATCAAGACCAATGGTGGGCTCATCCAAGAAGACGATCTCCGGCTTGTGCAGCATGGCCATGATAAACTCACACTTCATCCGCTCACCAAGAGAAAGCTGTCTGGTGGGTTTTTTGATCAACTCCTCTACCCCCAGGAGTTCCACCATTTCATGCAGGGTCTTCTTGAAACTCCGCTCCGGTATGGAATAGATCGCCTTATTCAGATAAAAGGCGTCGACCGGTGGGATATCCCATAACAGCTGGGATTTTTGCCCGAAGACCGCGCCGATCTTGGCCACGTACTTTTTTCGGTCTTTCCAAGGGGTGTAGCCCATAATCTCGGCCTTTCCACCGGATGGGTGCATAATACCGGTCAAGATCTTTAGCGTAGTAGATTTACCGGCGCCGTTCGGCCCGAGAAATCCTACTAACTCGCCTTCTTCAATATTAAAAGAGATTCCCTTCAAGGCATGAATATAGATAGGTTTCCGGACAAATAGGCTCTTGACCGCCTCCCCGAAGGTATTGCCCCGTTGATATGATTTAAAGACTTTCGTCAGGTTTTCTACTTTTATAATCATCTTCTCATCCACCTGCGCTGCTATACTTCTTTAACATCCAATGCCAAAACCCGAGACTAAACAGGAGAAAAAGGATACTGACAGCCACCGCGGACCAAGTTCCAGCCGCCGGTTTGCCCAACAAGGCCGAAGCTGGTATATATCCCAGGATGGCAATGGGGATGATTAATGTAATCAGAGTCTGTAGAGACTTGGAAAAGAGCGCTGCCGGGTACTTGCCGAAATTGACCACAGACTCAAAGATGTCATAGACCCGGAAATTACCGATCCAGACAATGCCCAGGCCGGCCAAGATCAGAGCAAACCCAAACAGGGCGGTCAGTGCGATGAAGAATAACGCTGCAAACTGTAGGTATTCCCCAGGCCCCGGAGGAGCAATCCGGCTGAGGGACAAGGCAAAAAGGGTGAGGCCGCCGATGAGTTTGCCCAGGTCTTCGGAGTCAAATGCGGTGACGATCGCCAAGAAAAGCGCGGATTTGGGCTTAATCAATAACAAGTCAAAGGTTCCTTCTTGCACCCGTTGAATGGTATTCCAGACGATCCCAAAGAAGAAAGGGAACGCGATCCCTTTGGCCAACAGAAACACCCCTTGGATCAACAGGGCTTCATACATGGTCCATCCGGGAAACGAGGCCCCGTTATGGTAGATCAAGATAGTGAGCAGCGGAGCGCCCATTTCCACCAGCAACATGATGATCATGCTCATAAAGAAGTCGCCTCTGTAGGCCATTCTGGAGGCCAACGCGACCTTCACCCCCTGAAGGTAAAGGCGGAAATTAGCCATCATGCTCCCACCCCCGTAAACCTCTTGATCCCGAAGCGCCAAAGGATCTTATATACACCGTACATCACCAGAGTGGCCACAAACTGTAATCCGACAATCTCCGGGATGGACATGGTGATGCCGGCCAATTCATACTTGCCTATGAACACTCTGGTCGGAACGTAAGTAATAAACTGAAAGGGCAGGAAGAATAAAGCCTTCTGCAGGATTTCAGGGAAGAAGGTCAAAGGGATGAAGGTCCCGGCCGCCAGATCTCGCGCTACCAGAAAGGCTCTTCTGATCCCCTCGGTTTTGGTGAGCCAAAAAGCGGTAATTCCAATGCAGTAGTTGGTCAAGAAGACCAGTACAAAACTGAGAAGGATGGAGAGCAGCGTCCACCACGGCGCTGCCGGGATTAATTCGATCTTAAATAAATAAAAAAAGATCAGATAAATCGGTACCAGCTCAACCCAGAAGGCCAGGATCCGATGGCCGATCTTCTGACTGAAGGCAAAATAACCATAGGAGACCGGCCGGAGCATAAAGGTGAGAAATTGTCCGGTTCTAACCAACATCTGCAGATCCCAGTCCGCTGAATCATAGGTTAGATAGTTAATGACCGCCGAGATCCCATAGTAAGTCAGCATCTGCTCCAGAGTCAATCCGTTTAGAGTGGTTCTGGAAGAATAAACCGCCCGCCAAATAAAGGCTTGAGTCAAGAAGAAAACCGGGCCGACAAAAATGGAAACAGCCATATGGCTCCTATACGCGGTCCACTCTTTGTAGGTCGCCACAGCTGTTGCTTTTAATACTTCTATTGTGTGTCCCAACTTGATCAGCGCCTTCTGTCGACTAAACAAAGGCCTTCAACTCCTATTCTCGCGTGTACAGCGGACCTCGTAGAGACGTCAATCTCTCCCTGATGGATAGGAAATGAGCGCCTCATCAGCAGGCCTACAGATGAATTTGTCACCACACCGTCCAAACATATGTTCAGGTATCCCAAATAATACCACAAAAGCCTAGTAGATTCAATAAAAATCTATAAATTGCCTTATACCGAAAAACCCATGGAGCTGGGTTCGGGGGAAACTTCAAGGAATTTGGCATCCGCCAGTCACTTGGGAGCGGCGATGAAAAATATACCGAGTTATAAAAGTGGGTCTTTAATTAGAAATAATGGTAGCTTTCAGGTCAGAAAAAACCAAAAACCTGACTGTTCCAAATGCAGGAAAAAAAGTAAATACATCAAATTTTTAATTAATAACTATATATGGAGAAAACGGAAATGAGAAAAAATATGTCAACCCAAATTCTCTTAAAATCCGGTCTAAAGGTTACCGGCAACAGACCGAAGAAAACCCCTTTATTCATGGCCATCGCGGCTTTGCTATTGGTCGTGGCAATGGTCTTATCCGGTTGTCAACCGAAAACTCACTCTGAGGAAGTAATCGCGGCCGTAAAAAAAACCTTTGACTACGAGACCATTGAAAGCTCGGCAAATTTGTCATTTAATTTGGCTTACGAAACTGTAAATCCGACAGAGCAAGCATTCAGTGAACTTTTTAACAATATCAGCCTACATCTCCTGCAAAAATTTGACCAAAAAGATCTGCGTTATCAATTGGATTTCAACCTGTTTTATAAGGGCTTAAACTGTGGGAGCTTTACTCTGTATGCGGATATGGAAAAAGTAGTTTTCCAATCACCCTTCTTATATCACAAGCCGTTCTGTTTCAACTGGGAAGACTCTCCGGCGTTCACCAGTAAATACCTGAACGGTATCCAGATTCACAGTGCAGATTATTTACGCCTAATCTTTGATGAGAACCTAACTACCTTCAAACGATTGCAAGAGGTTTATTATGCCGCTTACGCCGATTTTTTGGCGGAAAGAGTCACGGTAAATAAAGAAAAGGTCCATGTTACCCTGGCCGAAAAGGACGAGAAAAAAACCTTTACCTGTCAAGAATATATCCTGGATTTGGATTATAACGAAACCTTTGTACAAGACTATCAAAAATTTATCTCAGCCATCTTGAAAAATGAGACCCTCCTTACTATACTCAAAGAAAAAATCGGGGAATTCGTGGAATTGGCCAAGAACAACGGTGATCTGGCAACCTGGCCGTGGACAGAAAATGAAATCAGGGATTTTGCTGAAAATCTTGACACCTATCTAAATCAACTGCTGGAGGTCGTCATGGAAAATATTATATTATCCGTGGATACATCCACTTCCCTTAACCAAATAGAATCTGACTATAGAATACGTATTGATGAATCCGGATTAATACGAAACATGGCCATCAATCAAAACCAACACTATATCAAGGAAGAAGCCGCGATTTCACCGTTGTCTATAAACATCACCATGAACTTTGATCTGTTCAACTACGGAGAACAGCTGGCCTTTACCGAATTTGACCCAGCCGGCGCCTTTGATTTGGGAAAAGCCTCTGAGACGGAGTGGACGACCGTAAGAGAGTATATAATGATGAAAGCCATCGAACAAATAATGGTAAATCCCCTTCTCCAGGACTTTATAGCCCTTTTTATGGCATAGACGACAAGCTGTACTAAAAGTGGGAGATAAATAAAGCAGCCCCCATAACTCAATTTGAGAAAAACAAGGAATCAAGGCCTTGCGTCTCTGATTGGCCGGGGTGAGAGCCAGGCCAGGTCCAATAAAAAACCCGAATTCTACTCTGAATTCGGGTAAAATAATAATTGGGCCAACTCTCTTCTCGAATCATCTGCTAATTTCAGTGAATGAGGCGTAAAATCTTCTACTTTACCAGAGTCACGTACCAAATATAAAAGCAGGTATGGGGGCTCCAATACTCTGTGGTCCGCCAGTCCATGGTATATTCCATGTCCATAAAAGGTTCATCGTCCTCTGTACCGATGAAGCCGTTCATGATTCCCCCCGGAATCAAACCTAAAAATCTGGAATGAGGGTAAGGGTTATTGACTCCTTCCCCCGTCATTAGGCAGGCGTTTTCAGTGTTGCAGCCCATGGTCCATTCTACCTGATACCTGGCGATCCTGGACAATTCATCGTCCGCGAGGATCTGTGCGGCCAATTCCAAACCCACGGCGTTGGAG
>DATCJV010000139.1:0-7284 GCA_036562625.1 Bacillota bacterium | reverse complement strand
ATCACCAGAGATGATGAGCATCTCTCGAACATCGTCGGCCTCTATCCGATGGGAGAAGGCTCGGGCTATGCCGGGGGTATCATGTCTGCCGCGGTTGATGGAATCCGGACCGCAGAGAAGGTAATGCAGAAGTATGCCCCGTGGGCATAACTCCAGACAGAAGATAGGGACCCGTCCGACAGACGAAAACAGACAATGGGGTGAAATACATGTTTTCAGTTGAATTAGTTAAAGCTTTTTTTCTGGGGGTGGTGGAAGGGATTACCGAGTGGTTGCCGATCAGCAGTACAGGCCATATGATTTTAGTGGAGGAATTTATCCGGCTAAGCGCCTCCGCAGCATTCAAGGAAATGTTCTTTGTGGTCATTCAATTGGGGGCCATCATGGCAGTGGTGCTTCTTTATTTTAACAAGCTGAATCCTTTTTCCAGAAGTAAATCCAGACAGGAAAAGCTGGATACCATGGGGATTTGGTATAAAGTAATTGTAGGAGTGCTTCCGGCCGCTGTGACCGGTTTGTTATTTGATGATTGGTTGAATGAACACTTCTACAACTACTGGACAGTGGCGTTGATGTTGATCCTTTACGGCGTATTGTTTGTTATCATCGAAAACCGGAATAAGAATCGCACCTCAATTATTAGAGATTTTTCCCAGTTATCATATGGTACAGCCTTTCAGATCGGCGCCTTTCAAGTTTTGTCATTAATCCCCGGCACCTCCCGTTCGGGCGCTACCATTTTGGGTGCAATTATTCTTGGCGCCTCACGTCATCTGGCCGCGGAGTATTCTTTCTTTTTGTCCATCCCGGTTATGTTTGGCGCCAGTGCGCTAAAGCTAATCAAATTTGGTTTCAGTTTCACCGGGATCGAAATAGCAGTTTTAATGGTAGGGTTAATCACAGCTTTTCTCGTTTCGATCTGGGCCATTCGTTTTTTATTGGTCTATATCAAAAACAACGATTTTAAAGTCTTTGGGTGGTACCGGATCTTCTTGGGCCTGGTCTTGATCGGCTATTTCTTGGCGCGATAATCGCCGGAGGAGCCAAGTTTATTTTTCACGGCGTAGTGATTCTACGCTTTTTTTATTTATCCATTTCTAATCCACAGCAGGAGAGGGAACTGTTGAAGCTGAATTAAGTATTATTCCAGGGGAACTCCTCTATAGTTTGGACTTTAGTGCGACAAAGCAGCATTATCCAGTAGAGTATTGGTCGCCTCGATCAACAAGCGTGTACACGAGAGAGAAAGGAGAGAGCCTGATGAACTTTACCATGGAAGAGATCTTATTTGCCTTCGGCCTCACTTTGCTTGCGGGGCTGTCCACAGGAATCGGAAGTTTTTTGGCCTTTTATACTAAACAGACGAATGAGAAGTTTCTCTCGGCCACTCTGGGCTTTTCCGCAGGGGTAATGATTTACGTTTCCATGATTGAGATCTTTGCTGAGGCTCGTACTTTTTTGGAAGCGGCGTATGGTCCGACCAAAGGATATTTCGTGACCACGCTGGCCTTTTTTGCCGGTATCGCCGTGATTGCGTTGATTGACAAAGTAGTGCCCAGTGTGGAAAACCCCCACGAGATGCGGGATGTCACGGAGATGGAACAGACGGAGAGGGGCAATGCCGCTTTATTAAGAATGGGTCTATTTTCTGCTCTAGCTGTGGCTATCCACAATTTTCCTGAAGGACTTGCCACTTTTACCAGCGCGCTTCAAGACCCTACCTTGGGAATCAGCATCACCGTAGCGATTGCCATCCACAATATCCCCGAGGGTATTGCCGTGTCTGTCCCAGTCTACTACGCTACAGGTAACCGGAGGAAGGCCTTTTGTTACTCCTTCCTTTCGGGATTGTCCGAACCTTTGGGCGCGCTGGTCGGGTATTTTCTGCTGTTTAGTTTTTTTAGTGAAGCCTTGTTTGGCCTGATCTTCGCCGGAGTGGCCGGAATTATGGTCTATATTTCCCTGGATGAACTACTCCCCACTGCCGAAAAATACGGTGAGCATCATGTGGCAATCTATGGCTTGATCTTGGGGATGGCGGTCATGGCCGTCAGTCTGGTGCTGTTTGCTTAGGCGCGCGGATGGAGATATTCCTTGGCCAGGTTGGGTAAAATGGGGCTCGTCTGGTACTATTCGCTTAGGCTCGCGGATTGGACGGGGTTTATCTGTGGAAGGCAGGGGCGGGAGGAAACCGTTTGCCGATTACTAAATAATGGCCGGTTCAAACCGGGAACTCCCCAGAGTGTTGATGCGTCAAAGCGGATATAAAGCATTTTTACTTTGGGGGTGGATCCGGTGAAGAAAAGGCAGTGGACAGCTATAGTCGCGGTAGCCGTCTTCTTGTTGTCATTGGGAACTTTGGTGTATGGGAAATCCAACATTAAGTTATTCATAAACGGGGAGGAAGTTAAGACGAAAACTCCTCCGCAAATTGTCGCAGAAGATATTATAGTCTCCCTTCGTGATCTGGCCGAAGCCCTCGGCTTCCGAGTCGAGTGGGATGAAGAGAGTAATTCCGTATTTGTCGACAGCCGGGAGCAGGAAATCGTAAAAACCCAGATAGGACTCTTAGAAAAGGCGTTAACACCCAAGAGTCCGCTGGCCGCGGTGGAAGCCTGGGCGGAAGGGGTGAAAACCAGAAACGGCGCCTGGCAATATGCGGTGCTGTCTCCGGAGTTGAGAGCGGAGCAATATGAGAGATTTGCCGTAGCAAACTGGTCTACCGGGGCGTCAAGTCCATGGGTGGAAAACTTTCGGGTGATTGAGAGATATAGGATTGTTCAAGAAGTTTACCGGTATGAAGTAATATTTACCTATACGGACTCCACCAAGAAGACTTTTTGCACAAAAGAATATGTCACCGTCCGTAAATATGAAGACTCCTGGCTGGTATCTGCCGTTGAGCAAGTCGAGGTCGAAGGGGAAATCACCAAGATCACCCTTGGTGAGGACACAGAGGTTCAGCGGATTTTTGTCAAAGCGAAAGAAGGGAAGAGCATCGGCTATGATCAAGCTGATGTGATCATTGACAACCAAACCAAGATTTACAGAGGTTATACCGATCAAAAACTCGCTGTGAAGGATCTACAGAAAGGAGCAGAGGTGAGGGTAGACTTCACTGCTGATCCTAGAATCATGATCTATCCGGTTTCCGCGAAAGCGGAAACCATCAGAGTACTGACCCGGGAAGATGTAAACTTGGTGGGCGATGAAGATATGCAATAGGAGCTTAGGTGGGTATTCGTCAGCAGTAAAGCATGTAGTAGGATAAAACAGAGGCTTACTCCTTTTGGACCATTGATATGGAGGATTAGAAGAAGGAAAGAGATGCACGAGGTAACGGTAAAAGGGATTCTTTCACCGAAAAACGGGATGAATATTTATCGTGGCTGTTCTCATGGGTGTATCTATTGCGATTCGAGAAGCAATTGCTATCAGATGAAGCATGATTTTGAGGACATAGAAGTTAAGGTGAATGCGCCGGAGTTGTTGGCAGAAGCCCTCCGTAAAAAGCGAAAAAAATGTATGATCGGAACGGGTTCCATGAGCGACCCATATATTCCGTTAGAAAAGCAATTAAAGAAGGCCAGGAGATGCTTGGAGATAATAGATGAATATGGATTCGGCCTATTCATTTTGACTAAGTCCACTCTGATCCTTAGGGATTTGGACTTATTAATCAGTATTAATAAAAAAGCAAAGTGTGTGGTAGGGATGACTTTAACCACATATGATGAGGCTTTGTGCAAAAAAATCGAGCCGAAGGTGGCGACGACCAGAGAACGATTTGAGGTCTTAAAAACAATGCGGGATCATGGAATACCGGCAGTTGTCTGGTTGAGTCCGATCCTGCCGTTTATTAACGACACCGAAGAGAATATCCGCGGGCTCCTGAATTATTGCATTGAGGCACAGGTAAAAGCGATCGTCTGTTTTGGCATGGGACTAACCTTAAGGGAAGGAAATCGAGAGTATTTTTATGCTCGTCTTCAACGCTTATTTCCCGGATTAAAGGAGAAATATATCAGGCTTTTTGGGAATGCTTATGAAGTAAGGAGTCCGAAGAATAAGCACTTGATGAGGATTGTTCAGGAAATATGTCAAGCCCATGATATACTTCTGGGAACGGATGAAGTCTTCCAATATTTATATAAATACGAAACTCAGGATGGACCGGAGCAGTTGAGATTATTTTAGCAGAACGGGTCCAGATGGTTTATTGGATTCATCTGTTTTCCGTCCCGTAGAGTGTTGCTTCTTCCTTGTTACTGTGATTCTTCGTTACTCAGTTCCTCAAGAAAAGACTCCACGATCAGATTGTCAAAGTCCTCCCGGACTCTGTCATATTCTTCCTTGGCCCTGACTGTCCAGCCCAAAAGGGGTACCCCCAAATTTTTCAGGCTTCTCAACCGAGTATTGGAGGCATGCGCTACTTCATAGGAGATGAAGTGCGGACGGCTTACCATATTCAGCAGCAAGTTTTCTAGCAAAAACCTTTTATACCATGGTAGACGGGTAGTTCCGGCAAATTCTACATCATAATCGCTCACGGTAAAGCTGCCGGCAAGCTGCCCTCGTAGAATCGCCGGGGCATTCTGGCGAAACCAATTCAGGGTAAAGGGGTTAAAGGACTGAATGGCATATTCTCCCTGATACTCTTGTAACTCCTTGTAGATCAAGCTCTCCATTTCGCCGGCTTTCCCCTCATTTTTAATCTCAATGAGGAGGGGAACTTTCCCGTCAACAAAGGCGAGAACATCACGGAAAAGGGGAATTGTTTCTTCAGTGCCAAAAAGTCGGTATTGGCTTAATTCTTCGTAAGTCAGCTCATGCAGATATTGATCAATGCCTAAACCGCGTCGGAGTTTTCGATCATGATAAACGACCAGTTGTTTGTCTTTGGTCATGGCCACATCCAATTCGATGATATAGCCCTTTTCCATGGCTCCCCGAAAAGCGGCAATGGAATTTTCAGGGATTCCCCGGTCATTGTGATGCAGACCCCGGTGGGCAATTAATTTCCTCTTCAACCAGGCCAGGTCGGCAGGGTCAACCGTTTCTGCCGCTCGCGCAAAGCTGAGCAAGAGGAAGATCCCTAATGATAAGGTAAGAATAACCAGGAAAATAATTATTAACCCCTTTATCTTCATTCGATCATCTCCGATTCATAAAAAAACGGTATAGTTTAAGCTTTTCCCCAGTGAGCTGTATTGGAAAGCCCTATTTGTTCATTTGGTAGTCCCGGTAGAGGTATTCGATAGACCGGTCATAAGCCGCCTCCCCTTTCGCAGAAAAGAAGCAGCCCGGAACCTCACCATTTTTCCGGTGGTAAGCGACACATTCACAGCATTTGCCGTGCCGGGAACATGTGGAGTAAGTGCATGTGCATTCTGTTTTGGAAACGCACGCCATTAGGCAACCTCCTTTCAATGATGGAAAGATGGTCAAGATGGTATATACTACCAATTGTTATTCGGGGCTGAGCCGGTTATTCCTTCTTACCGCTTTTGAGATCTTCTGCGTATGATGTTTGCCACATCACTAATTAAAGCCCGGTGATTATGCGTCAGTGGTTCATATTCGCTCCTCGGCTATGATTGGGAGAAAAAAGGAAGGTAAAAGGAAGAGGTCGGCCATTTTGTTTGGCCTGTGGCCTATCAAACCGTAGTTGTCGGTAGCTGCCCAAAATGTTTTGGGAAATTATGGAAGCAAGGGCGGCCAAAGGTAGACGTTTGTTGATGTATGAAAATCAGCATCTTGAAACACCTGTGCTTTTATGTTATATTAATTTTTGGTATAATTTCAATTAAAAATGAAGGAGGACACAAATCCCATGTATTCTGTTCGTTTAAGGTAAGCAAACAGTAAAAAGGTCGTGCGCTACAATACACACATCTACTGTACATTTATAAGTATACTTTCTTACGCAGAGGTAAGTAGGGTGCACGGACAAATCCACCTAGAGTGGGCTTTTTGGTGTGCTTATCTTTACGAATCAGGACATGGGATAATCAGGGAGGCATTTATTTGAACGCGCTCCTTGTGGTGTAGCGCGTTTTTTCTCCTTTTATTTGTCTTCTGAGCGTAGAATGCAGATCAATGCCTGCTTCCAGGGTGGTCTGCATTTTTTTTATTTTTAATGAAAACCCAACGGTTTGCTGCGAAAATTAAAGCGACTAAAATACACTAAAAACAGTAAAGGGAGTTAATAAAATGACGACTAAAACCACAAAATGGAAACGGAATTTCTTCACCATCTGGGTGGGACAGGCGGTCTCTTTAATCACCAGTGCCATCTTGCAAATGGCGATCATTTTTTACCTGACGGAAAAGACCGGCTCCGCGTTGGTGCTTTCCATCGCATCCCTGGCGGGATTTTTACCATATGGAATCTTCGGACCGGCCATCGGGGTCTTGGTGGACCGGTATGATCGAAAGCTGGTGATGATCGGCGCCGATTTAATTATTGCAGCGGCTGGCGCGGTATTAGCCGTTATTGCCTTATTCATGGAGCTGCCAATCTGGATGATTATGGTGGTACTTTTTATCCGCAGTGTCGGTACGGCCTTTCATACCCCGGCGCTGAACGCGGTCACTCCGCTTTTGGTTCCCAAGCAGCAGTTGATGAAATGTGCCGGTTACAGTCAGTCTCTACAGTCCATTAGTTATATTCTTAGTCCGGCAGTGGCCGCCTTCTTATATGCGATTTGGAGGTTAAACGCCATTATTGCCATTGATGTTCTTGGCGCGTTAATTGCCTGTGGTACTGTAGCATTTGTCCGTATTCCCCAGGTCGAACACGAACGAGAAAGTCTAGAGTGGAACTTTCTTCATGAGATGAAAGACGGATTTTTGGTCTTGAGGGAAAACAAGGGCCTTTTTGCTCTGCTATTAGTGGGGACTTTATATATGTTTATCTATATGCCCATTAATGCGCTTTACCCGTTAATGAGTATGGATTATTTTTCTGGCACACCGATGCATGCTTCAGTTACAGAAATTGCTTTTGCCTCAGGCATGTTAGTGGGCGGTCTTCTCCTTGGACTCCTGGGAGGCTTTAAGAAGAAGATCCTTTTGATGACCGCCTCGATCTTGCTGATGGGATTAAGCTTAGCGGTTTCCGGATTGCTTCCAGTAAATGGATTTGCCGTTTTTACCATTTGTTGTTTATTAATGGGGCTGTCTGTTCCCTTTTATAGTGGGGTGCAGACCGCGCTTTTTCAGGAGAAGATCGAACCCGAATACTTGGGGCGGGTTTTTTCCCTTACCGGAAGTATTATGTCC
>DATCJV010000108.1:0-7974 GCA_036562625.1 Bacillota bacterium | reverse complement strand
AAAAGAATGTATCGGGTAATTGATTTTAAGCGTGATAAGTTTGGAGTGCCGGCGAAGGTGGCTTCGATTGAATATGATCCCAATCGTACTGCCCGGATTGCCTTGTTACATTATGCTGATGGCGAAAAGAGATATATTATCGCGCCGGACGGATTGAGTGTGGGAGAAACCGTTGAATCCGGACCGCAAGCGGATATCAAAACGGGGAATGCTTTACCTCTGGCCAATATCCCTGTTGGTACCGTTATTCACAATATTGAACTGCGGAAGGGCGCTGGCGGTCAGTTGGTCAGGAGCGCGGGTGCCGGGGCGCAATTAATGGCAAAAGAGGGTGATTACGCCCATATCAGGTTGCCATCGGGTGAAGTACGGTTAGTAAGGCTGGAATGCATGGCTACGATTGGTCAAACCGGAAACATTGACCATGAGAATATAACTATTGGTAAAGCCGGGCGTTCACGTTGGTTGGGCAGAAGGCCGTCTGTTCGTGGTGTTGTAATGAACCCAATTGACCACCCACATGGTGGCGGAGAAGGACGCTCTCCGATTGGCCGGGCTCCTGTCACTCCTTGGGGCAAGCCTGCGCTTGGCCGGCGGACCCGGAAGAAAAAGCCTTCCGATCGTTTAATTATTAAACGGCGGGCATAGTGCAGGAAGGGAGGATATTTTATGTCACGCTCTTTAAAAAAAGGACCCTATATTGATCCGAGCCTAGCGAAGAAGATTGCTGAAATGAATAAAAGCGGTCAGAAGAAAGTCATTAAAACCTGGGCGCGTAGTTCAACAATCTTTCCGGAGATGGTCGGGCATACAATTGCTATTCATGACGGACGAAAGCATGTGCCCATTTATATTACTGAAGACATGGTCGGTCATAAACTTGGAGAGTTTGCTCCCACCCGCACTTTTCGCGGACATAGCGGCTCTTCCGAACGGTCCACTTCATTAAAGTAATTACCTCTTTTAAGTAAAAGAAGACTACGCAAAGAGGATTTGATAAGTGAAGGTATTATTTGGTAGGATTCGTCCTAAGCAACGAGGGGAGGCGAGTCAAGATGGAATCAAAAGCGGTAGCCCGATATATCCGGATCGCTCCACGGAAGGTTCGGCAAGTTGCTGATGAAATCCGTGGAAAACAAGTGGATGAGGCCATGGTGATGCTGAAGTATACTCCGCGTTCTGCCGCTGGGGTGCTATTGAAGGTTTTGAAGTCGGCTGTGGCCAATGCCGAGAATAATCACGAAATGAATAGAGCTAATCTAATAGTGGACAAAGCCTATGTAGATCAGGGCCCGACCTTAAAACGGATTCGACCCCGGGCACAGGGCAGGGCCGGTTTAATCAGGAAGAAAACCAGTCATATTACGATAATTGTTAGAGAGAAGGAGGGCTGATGGAATGGGTCAAAAAGTAAATCCGATTGGTCTTCGGGTTGGGATTATCAGAGATTGGGAAGGCCGCTGGTTCGCGGAGAAAGATTATGCCACCCTCCTGCATGAAGACCTGAAGATTCGGCGGTTTATTAAAGAGAAACTGTATAGCGCCGGGATCGCCAAAACCGAAATCGAACGGGCTGCAAATAGGATCAAGGTGACCATCCATACCGCCCGTCCCGGAATGGTAATCGGCCGGGCAGGAACAGAGGTGGATAATCTCCGTAAAGAGTTGGAGAAAATCTCCGCGAAACAGGTATCTTTGAATATTGCCGAGGTGAAGGTACCTGAGTTAAATGCACAGTTAGTAGCGGAAAACATCGCATTTCAGCTTGAAAGAAGGACATCATTCCGGAGAGCGATGAAGCAGGCGATAAACCGGGCCATGAAATTAGGGGCACAAGGCATTAAAATCGCCTGTAGCGGCCGGCTGATGGGAGCTGAGATCGCCAGAACCGAAGGATATAGTGAAGGCAAGGTTCCCTTGCACACTTTAAGAGCTGATATTGACTATGGTTTTGCCGAGGCCAATACCACCTATGGGAAAATCGGTGTAAAGATATGGATCTATAAAGGGGAAGTCCTTCCGGCGAAGAAGGAAGCAAAAGCTGAGGGAGGCGAGTCGTAATGCTGGTTCCCAAGAGAGTTAAACATCGGAAAGAACAACGTGGACGGATGAAAGGCCGGGCTTACCGCGGCTCTCAGTTATCCCTCGGCGATTTTGGCCTGCAGGCGACAGAACCCGGCTGGATTACAAATGTTCAGATCGAGGCGGCGCGTATTGCCATGACCCGTCATATCAAAAGAGGCGGTAAAGTTTGGATCAAGATTTTTCCGGCTAAACCGATAACGGCTAAACCTGCTGAAACCCGGATGGGAAGCGGAAAGGGCTCCCCCGAACAGTGGGTGGCTGTGGTCAAACCGGGCAGAATCCTTTTTGAAATTGCCGGAGTCTCTGAAGAGTTAGCCAGGGAAGCCTTACGTCTGGGCGGCAGTAAGTTACCGATTAAAACAAAATTCATTAAACGTGAGGAAGCGGGTGGTGAGACCCATGAAGGTTAAGGAGATTCGCGATCTGACCACTGAAGAATTGCAGAAAAAATTGAATGATCTAAAGGTCGAACTCTTCAACCTCCGTTTTCAGCTGGCCATTGGCCAATTGGATAACCCCATGCGGGTACGTGATGTAAAAAAGAGTTTAGCCAGAGTCAAAACGATTATCCGTGAACGCGCTTTGGAATCCAAATCGCTGTAAGCAGGTTGATGGGGAAGGAGGTTAGTTATAATGTCTGAACGTCCTCGCCGAAAAACCAGAGTAGGAATGGTTGTAAGCGATAAGATGGATAAAACAGTCGTGGTGGCGGTGCAAAGACTAGTAAAGCACCCCCTGATTGGGAAGACCTTAAGACGGACTACTAAGTATAAAGCCCATGATGAACAGAATGAGTGCCGGATTGGAGATAAAGTAAGGATTATGGAGACCAGGCCACTGAGTAAAGAGAAACGGTGGCGCATAGTCTCTATCATTGAAAAGGCAAAATAATTTTCCCTTTGTTTAATTTGGGGCTGAGCAGTTCGACTCGGTCTGCTCCGTATAGAGATGTGCGTAAGAAAAACAAGCTCTGAGCAGCCCTGGTAGTTTTTTGACAGAAAGGGGGATACGGCTGTGATTCAGTCTGAAACCTATCTTAATGTTGCCGATAATTCCGGAGCAAAACAGCTCTTATGCATACGTGTACTCGGGGGCTCCAAGAAACGCTATGCTGGTTTGGGTGATCTGATCGTGGCTGTGGTCAAGGATGCCTTACCGCCTTCTGCCGCCCGGAAAGGCGCGGGTGTAGTCGCGGTAAAGAAAGGCGATGTAGTGAAAGCGGTAGTAGTAAGGACAAAAAAGGAAACAAGACGGCCGGACGGTTCGTATATCCGGTTTGACGATAACGCCGCGGTGATCATTAATGACCAAATGAATCCGAGAGGCACCCGTATTTTCGGACCAGTGGCCCGGGAACTTCGGGAGAAAAATTTCATGAAGATCGTCTCTCTTGCGCCTGAAGTGTTATAAAGAGGGGAGGTATGACCGTGGGCGTTAAAACGCACCTTCGCAAAGGTGATGAAGTTGTTATTCTCTCTGGAAAAGATAAAGGTAAACGGGGAAAAGTGCAACGTGTGATTAGAACAAAAGGTATGGTGCTTGTGGAAGGCCTTAATTTAGTGAAGAAACATGCCAAGCCCACCAAGACAAATCCCCAAGGCGGGGTCATAGATAAGGCAATGCCTCTTCCTGCCGGAAAAGTAATGTTAATTTGTCCGGGATGCGAACAACCGATCAGAATCAAGAGGGAGAAGGCTGCTGACGGTTCTCTCGTGAGGGTCTGCAGAAACTGCGGGCGTACTTTGGACTAAGGCTGTTTGTTGAGAGGAGGTGCTGATTCGTGTCTCGATTGAAGGATAAGTATGTAAAGGAAGTTATTCCCGGTTTAAAGAACCGCTTTGGATATAAAAACGCTATGGAAGTGCCTCGCTTGGAAAAGGTCATTATCAATATGGGTGTGGGAGAGGCTACCCAGGATGCGAAGGCGATTGACGCGGCGGTAAATGATCTGACTGCGATTTCTGGGCAAAAACCCGTGGTTACCCGGGCCAAAAAGTCCATTGCCGCCTTTAAAGTCAGAGCCGGGATGCCCGTAGGTTGTAAGGTCACGCTTCGTGGTGAACGCATGTATGAGTTCCTGGATAAGCTATTCAATATCGCTCTTCCTCGTATTCGTGACTTTCATGGAGTATCCAGCAAGTCTTTTGACGGAAGAGGTAATTATAGTTTAGGCTTGCGAGAACAATTAATCTTCCCGGAGATTAATTTTGATAAAGTTGACAAAGTACGGGGAATGGACGTGGTGATCGTAACATCGGCCAAAACCGATGAAGAGGCCTTTGAGCTATTAAAACTCATGGGTATGCCGTTCCAGGCATCTTAAGGAGGGGTAAAAATGGCAAAGACTTCAATGATTGTGAAGGCAAACAGAAAACCCAAGTTTCCTGTACGCGCCGTTAATCGTTGTAAAATTTGTGGGCGTCCGCGTGGGTATCTCCGGAAGTTCCAGATGTGTCGTGTTTGTTTCCGGCAGTTAGCCCACAAAGGCGAGATCCCCGGTGTAACCAAAGCCAGCTGGTGAGGAAGGAGGATTGGCAATATGGCAATGTCAGACCCGATTGCCGATATGTTGACTCGAATTCGCAACGCTAATATCGCTCGGGCCAAAAGTGTTGAGATTCCGGCCTCCAATATCAAGAAGGAGCTGGCCAGGATCTTAAAGGCCGAGGGATTCGTGGAAGATTATGAGGTTGTGAATGACGATAAACAAGGCATCATTCGGATTAAATTAAAATATAACGGCAAAGAACGTGTAATTACCGGATTGAAGCGAATCAGTAAACCCGGACTGCGTGTCTATGCCACCAAAGATCAGATTCCAAAAGTCCTTGGCGGAATGGGAATAGCTGTCATCTCGACCTCAAAAGGGATTATGACTGATAAAAGCGCCAGGCAGGAAGGGATCGGTGGCGAGGTTCTTTGTTACGTCTGGTAGAACCGCTACCGGCAGGTGGCAATTCTTTCTGAATTGGGGGTGTAAACTATATGTCACGGATCGGAAAAAAACCCATTCCTGTACCGGCAGGTGTGGAGTTCAAAGTAGATGGCAATACCGCTTTAGTCAGTGGCCCTAAGGGAAAACTTGCCCAGGAAATTCCGGCCGGGATCGAAGTGGTTTTGGAAGACGGGGCTATTGTGGTAAAACGACCGAACGACGAAAAAAAATTTCGAGCATTGCACGGGCTAACCAGATCTTTATTGGCCAACATGGTTGAAGGAGTGTCTACAGGTTATTCCAAAGTTCTGGAGGTTAACGGTGTTGGCTACCGGGCGGCAAAACAAGGAAATAAACTGGTGTTAACCGTCGGTTACTCACATCCGGTTGAGATTGAACCTTTTCCCGGAATCGAATTTGAAGTACCAGCGCCTAACAAGATCATCGTTAAGGGTATCGATAAACAAAAAGTCGGACAGATGGCCGCGGAGATCAGAGGTGTACGGAAACCTGAACCCTATAAGGGCAAGGGTATTCGCTATGAAAACGAATATGTCCGGAAAAAAGCTGGTAAGACTGGTAAAGCCGGTAAATAGCCTATAAAATCAATATTAAGATTTGAATAGACTGCCTGAACAATAAGGTGGTTGGGAATATCAAGGGAGAAGGGAGTGGAGCAGGTGTATAACAAACCAGATCGGAGGGAAGCTCGGATCAAACGTCATCAACGGATTCGGAAAAAACTGATCGGTACGACCGAGCGGCCCAGACTTGCTGTTTATAAAAGTTTGCACCATATTTACGCTCAAATCATAGATGATACCGCCGGAAAGACCCTGATTAGCGCTTCTACTGTTGATCCGGAGATTAAGAAGAAGCTCAAAGGTTTCGGTGGGAATGTTGAGAGTGCGAAACTCATTGGAAAATTAATTGCTGAGCGCGCTTTAGCCAAAGGAGTCAAACAAGTGGTGTTTGATCGTGGTGGTCATGTTTACCACGGACGAATTGCCGCTCTTGCCGAGGCGGCTCGCGAAGGCGGCCTTGAATTTTAAAATAAAGGAGGGAAATTATGAAGAAGCTGAACCCGAACGAAATGGAACTCACCGAACGTGTCGTCTTTATCAATCGTGTAGCGAAAGTAGTAAAAGGCGGCCGGCGTTTTAGCTTTAGCGCGCTGGTTGTGGTCGGAGACGGCCAAGGGCACGTTGGGGTTGGACTAGGTAAAGCCGGAGAAGTTCCGGAAGCCATCCGGAAAGGTGTAGAAGACGCCAAAAAGAAACTATTTGAGGTGCCAATCGTGAATACCACCATCCCCCATGAAATCATGGGGATCTTTGGCGCCGGAAAAGTGATGCTGAAACCAGCGGCGCCCGGTACAGGAGTGATCGCTGGAGGTCCGGTGCGCGCCGTCCTGGAATTGGCCGGTGTCCGGGATATTCTCACCAAATCGCTTGGTTCTTCTAATCCCCTTAATATGGTCAACGCCACAGTCCAAGGGCTTCAGTCTCTGAAACGTATTGAGGAAGTGGCTCGCTTACGAGGTATCCCCGTAGAGCGGCTTCTCGGATAAGGGGGTATATTAATGCCTAGGAAAAAAGCTAGTGAAAAACAGTTAACGATTACGTGGAAAAAAAGTGCGATTGGGCGGAAAGAAGACCAGAAGGCGACGATTACCGCTTTAGGACTTCGCCGCTTGAATCAAACAGTTATAAAACCAGATACTCCAGTGGTCCGCGGAATGATTAAAAAAGTGGAGCACTTGGTGGAAGTAACTGAAGGATAGATAGGAGGCGCCAAGGAATGAAGCTTCATGAATTACAACCCGCTCCCGGCTCCCGATCCACACAGAAACGTGTAGGTCGTGGAATCGGTTCCGGGTTAGGGAAGACTTCCGGTAAAGGGCACAAAGGGCAGAAGGCACGCTCCGGTGGAGGGAAAGGCCCGGCCTTTGAAGGCGGACAGACTCCGTTACAAAGACGGCTTCCGAAAAGAGGTTTCACCAACATTTTCCGTAGGGAAATGATCGCCATTAATCTTGATACCTTAAATCAGTTTGAGCAGGGGACGGAAATCACTCCCGCTCTCCTCAAGGAGAAAGGAATAATCAAAAAAAGCGCTGCCGGCGTGAAAGTTTTAGGCCGGGGCAAACTCGACAAAAAACTCATTATTAAGGTGAATGCTTTCAGTAAATCCGCTGTCACCAAGATCGAGGCAGCGGGCGGAAAAGCTGAGGTGATATAAGATGTGGGAGGCCTTGAAGACCGCATTTAAGCTCCCGGACCTCAGAAAAAAATTCTTCTGGACCTTGTTTTTATTGGCTATTTTCCGGATCGGATCCCATATCGTAGTCCCGGGGATGAGACCGTTTGACTTCGGCGAGAATAACCTCTTTAGTCTGCTGGATATTTTCTCTGGGGGCGCGTTGAGTAATATGTCCCTGTTTGCGCTGGGTGTAAACCCGTATATTACCTCCTCGATTATTATGACCTTATTGACCATGGTCATCCCTCGACTGGAGGAGCTTTCCAAAGAGGGACCTGAAGGCAGAAGAGTGATTTCTCAGTACACACGGTATGCTACGGTACTGTTGGGGCTAATCCAAGCTTCCGCTTTGACCGTGGCTTTTCGTGGCGCCATGGTTGATCCTCATAGTACCTGGTCATACATTTCGATTGTCGTGACCATGACCGCCGGTACCGTCTTCTTGATGTGGTTGGGTGAAGTCCTCTCCGAAAAAGGGATCGGTAATGGGATTTCTATGATTATCTTTGGGGGAATCGTGGCCAGATTATTGCCTGACGCCATTAGTACTTTACGAAATATAGGCCCTGGCGGCTTCACAGTTGCCGGACTGCTTGCTTCTCTGGTCATCTCAGTAATCGTAGTAGTTTTTGTGGTCATCGTTACGCAAGGTGAAAGAAAGATCCCTGTCCAGTATGCTAAAAGGGTGGTCG
>DATCJV010000105.1:0-11260 GCA_036562625.1 Bacillota bacterium | reverse complement strand
GAAAGTGGTGGCCGAAAAGAATAAACGGGCGGAGATTTGTTACCAACAGCTCAAGCAAACCAGGGAGGAGATCCGGGAGTTGACCGCCAAAGTTCAGTTGCCGGTGAACCTGGATGCCTTCATCGATGCGGAACAGGGACTGGAGGATTACGCCAATGGCCTGCGCGAACTGGAGACCATTCACACAAAATACCGGGCGCAGCGTGGTTATTTGGCTTCCTTAAACGAGCATCTGGCCGAGATTGAGGCTGACTTGGATGATCTCCGTTACGATTTGGGCCGGTTAAGCCGGCTGATTGACCGGGAAGAGCAGGTGATCCGGAGTCTCCGGGAAACCCTGGAGAAGACCGATTACCAGTCGATTAAGGAAGAGACCGAGAACTGCCTGGCCCGGTTGGCGGCGATCCCCTATGAGCGGGAAGGGGCGGCAGCCCAGATCAGGAGCGGGCAGGAGAAAGCCGCCGATGCCCGGGAAAAATTGGCCACTCTCCGGCGGCGGATGGTTTTCCTCCGCTTCCTTGCCGGGGTGCGCCGGGATGGTTTCTTGGCCGAGTATAACCTGGGCTATGTGGCGGTTGGTCCTGCTCCGGATGACCCCTTGTCGTTGGTCAAACAGATCCGGGAAGAATACAAAGACGAAATGAGCGCCACCAAAACCCGGGCCGATTACCTCTCCGCGCTCCAGGAACGGTACTACGAAGTGCGGCATCAGTTAACCGAGTACCGGCTAAGCTTGGACCACCTTTTTGATCCGGTAGCTGACGCCGCGGGTGAACCCGGATTGACCACGGTCTGGAGCGGGCAACCCGGGGCGGAAGAGTGTCTTGGGACATTGGGAAGCCCGACTTGGGAAGGCGGTGGGGAAGAGGGGAGCCCGGCCCCGAAGGGGGAATTGACGGATGAAGAACGTACTGCCCTGGCCCAAGCCCGGGCTGAATGGAAACGCCTGGATATCCGGGGGCGGATTCAAGGGCGCGATGTTAACTTCCAGATCCTGGCCGAATTTTTAACCGAGTCCATTGCGGAAAACGAAAAACTCCTCCGCGAAAGTGACCGGCAGTTGTTTGAGGATGTTTTGGCCAATACCATCAGTAAGAAGATTCGTGCTAAAATTTACCACAGCGAACAGTGGGTGGTAAAGATGAACCGCTTGATGGCGGCGATGAATACCTCCAGCGGCCTCACCTTCAGCCTGGCCTGGAAAAGCCGGGCGGCGGAGACCGAAGAACAGTTGGACACCGCCGAACTGGTCAGTCTCCTGAAATCCGATGCCAATCTGCTGAGGCCCGAGGATTTTCAGCGCCTGGCCGAGCATTTCCGCTCCAAGATCAATCAAGCCCGGAAGGGTTTGGAAGCGGTCGGCGTGACCAAGACCTTTCATACGCTGGTCAAAGAGGTTTTGGATTACCGGCAGTGGTTCGAGTTTCAGCTCTTCTACACGAAAACCGGCGAGCGGAAACGGGAATTGACCAACAATGCCTTTGACCGGTTCAGTGGTGGCGAAAAAGCCATGGCCATGTATGTTCCACTCTTTTCGGCTGTTTACGCCCGCTACGAGGCGGCCCGGCCGGAGGCGCCCCGGCTCATCTCGCTGGATGAGGCCTTTGCTGGAGTGGATGAGAACAACATCCGCGATATGTTCCGCCTCCTGGAAGAGTTGGAACTGAATTATGTGATGAACTCCCAGATTTTGTGGGGTGACTACGATACCGTTCCGGCGCTCTCCATCTGTGAACTGGTGCGGCCGAATAACGCCGATTATGTGTCGGTGATCCGTTACCGCTGGAACGGCCAGGTCCGGTCGTTGGTTACCAAAGAGGCGACTACGCCGGAAGGGGAGGTCGCGGCGAAGACCGCTGTGTAGGTCTGGTCTGCGTCAGGTAAGCGACGGTATGCTGGTTGAAAGGGAGTTAACCTGCATTCAACCTTCGTATCGTGATGTGCCAAGAGTTTAATATACAGAATGAAGCCTTCAGTTATGGCCCGATAAGTGAGGCGTGGCCGGTTACGCAGCGCGCGGCGAATGACGGGCAAAGAAAGATGGGGGGAACGGTACGGATGTGCCAGACCGGAAAAGCAAGAGAAAGAACGACAGGCGGGGGGCAGACCCCAGCGCCAGCCAGTGCAGAGGTCAATGCATCACTTGCTTTCCAGGAAGCAATCGCATACTTTCAGGCCCATCCCGGGTTTCACCGTCTTTTCTGCGCCTTGAAGGAGAAATACCGGTCTTTGGGCGCGCTGGGCGGGCAGGTCCGTCTGACGGATTTAACCCCCGAAGAAAGAGCGGCTTTTACCGGGTTTTTGCGGAAGGATTTCTCCGGCGAAGCCGGGGTAACGCTTAAAGTGGCCGACCTGGCGGCGGCGCTGGAAAAGACAAAATTCCACCAGTTTAACCTGGAGGAGATTCTGCAAGGCTATTGGGGCGAAGAATTGTGCTCCAAGAAAGAAGAACGCCTCCGCGCTCAGGAGGAACGGGAAGGCTTTTTTGCTTCAATCAGGCAGGAATTGCCCCCTGCCGCTGCTGCTTGGTTACAGGAGACACTGGAGCAGAAGGCGAACGCCTACAAAATTCTGGTCGGCCGGTACGAGCAGGACCGGGAAGCATTAAGCCGGGATTTAAAAGTGGTCGGCCAAGCCTTGGCGGAACTTCCTGGCAGGGCTGGAACCGGGACCCAACTGGCCCTGTTTGCTTCGCAACTGACGACTGATCCTCACTATTTCGACCAAAACAGACCGGCGCGGCAGTTGCTCCTCTATGCCCTAAGCCATTATTTCCAGGTAGAAAAGCCCAACGGCGCTTTTGCCGAGGCCGAGTTGTTGTATCAAGCCGGGCTCTACAATCCCGAGATTACCAACTATACCATCTGTTTAGGTTTGTTGGGGCGGCAAAAGGGAGCGGATCTTCATCCGGGATGGGCCGGGTTCTACCGGGAAGGGGAGACCCTTCAACTCTCCCTGGAGAATCTGAGCCGGATCGAGCAGGTGGTCAGTCCAACCGGTGTGGTTTATGTGGTGGAAAACCCGGCTGTCTTCTCCGCGCTTGCCGACCGGTGGCGGCGGGAGAAAGGGCAGGCGGCGGTTCTCTCCCTGGTCTGCGCCAACGGCCAGATTAACCTAGCCACCCTAGTCCTCTTGGAAAAGGTGGTCGCAAGCGGTGCCGTGCTTTATTATTCCGGCGACTTTGACCCGGAAGGACTGTTAATTGCCGACCGTTTAAAGGCCCGTTTTGGCGAGGCGCTCCATTTATGGCGCTACTTGCCGGAAGATTATGCGAAGACCGTCTCTGGGCGTAAGATATCGCCCGGGCGGTTAAAGCAACTGGAGAGACTGAAGGATGAAACCCTGGGACAAGTGGGAAGGGCGCTCGTGAAAAAAGGATACGCCGGCTACCAGGAGCTATTGATCGATGATTTATGGCGGGATCTTAAAGAATTTATGGAACATTGTCTTTAGATAGATACAGTATTGGAATTCTGTGTTTGGTCTTAGTTGACCTGGATAATTAAGTTTGATCAATCGCGGACATGAAAGAAGAAAGATACTGGGTCTTCTGTCACTCCTTTGTTAAAAATAAATCTTCCCGGCGGTGGGCAGGAACGATGAATTTATTGATTACTTTGAGCGGCTGCTGGGGAGATGGGAATCGTGGTGGAAGAAAACTTTTCACCATTTTACATTCATGCCAATGAACCTTTGCCATATTTAAAGTTGCCTCCCAATTTAAGGGGGGCCTTTTTATAGGAAACTATTGACAGCAATCCATATCGATGATACAATGAAAAGCAATGAAGCAATGATGTGCGATTATACAATGAAGAAAGAGAGGTGAAAAATATCAGTTGGAAAGAAGAAAACATGGGTGAAATAGTCACTCAATTGTCATCCTATATTTGTGAGTTTATTGAAAGGATGACTACCGTGCTACAAAATTATCAACCACCAAAAGAAGTAAGGGGGAATGCTTAATGAAATACGAAGACTGGTTTAATTCTCTACCTCAGGAAATTCAAGAGTCGCTTGAAGATTGGGAGACTGATACAGATCCAAAGAACGAATGGCAAGTACATTATAATGTCGAGGATGTTGCAAAAGCCCTTAAGCTTAGTCCTATTACCGTGAGGCAGTATATCCGTGAAGGAAAAATATTTGCCCGCCGAGTCGGGAGAAAGTGGAGAATTCCTGCCGATGCTATTGCCCGTTTTATTTACAACGAAACGCATGAACAAAAAGCATCTGAGATTGTACCGATGGGCATTTTAGAAGTGTGGGAAGGTGTGCCTGAGCATAGTAATATTATAAAATACTTTATCCTATCTAATCGTGAATTAGTTATTCCTATAGAACAATTTAAAAAACAAATGAAGATTGATGAGAAATATTTATGTGAATTATGGCGGGTAAACAGTCAAGATCGTATATTGGAAGAAATTGGGCTTATTAGTCCAAGTCTAGATGATATGAAGAAAGAAAAAGACACGCTAATTGCAACACCTTTTGATTTCCCGCCAACAATAAAACACGAACTTATTGCCTTAGCAAGTAAAGAATGGTTCAGAATGCCACTTGAGTTTGTTGAAGACAAATACCAAAAAATGTTTGGTAAAAAGCCAGATACGAATGACCTTAGACTGTTCCGGGCGGTGTTAATTCTGTTTACCAATGCATATTGTGACGAAAAGCAGATCGAAATGCTAAATGAATGGTTGCGATGGGGCCCCTTAGCGAAGTATGAAGAAAGAGAGGAGGGATAGTGTCAAGTATTGAGGGTATCACTTGGTAAATAGGGTAATGGGCGCTAGTTAAACTGACCGTTAATTGTTGTTTATTTTAGAAAGGAGATGATGGTAAATGGGTGAAGGCGTAAGGCCGTTTGAATTGGTCGATCATTATGAGGAAGTTGTGGCTAATGTGCGGCAATTTAATGAAGACTTGAAAAACGGGTTGTATATGATTCATAAGCTATCACAGTTTAAAGAATGGTTTTATTTTCCGGAACTTGATGCTTTCGGCCCTAGTAAATTTATTGGTTATAAAGAAATGAATGCAGGTTTTTATAACAATGGACACCGTACTCAGGAACAAAAAAGAATAGGTTCAATGCCATTGAATGGTGGTAAATCAACAACCAGGTTAGAGAGATGGTTTAGAGAAATCCCGCAGGACGAACCGCTTTTTAAACAGTTACAGGTAAAGATTGATTCTTTCTTTACAACCTTTGGGAAAAAACCGAACAAGGCTTTACAGCTTTTTTATCCAAAGGATAAAATAATTGCCGACGAGTTTAACAAGTTGTCAACCAAGTATCAAAAACCACATGAAACTATTTATAAACCGGAATCTGAAGATGAGAAACCAATTCCTACGGATAGGGAACAACGCTCACCAATCAAAAGAGGTGGACGCTCCCGTAATCAGTCAACTGCGGCTAAAGAAAAGTTAAAAAACATTCAAGATAACAATGTTTCAAAACTAACACCTTTACGAATGGATATTATTTGTTGGGATGATTATCAATGGAATATTGGGTTAGAATTTTATGGTCGTCTAAAAAATATCGAAGTTTTTCAAGACGGGAGACAACTAAATCCATGTAATTATTATAATACGAGATTTATTGTGGAGAGTCGAGAAAATATTAAAATTGTGTCTAATGAGCAGGAAAGTATTCTCTCGTTACCGCTGGGAACAGAAGAGTATTACATTTTTAAATTAAAAAAAGACTGGAAATCTCCCGGGCGATTGGTTAGCACACTTAACAGAGGAAGTTATATTATAATGACCCCTCAGGGCTGGAAAAGAGATGAAGAATTGAATCCGGCTCCTTGCGGAGAAGAGTATGTTGCGTGTTGGGGATTAAAAGCACACTTTTTCTTAATCGATAGAAACAGCAGAGTACGCTTCGTCACAGGGGAAGGAAAAGAAATAATAATCAGGAGTAATACCTGTCTGGAATTGGAAGGAGAACAGATTATCGATGATGGTGAGATGGGACCGTTATTTATTCGGCATCCTCCATCTCTTAAAGTAAGTTCCGTCGACTATTGGGATTCCGTGAGTGTTTTAATTATTGGTCGCGAAGGGAAAGGCACAAATCGGTGGAGAATGGAGTATCAACCGGAACGTCTTTGTAAACAAGATTTACCCAAAGAATTGGAAGAACGCGGCGGCGGTTGGTATTTTATACGCGTTTATGACCAAGAAGCTAGACTTAAAGAAAGTTTAGATTTTAGATTTAGTAAAGGACTTCAAGAGCTTATAATTCCACCTTTTCAAACTCCCACTATTGATGGATATGCGCCTATAGAACTGAAGTTCGTTTGTGCTGCTGGTTGTACAATTCAGCCTGCAAAAGATACTATTCTTACTTTAAAGGAAGAGCCGACTGGATATTCAACGCAAATACCTTCACAGTCTATGTATGACCAAACTGGTTGGAGAGTTGATGATTCGGGCGCCAAGACTGCTCTGCAAGTTACTATTGATCGGATCTGGTGGGTGGTAAATAAAAAAGATGAATTTTTTGATGGGCAAGAAGCTAACTGGCAAGCACAACAATTAGTTTTCAGCCCCGAAGATTTTTATGCTACTTCAAAAAAAGTGCTTTGGATAAAAATAACAAACCCGCCGGAGACACGAAATGTTGAGTTAGGATTTGGTGAGACTCCTAGTAGGGGTTACTCAATTCCAGGAGATAATCTCTTAATGGTTCCGCTTAGTGATTTTACCGATACTATGAACTGGGCCGAATTTGCCGGGAGTGTAGACGTTAAACTATGGATTCCTCCAAAATGTGAAATAGGGATTAAGCTGGCGCGTGTATGTTATGAATTTACGTGTGAATGGTGTGGGGCTACCTTTTCTGAAAGTGAAAATTTGATAGAGCATGTCCGGGAAAAACACCTTAATGACATTTATCCTCTTTTAAGTTATGAAGAAATGCAGAGGTTTATGCTCGACTTACCTAAAAAAATCTACCAATGCAGTTATTGTAATTACTACGTGAAAACTAACGATTTAGATAATCCAACTAGTAAAATTACCGAACATGTAGAAAAGTGTAAGGAAATTTACAGTGGGAAATTAAATAGTTTTAGAGTGATTCGGGATCTTAATGAAATAAGAGCAAATGTGATCCGGAGCTTACCAGGGATGTATGAATGCCGTTTATGTACAGGCCAGAAAGATAAAATAATCCGTGAAAGAAGGCTAGGGGGAAAAATAGCACGTGTCGATCATTTACTAAATCATAGAAATGAAATTATTCAAACCTGCCGGAAAAGAGGGTGACAATTTTGGTTATTGTAAATCCTATAGAATTAGCTCAGGAGATCAAAACTTCCTATCTGCGTTATTTAGGGACAAGTTTTTATTTTAGTGATCCACAGTTAAGAACAGCCTTTAAAGATGTTTTATTGTCAAACCGGCTATTCAAAGGTCTCTTTCTTGAAGGAACTCCTGTATATAAGCGGGGAAGGACACCAAAGGCAGTAAGCGAGGAGATTATTGGTTCTTCTCCAGATGAAGGCTTTTTGCGTGCGATCAAAGGTGAACGACCTTTATACCAACATCAAGAAGAAGCGATTAAAAAAGTGTCTAACTCCTTCTTCGCAATAGGCACTAAGTTCTCTAATGACTTGATAAATGAAACTCCGGTTTACAATCTCCTGGTAAGAATGATCCAGATACCAAGCAAAGAAGGCCGCTTCGAGTTTGCGTGAGATTGCTAGTGGAATGGTTAAAATCTTTCAAGAAAAAGATATTTTTCCGCCAGCAATGGGAGAATTGGAAAAGAGAAATAAAATATGGACTTATCTTTATCAAGAATATCTCACTGACGAAAAGCGTATTTCCTTGGAGGGGGTCGGGCTAATCAAGTGGTTTTTAAAGTGGCCGGATAATTTTCATATACCGGAAGAATTATTCCAACCACCATGGTTACTGAACGAAGAAGAGGCGAAAGAATTAATCTCTATTCTTCTCGATTTTCTCCGAACCGATAAAGCTGTCGACCTTGTAGTTAGAGAAGGGGTTACAATCTCATGGAGTGATTTAAATTTACAGGCAAACCAAAAAAGTGTAGTTTACATAGAATTAGGTAATTTAAAAAAAGGACAGCGTCAGCGATTACGGCGCTGGAATGGTCTACAAGGTCGCCGGGCTCAATATTTAATTAAACTTCTAAAAGCGAGAGGGTTTACTGAAGATCAGGCAAGAAAGGAAACGGCAACAATCCTGGCTGTACTTTGGGATGCGATTCGTGGCATAAGAAACGATGATGCTCCAACAATTTGCACCCAAAATAATGACGGTTACCGGTTAAATCCCGATTGGTGGCGTGCCGTCGCTTATAAGCCAGATGATTTCGTCTATATTTGTGATACTTGTGGACGCTTGCAAACGGTATCCGTTGCCAGTGTTTGTACTCGACATCAGTGCCCGGTACGGGTATCGATGATCAAAATTAAGGATTTACCTACGAATCACTACAATCAGCTATATCAAAGCAGTTTGCCGGGTTTGCTCCGTGTCGAAGAGCATACAGCCCAAATTAACCACGAAAAAAGCCGCCAATTTCAGAGAGAATTCAAATCAGGGAAAATTCATGTCTTGAGCTGTTCAACGACATTTGAGTTAGGTGTAGATTTAGGGGATTTAAATATTGTTTTCTTACGAAATGTGCCGCCTGAGTCTTTTAACTATACGCAACGAGTTGGACGTACCGGCAGAAGGACTGGGATCCCTGGTTTTGCCCTAACTTATTGCCGGAAAAGTTCCCACGATTTTTATCATTTTAATAATCCATATCGAATGCTTAGAGGGACGATTAAAGCGCCGATGTTATACATTGGAAATGATAAGATTATTACAAGACATGTGGCCGCGACAATGTTTTCATCTTATTTCCGGGAGCATCCTCATCGCTTTGGCAAGGTGGAAGATTGTATCGGAGATTTTAACAATCCAACGGCGGTTGCTGATTTTCGGGCACATCTGCTCGCCAAGCGGGAACAACATGAAGCAATACTAAAGAAAATCATTCCTAAGGAGATGTGGGAAAGAATAGGTTTGAACGGCCAATTATGGATAGAGAGGATTTCAGGTGAAGATAGCCGTCTTTATCTGGCGGAGTTAGAGATTGCTAGCGATTATCGCAGCGTTACCAAGCTCGAGAAAAGTGCAGTCGAAAGAAAACAATACCGAAAAGCGGAGTGGGCGAGAAAAAGACAAGATACTATTAGGCAAGAATCAACGTTAAACTTCCTATCGCGCAAGGCAATTATTCCCAAGTATGGTTTTCCTGTTGATGTTGTTGAACTAGATACGCAGAGGAACCAACAAACGATTGAATCACAACAAGTATCTTTACAAAGGGATTTGTCGTTGGCAATTTCAGAATTCGCTCCCAGCAGTAAAATAGTGGCGAATAAAAAAGAATGGTTTTCATATGCTGTCAAACGGGTGCCGGAACGCGAGTGGGAAAGGTGGTATTATTGCTTAGAACATAATACTTTCATCAAAAAGGAAAAACGAGAAGAGAATGAACAGGAAAGATGTTGTTCCCATATGAGAGAGTTTATTATTCCACGGTTTGGTTTTGTGACAAACCAGGAAAGAGCTCAAGAGCCAAAAGGGCGACCAAGTAGACTTTTTTCATCAAGACCTTATTTTGTTGGATTGAAGGGTACTGAGCCAGAAAAAGTTGATTATGGAGTAGTAGTTGTTTCCAGGGCAGCTCGAGGGCAAATGGTTGTAATCTGTGAAGGACGTAAGGGTGCGCCCTTTTACATCTGTACGACTTGTGGGGCAGGTTTCTCCTCCCGTCAACAAACGCATAATACTCCTTTTGGCGAGACATGTAGCGGTAGACTTGACCCAGTTTCATTAGGACACGAGTTTATTACGGATGTCTTGGGCCTTCGCTTTACCCTTCCAACAACCAATGTAACAATGGATCATTATTGGTTTGCCTATTCATTAGGTACGGCATTGGCCGAAGGGACTTCGGAGGAACTGGAATTTCCTTCTACCGACTTGAATGTTACTGTCGTAAAAGATCCTTTTTACGATTCTTATCAAATAGTTTTATACGATGCCGTACCAGGAGGCGCCGGATTAGTAGGTAGATTAGAAGAGAAAGAAGTATTATATAAAGTAATTAAAAATGCTTACGATCGGGTCAGGGGCGAGTGTGGTTGTAGTGAGGAGGCAAGTTGTTACAGTTGTTTGCGGAGCTACCGTAATCAATTTGCTCATCCCAAAATGCAACGTGGTCCGGTTAAGCAGTATTTATTCGCAGTGTTAGATAGTTGGAATTAGGCAAAAGGGAGGGTTATTATGGGTATTTATGATAGTTCGCGAACAAGAGTACAACCGATCTTTGATGCCTTGTATAGACAAAATAAAACGGGAACTTTATGGCTAACTCCATTACTAAAGTTGGCCAAAAGGCCGGGCAAGCGTGTTGCTATTCCGAACTGGCTGGATCCTTTAGTTGAGTCGCCCAAGTATGAGTTTCCCGTTGATCCGCCGCGGTCCTTTCTCAGATGGCTGCTTGAGAACCCCGATAAACTCACCAAACCCATTGAGGGAGTAAAAGATCCAATCACTCGTGAAAAACGTGAAAAGCTATTCAAGGGGGATCAGGCCATTCTGCAAGAGGCTATTGCTGAACTGTACAGCCATGATAAACTTCTTAAGCAGGCATGGTGGAGGCTTGAGGGAGTTACGAAAGTCGACTGCATGCTGAGAACCGAATCCACAATTATCTTTATCGAAGGCAAACGCACCGAATTAGGGCCTTCGAGAGATATTACCTGGTATCCTGGGCGAAACCAGGTTCTCAGGAACTTGGATTGTGCGGCGGCCTTAGCTGGCGAAATATATACTAATTTTTATGTTATTGTCATCATTGAAGGTGGATTACTAAACGAGCAAAGAAAAATCGAACTGGACAATATTATTGACCCGAAAACTGTTAATGCAAGTCTTCCCCATTTAAGCGAAGAACAACAAACACTTATTTTGGAGCATTACTTGGGATACATTACGTGGGAAGAAATAATCAATACTTTTGGGCTGGAACCAGGGTTATTATCTTAATTGATTATTGCAGCCCGGGCTTTATCGAACTCCTGTTCCGTGACATACAGTTGTCACCCCTCTTTGTTATAATGAAGATAAAGAGGGTTTTTTAGTTATCAATAGAATGTTTTTGCAATATAGTGCTGGCGTTGAACAGTAAATAGGCACAAATGGCTCA
>DATCJV010000094.1:0-5254 GCA_036562625.1 Bacillota bacterium | reverse complement strand
GGATAGAGCACTGGCCTCCGGAGCCAGGTGCACAGGTTCGATTCCTGTCGGGCGCACCAGCGAGAAATATAGAAGCGACGCGGTTTTCACTGCGTCGTTTTTTTGGTTTTACCGCTCTCTTTCAAGAATTAAGATGTTCCTAACTTCGATTCGTTTCTTCCATTATCACTGGCAGGATGTGACTATAAATATTCTGGCGGTTCGAATGCAAACATAGCGCAGACGCCCTGGAGATTATCAACTGAATTTTCTTCATTGCCTCCTCCGTTTTGTCTTCGGAGTTTCCATGATATAATAGGACTGAGTTGCCAGGCAAAAAAAGAAGTGGTGAACGTATATGGATAATCTCCGGCTACTAGGGAGTTGACGGCATTGCTAAAGGAAAACCGGGCTACCGCGTCATATGAGATACCCTTGGAAATATTGGATCAAGTCTCTGATGAACCGCGAGTCCTCTCTCTTCCTCATTGGCATGAATTGGTTGAGATCATCTACATTGAAGAAGGGGAGCTCCTGTTACAGCTGGGCGAGAAGAATTTGCTTCTCTCTTCCGGCCAAGTGTGTATTATTAATCAATATGGCGTGCACTCCACTAAAGCGGAGAAACGGGTGAGAGGCTTCGTCATCTTCTTTCTTCCCTCTTTATTGTTAAATAATAAGGGATCAGCGGATGAACGGAGTTTAAGCGCGTTAATCTGCGGGGCGCAGAGCTTGATTATGCCCCGGGGAACAACGGAAGAATATAGGATCGCCCTCAAGAATCTGGAGGCGATCTATGAAAATTACACAAAGAAAGGAAACGGCCATACTTTGTTTGTCCGCAGTAGCTTGTACAATTTCTTCGGGTTACTCCTGGCGGATCCTTCTCTCTATTACGAAGTGCCCAATCATAATTACCGACGGCAAAGAGAACGACTGGACAAGATCAGCAAGATTATTGAGGATCGCGGTACTGAAACCATCACTCTGGCTGACATCGCCAAGGAGTTGAATATCAGTACCTTTCGCTTTTGTCATATTTTCAAGGAATTGACCGGATACACTTTTTCTCAGTATCTGCTCAGGTATAGACTGATCAAAGCCGAGGAAATGCTGGTCTCCAGCGATCAACCCATTACTGAGGTCGCTATGGCCTGCGGATTTAATAGTGTGAACTATTTCAACCGGGTATTTAAGGAAGTGATCGGTTCAACTCCGCGCGCATACAGAAACAAGTATCGTCTGGGTCTTAAGGAAGATTAGCTTTCCGGATGTAGCAAGATAGTTAAAGAATTGAGCAACTTTGGGTAAGTTTAGGTCCGGCTAATGCTTTATAATATAAACTGTTAACTCTTGCTTAAATTTTGGACAATAACGCGCTTCACTGCAGCCATATTTTGACTTTCGAAGCATGGGTGGGTCGTCTGGTCTGCCATTTAGTGTGTAGTGGCATGCATGAATAAATACTTCCTCATGGTAAGTGTATAGAGATCTTCAATAAGACCATAAAGAAAAAACTAGTGAAGATGGAGGGCTAAATGATGAAATTCGGCTATTTTGATGACGGGCAAAAGGAATACGTAATCACCACACCGCAGACCCCGTATCCCTGGATTAACTACCTTGGTTCCCAGGAATTCTTCGGCTTAATTTCCAACACGGCGGGGGGTTATTCTTTTTACAAAGATGCCCGGTTGCGTCGGATTACCAGGTATCGCTATAATAACATCCCTATTGATGAGGGCGGACGGTATTTTTACATTAATGATGATGGCCTAATCTGGTCGCCTGGTTGGAAACCGGTCAAAACTGAACTGGATAGTTATGAGTGTAGACATGGCCTGGGTTATACGAAAATCAGCGGGGTCAAAAACCAGGTACTGGCGGAGGTCTTATACTTTGTGCCGCTCAATCAGAACTGTGAGATCCATAAAATGACTTTACGGAATCAAGGAGACAAAGTGAAGAATTTAAAAGTCTTTTCCTTCCTTGAATTCGCCCTTTGGAACGCATATGATGATATGACCAATTTCCAGCGGAACCTCAATACCGGCGAGGTGGAAGTGGAAGGCAGCGCCATTTATCATAAGACCGAATACAGAGAGCGCCGTAACCATTACTCTTTCTACAGTGTTAACCTGCCGATTGCGGGGTTTGATACGGATCGAGACTCTTTTGTCGGGCTCTATAATAGTTTGGCTGATCCTCAAGTAGTCAAGAAAGGACAAGCTGCCAACTCGATGGCTGACGGCTGGGCGCCGATTGCGTCTCATTTTTTAGAGATTACTCTCCAGCCGGGTGAGAGTAAGGAAATAATCTTTGTCCTTGGTTATGTGGAGAATAAACCCGAGGAAAAGTGGGAGAAACCGGGTGTTATTAATAAAGCAAAAGCCAAGGCCATACAAGAGGCGTTTTCGACAGGAGAAAAAGTGGAAAAAGCCTTTGCTGAGCTAAAATCCTCTTGGCAAAATCTTCTCTCCGTCTTCCAGATAGAGAGTGAAGATGAGAAGCTGAACAGGATGGTTAACATCTGGAATCCTTACCAGTGTATGGTGACGTTTAACCTCTCCCGGAGCGCTTCGTATTTTGAATCCGGAATCGGGCGCGGGATGGGCTTCCGTGACTCCAACCAAGACATTTTGGGTTTTGTCAGTATGATTCCGGAAAGAGCCAGAGAACGGATACTCGATTTGGCGGCCACGCAATTCCCGGACGGCAGCGCTTATCATCAGTATCAACCTTTAACGAAAAAGGGGAATATGGATATTGGCGGGGGATTCAATGATGACCCCCTCTGGCTGGTCTATTCGGTAATTGCTTACCTCAAAGAGACCGGAGATTACAGCATATTAGAAGAAAAGGTGCCGTTCGAGAATAATCCGGCCTTGGCCGACACACTGATGGAACACTTACGGCGTTCGATCGGACACGTCTTGAATAATCTGGGGCCCCATGGTCTGCCTCTGATTGGGCGGGCGGACTGGAATGATTGTTTGAATTTGAACTGTTATTCGGAGACCCCGGATGAATCATTCCAGACTTGTACCAACAAAGATGGAAGGACTGCAGAATCCATCTTTATTGCCGGCATGTTTGTGGACATCTGCCCTGAATATGCCCGGTTATGCGAGAAACTGGGGCTTTACGAGGAAGCCGCCAAGATCCGGCAGGAAGTGGCCAGGATGGAGGAGGCTGTGATGGCCCATGGCTATGATGGAGAATGGTTTTTACGCGCTTACGACGACGCTGGGAGAAAAGTGGGGAGTAAAGAGAATAAGGAAGGCAAAATCTTTATTGAACCGCAAGGTATGTGCGTAATGGCAGGGATTGGGCTGCAAGACGGGTCGGCCCTGAAAGCCATGGAATCAGTAAAAAAATATCTTGATACGGAGCACGGTATCGTCTTGGTCTATCCGGCTTATACTGAGTATCATAAGGAACTGGGCGAGATTACTTCGTATCCGCCGGGATATAAAGAAAACGGTGGTGTCTTTTGTCACAACAATCCCTGGGTGATGATTGCTGAAACTAAATTGGGCCGGGCGGATGAGGCCTTCTCCTATTACAAGAAGATTGCCCCGGCTTACCGGGAGGAGATTAGCGAGATCCACCGGATGGAACCTTATGTCTATGCGCAAATGATCGCCGGGAAAGAAGCCAAAAGGCATGGTGAAGCGAAGAACTCCTTCCTGACCGGCACTGCCGCTTGGAACTTCGTGGCCATTACCCAATATATTTTGGGGATCCGTCCCGACTTTGACGGGTTGATGGTTGATCCCTGTCTCCCAGGAACATTTAAGGAATTAACTATCAGGAGAAGGTATAGAGGGGTAGAATACAGGATTACCATCAAGAATAACCGTTCCGGAAATTACCGTCTGACTGTGGATGGACAGCCTGTAGAGGGTAAGATTATTCCGTGGCGTGAGACGGAAAAGACGGTAGAGGTTGTTTGTGAGACTTGATTTGTGAATCAGCTCTATCAAGGCCGGTCTTGTGGAAGACCGTGACACTGGCAAAGAGGCCTTCCTCTTTTTCAGAGAGGAAGGCCTCTTCATATATTCACCATACCAGCCTGGACTGGTTCTGGAGAAGTTTATTGTTTGGGAAGGGAAATGGTAGGAGATAGCGAATAGATTAATAAAGTTGTTTCATTTTCGCAAGCAACTGTGGACTATGGTAGTTCAATGGTAGGGCCAACCCTACTTGGGGTTGGCTTTAGCAGTAAGGTAGTATGGAGAACAGAGGAGGATGGAAAGATGGATAATTTAGTGTATTGGGTTAGTATTGGGCTTTTTCTGCTGTTGTTGGTAGGGATCGGACTCTTTACCATGCGCCGAAATAGGACCACCGCCGACTTCTTCCTGGGCGGAAGAAATATTGGTCCATGGATTTCGGCGTTTGCTTATGGGACCACTTATTTTTCAGCAGTGATCTTTATTGGGTACGCAGGGGGCCTCGGGTTTACATTCGGTCTGCCTGTAGTCTGGATTGCCATCGGAAATACAATGGTTGGTAGTTTTTTAGCCTGGTTGACCCTGGGGAAAAGAACCCGGACTTTGACTTCACGCTTAAACGTCATGACGATGCCTGAATTCTTGGAAGCCAGATATCAGTCGAGAGCCTTTAAGGTCTTAAGCGCCCTGGTGGTGTTCTTCTTCTTAATTCCTTATTCGGGTTCCGTCTTTTCCGGGCTTTCATTTTTATTTGTCAATATCTTGAAGATCAGCTATGCTCATGCCCTGGCTTTTATGACCATAATAACAGCTATTTATCTGTTATTGGGCGGATATACCGCTGTTTCGCTAAGTGATTTTATTCAAGGCTTGATTATGCTGGTTGGATCGGTGCTGATGGTCTTTTATATCATTACTCATCCGGCGGTTGGAGGAGGTACCGGATTGGTCAGTGGCCTGCAGAAGATCGATCTCAACCTGGCCCGGGCTTTTCCCAGCGGAGGAACGTCCCTCCTGTGGCTGGTCATCCTGACAAGCCTGGGTGCTTGGGGTCTCCCGCAGATGGTGCAGAAGTTTTATGCCATCAAGAATGAAAAGGTGATCTTTACCGCTATGGTAGTGGGGACGTTTTTTTGCCTAATTGTTGCCGGGGCCGCCTATTTGGTCGGTTCGACCGCTTCTTTGTACGGAACGGAGCTCATTAAGGAGAATGCCCGCCTGTTTCAGGATCATCCGCAATACAACGCGGCTTTGACTGATCCGGGGACTGCCAAAACCTTGTTAGGCCAAGCCATGCGGAATCAGGTTTATCCTAATAC
>DATCJV010000081.1:0-23608 GCA_036562625.1 Bacillota bacterium | reverse complement strand
GTCGTGGTCTTCCCGTGGTCAACGTGCCCAACGGTCCCAATGTTTACGTGCGGTTTGGTCCGCTCAAATTTTTGTTTGGCCATTTTCTTCAGTATCCCCCTTCATTTTACTTAGGATATATAATAGACAGCGCAAGGCTGTAAACCTATACTAATTTTCAATCAATTCCTTAGCCAGATTGGCCGGTACCTCCTCATAATGGGAGAATTGCATGGTGTACACTGCCCGGCCTTGGGTAATTGACCGAAGAGTCGTGGCGTATCCGAACATCTCGGCTAAAGGCACATACCCCCGGACAACCTGGGCTTTCGCCTGCGGTTCCATGGCTTCAACCCGTCCCCGACGGGAGTTGAAGTCACCAAGCACATCTCCGAGATAATCCTCGGGGGTGGTTAATTCCACTTTCATAATGGGTTCCAGCAAGACCGGATTTGCTTTCTTGCTGCCTTCTTTAAAAGCCATTGATCCGGCGATCTTAAAGGCCATCTCCGAGGAGTCAACCTCGTGATAGGAACCGTCCACCAGTCTGACTTTGACGTCAACTACCGGGTATCCGGCTAAAACTCCGTTCTGCATAGCCTCTTTAACCCCGTTTTCCACAGCGGGGATATATTCCTTGGGCACCACGCCGCCGACTATTTTGTTTTCAAAAGTAAACCCGGCCCCGGGCTCATTGGGCTCGATCTCCAGCCAGACATGGCCGTATTGACCGCGTCCACCACTTTGCCGGACAAATTTGCCTTCAATCTTCACTGGCTTCTTAATGGTTTCTCTATAGGCCACCTGCGGCTTGCCAACATTGGCCTCAACTTTAAATTCCCGAAGCAAGCGGTCGGTAATAATCTCCAAGTGCAATTCACCCATACCGGAAATGATGGTCTGTCCGGTTTCTTGATTGGTCTCCACCCGGAAAGTGGGATCCTCTTCCGCCAACTTACCTAAGGAAACAGCCAGTTTATCCTGGTCGGCTTTGGTCTTGGGTTCAATGGCAATCTGGATAACGGGCTCAGGAAATTTCATTGCTTCCAAAATGATGGGATTATTCTCATCGCACAGCGTATCCCCGGTGCCCGTGTCTTTCCAGCCGACAGCCGCCGCAATATCACCGGCCCGGACTGTCTTAATCTCTGCACGGTGATTGGCGTGCATTCTGAGAATTCGCCCAACTCTCTCCCGTGTACCTTTTGTTGAATTGTAAATGTAGGAACCGGTAGACAGTTCTCCGGAATAAACCCGGAAGAAGACCAGTTTTCCGACATACGGGTCGGCCATCACTTTAAAGGCCAAAGCGGCAAAAGGTTCATCGTCACTGGAGTGGCGAACCAACTCTTCATTATTTGCCGGATTGCTCCCGCGAACCGGTGGTATATCCAGGGGTGAAGGGAGGTAGTCCACGACCGCATCCAGCAATAATTGCACACCCTTATTCTTAAAAGCAGATCCGCAAAGCACCGGAGTAATGGCAACCGCGATCGTCCCCTTCCGCAAGGCCTGTTTAATCTCTTCCTTAGTAATTTCCTCGCCCTCCAGATACTTCTCCATCAAGGTTTCGTCTACCTCAGCCAGGGACTCCAGCATTTTTTCTCTGTATTCGGCAGCCACATCTCTTAAGTCATCAGGGATCGCCTCAGCCTCGCTACGAGTGCCTAGATCATCTAGATAATGAATGGCTTTTTCTTCAATTAAATCAATTATACCGGTAAAGTGATCCTCCTTTCCGATGGGGATCTGAATAGGTACCGGTTTTGCGCCCAATCGGGTCCGCATCATCTCAATAACCCGGAAGTAATCAGCGCCCACGCGATCCATTTTATTGACAAAAGCAATTCTAGGCACACCATATTTATCAGCCTGACGCCACACAGTCTCCGATTGCGGTTCCACGCCGCCTACGGAACAAAAGACCGCCACCGCTCCGTCTAAAACCCGTAAAGAGCGTTCCACTTCTACAGTAAAGTCCACGTGTCCGGGCGTGTCAATAATGTTGATTTGATGTCCACGCCATTGAGCGGTAGTAGCGGCAGAAGTAATAGTAATCCCCCGCTCTTGCTCCTGCACCATCCAGTCCATGGTAGCCGAACCCTCATGGGTCTCTCCCATCCGATGAACTTTACCGGTATAGAAGAGAATCCGCTCGGTTGTGGTAGTCTTCCCTGCATCAATATGGGCCATGATCCCAATATTTCGCACCAAGTTTAATTGAAATTCCCTAGCCACAAAAAAACCTCCAAGCTATCTAAACCTAAAATACATTAAAAAATTCATCAATTCATCAATAAATGAATTCACTAATGAATTAATTCACCAATGAATTCAGGCAAATATCAACGCTAATGAAACGTAGTTGTTGAGCGAACGGTATACCGCAATCCAGAAACAACTACCAGCGATAATGGGCAAATGCTTTATTGGCTTCCGCCATCTTATGGGTGTCTTCTTTCTTTTTAATCGAAGCACCCACATTATTAGCGGCATCCATAAGCTCAGCGGCCAACCGTTCTTTCATGGTTCTTTCCGCCCTCGCTCTGGCATTTGCCGTGATCCAACGCATCGCCAAAGAAACTCGGCGGTCCGGCCGCACTTCCATGGGAACCTGATAAGTAGCGCCCCCCACTCTTCTGGGACGCACCTCAAGTACTGGCATGACATTCTTCATGGCTTGCTGAAACACTTCCAACGGATCATTCCCGGTCTTCTCTTTAATTATTTCAAGAGCGCCGTAGAATATTTGTTCCGCCAATCCGCGTTTCCCGTCAAGCATGATCTTGTTAATGAATTGTGTAACTAAAGGATCCCCATAGATGGGATCCGGAACAATCTCCCGCTTAAATATTCCTCCGCGACGAGACAACAACTTCAACCCCCTTACCCTTACTTCTTGGCAGTAGCAGTCTTCGGTTTTTTGGCGCCGTATTTGGATCTGGCCTGTTTTCGATCTTGAACACCGGCGGTGTCCAAAGTACCGCGCACAATATGATACCTGACTCCAGGAAGATCCTTAACACGACCTCCGCGAATGAGCACAACAGAGTGCTCTTGTAAATTATGCCCCTCACCCGGAATATAGGCTGTCACCTCTATCCGGTTGGTCAACCGGACCCTTGCTACCTTCCGCAAAGCTGAATTGGGTTTCTTAGGAGTAAAAGTTGATACCCTGGTACAGACACCTCGTTTTTGCGGACTACCTTTTTCCGATTCAAACATCGATTCTTTCTTTGTGTTGTAGGACCAAAGCAGAGCAGGAGCTGAACTTTTCTTTTCCACTTTTTCTCTACTTTTGCGAACTAATTGGTTGATGGTTGGCATCATTACACCTCCTTCCTAATTACGAACCAAGGCGACTACTGCGGCGCCCACATCGATTCGGCACATTCGTCCGAGCTCTTTTTGGTTGGCCCGGACCATGATGAGTTTGACATTTTTTCCAAGGCAAGCCGCTTTAATCTTACGCAATACCTGTTCTTCTATGTCACTGGCCACAAAGACTTTGGTCGCCTTATTCTGTTGTAGAACACGAAGAGTCTGTTTTAAACCTACTACTTTGTTCTCAGTCTCCAGGATAGCTCGTTCCAAGGAACTATCACTCCATCCAGCCCAAGAAGTTAATGGGCTCATTAAAACAGAAGACTCAATGAAAATATGGATTTATCATTATAGTCCGGGTATAAGCCGCACACACGGGATCATGCCTCTGCAAGTAGATCTTGCGTATGAGCCGGACACTAACTTATTTTATCACCATTGCAAATCGGTGTCAATAATAATATTGTTACGGTCTATACGTTCTTCGCCTTCTGACGCGCGTATGTCCACGAAGATGAAGGCCGGAACCAGCCATGTGGTTCCCGGCCTTATTTGAAAATCTGAAGAAACTACGTGTCAGATGATCTATGTGTTTCTCCTGCCCACAATGGACGAAAAGAGTCGTTTAGAACTTACTTAAGCCGGAAGCCAGTTTCTCTGTTTGCGTAAGACCCCGCTCGACGTCTCCCGCCAAAGTACTCTCTTCAGCGTCCGGCTTCCCTTCTCCGGCGAGGGATCCCTCGGTGGCCGAATCCTTCCCTTCCAGTCCAGGACGGGTAATTCTGGTATTCCTGTACCTGGACATTCCGGTGCCGGCTGGGATAAGCTTCCCGATAATGACATTCTCTTTCAAACCAAGGAGCGGATCGGACTTGCCTTTGATGGAGGCCTCCGTGAGCACCCTGGTGGTTTCTTGGAAGGAAGCGGCGGACAGGAAACTCTCCGTGGCTAAAGAGGCTTTGGTAATTCCGAGCAGAACAGGTTTGGCTACAGCCGGAGTCCCTCCTGCCTTTTGCACTTCTTCGTTTTTGGCTTCCAGTTCGAAAACGTCTACTAAACCACCTGGTAAAAGATCAGTATCTCCTGGGTTCTCGACCTTACGCTTACGTAGCATCTGACGAACAGTGACCTCAATGTGTTTATCATTGATCTCCACGCCTTGGGAACGGTAGACATCCTGCACTTCATGGACCAAGTACATTTGTACGCCTCTTACTCCCTTGATTTTCAGAATATCATGGGGATTGGCCGAACCCTCGGTCAAACGGTCACCTGCTTCAACTCTACTGCCATCCCTCACTCTAAGCCGGGCCCCGTAAGGAATCTGATATAGTTTCTCCTCTCCGTCATCAGAGATCACGCTTACTCTGCGCACCCCTTTTACTTCCACTACTTTGACGACGCCGGAGATCTCAGTAATGATGGCTTGCCCCTTTGGTTTACGGGCCTCAAACAGCTCTTCCACCCTTGGCAAACCTTGTGTAATATCTTCTCCGGCCACACCTCCGGTGTGGAAGGTCCTCATCGTCAACTGAGTTCCGGGTTCGCCAATGGATTGAGCGGCAATGATTCCAACTGCTTCACCCACATCCACCAGACGTCCGGTGGCCAAGTTTCTTCCATAACATTTAGCGCACACGCCATGGGGTGTACGACAAGTCAGAACCGACCGGATCAGCACCTTTTCCAGACCGGCTTCGGCTATCCGTTTCGCGGCGTCTTCATCGATCAACTCATTATATTTAACCAATACGTCTCCGGTCTCCGGGTGTTTAATATCTTCCGCCGCCACTCTGCCGGTTATACGCTCGTGTAAAGGCTCGATTACTTCATTACCATCCATGATGGCGCTGACATTGATCCCTTCCCTAGTGCCGCAGTCAACTTCACGCACAATCACATCCTGGGCCACATCAACCAAGCGTCTGGTCAAGTAGCCGGAGTCTGCCGTTCGCAGAGCGGTATCAGCCAACCCTTTACGCGCGCCGTGCGTGGAAATGAAGAATTCCAAAACGGTCAAGCCTTCCCGGAAATTGGCCTTAATAGGCAGGTCAATAATGCGCCCGGACGGATCCGTCATTAGTCCCCGCATCCCGGCCAACTGAGAAAGCTGGGAAACGTTACCCCGCGCGCCGGAAGTGGCCATCATAAAGACGGGGTTAAAGTAATCCAAATTATTAATCATCGCGTTCGTTGTATCTTCTTTGGCTTTTGTCCAGATGTCAATGAATCTTTGGTACCTTTCTTCCGCAGTGATTAAGCCTCTCCGGAATTGTTGCTCGACCTGTTCAACCTGGTTTTCAGCTTCTTGAATGATCTGTCCTTTCTCCTTGGGAATCAGAATGTCTTTTACAGCAATAGTTGTTCCGGAAATGGTGGAATACCGGAAACCCAACCTCTTAATCTGGTCCAAAATCTCCGCCGTCCGCTGTGTATCATACCTGCGGCAAATCTCCGCCACCAGATTGGCCAGTTCTTTCTTGCCGATTCCTTCGTTGCCGACCTTGGCAAAGGCGCGATCGATGATCTCCTTGTCCAAATTGGTCTCTTCCCGAAAGATTAAGCGTCCAGCCGAAGTTTGAATTATCCCTTTCTCGGTTCGTACTTTTATTTTGGCATGCAAATCAATATATTTGTTATCATAAGCCAAAATAGCCTCACGGGCGGAAGAGAAGAGTTTGCCTTCACCCTTTGCGCCGTCTCGTAATATGGTAAGGTAGTAACATCCTAGCACCATATCCTGGGTTGGAGTGGCCAAGGGCCGCCCGTTGGCAGGGGACAATATATTGTGCGCGGAAAGCATTAAAATTCTGGCCTCTGCTTGGGCTTCCGCAGACAAGGGAACATGCACGGCCATCTGGTCCCCGTCGAAGTCGGCGTTATAAGCGGTACAAACCAAGGGATGAATCTGAATGGCACGGCCTTCCACCAGTACCGGCTCAAAGGCCTGAATTCCCAGACGGTGCAGAGTCGGCGCCCTGTTTAAAAGGACAGGATGCTCCTTGATAACCTCTTCCAATACATCCCATACTTCCGCCCTGGCTCTTTCCACCATTCGTTTGGCGCTCTTAATGTTATGAACAAACCCTTTATCCACCAACTTCTTCATCACAAATGGCTTAAAAAGCTCTAAAGCCATTTCTTTGGGCAATCCGCATTGATGCAGCTTTAATTCGGGACCGACCACAATCACGGAACGACCCGAGTAATCCACTCTCTTTCCTAAGAGGTTTTGACGGAAGCGTCCCTGCTTCCCTTTGAGCATATCACTGAGGGATTTAAGCGGACGATTTCCGGGGCCGGTCACCGGTCTGCCTCTTCTTCCGTTATCAATCAATGCGTCGACCGCTTCCTGTAGCATCCGTTTTTCATTCCGGACGATAATATCGGGTGCTCCTAATTCCAGCAGACGCTTTAGCCGGTTATTCCTGTTGATTACTCGGCGATAAAGATCATTCAAGTCAGAAGTGGCAAACCGCCCACCGTCCAACTGAACCATAGGACGCAATTCCGGAGGAATGACAGGAATCACATCCATAATCATCCACTCAGGTCTATTCCCCGATTTTCTAAAGGATTCAACCACTTCCAAACGGCGGATGGCTCTGATCCGCCGTTGTCCACTGACTTCCTTCACTTCTTTTCGCAACTCACGGGACATCTTATCCAGATCTAACTCTTGCAACAAGGCTTTTATCCCTTCTGCGCCCATTAAAGCCTTGAATTCGTCACCATACTTCTCCCGAGCTTCTCTATACTCATTCTCTGATAACAGTTGTTTCTTCAACAACCCGGTGTTTCCTGGATCTACTACTACAAAAGAGGCAAAATATAGTACCTTCTCTAAGGAGCGGGGTGACATATCAAGCAAGAGTCCCATCCGGCTTGGTATCCCCTTAAAATACCAGATGTGTGAGACCGGAGCCGCCAGTTCAATATGGCCCATTCGTTCCCGGCGCACTTTGGATCTGGTAACTTCAACTCCACAGCGGTCACAGACTATTCCTTTGTAGCGGACACGCTTATATTTTCCACAATGGCATTCCCAGTCGCGCTGCGGTCCGAAGATCTTTTCACAAAACAATCCTTCTCTTTCCGGCTTTAATGTCCGATAATTGATAGTTTCCGGCTTTTTCACTTCCCCGCTTGACCAGGCTCGAATCTGTTCCGGTGAAGCAAGCCCAATACTAATAGCCTCAAAATTGTTGGCGTCCAACAAGGATCTTCTCCCCCTTTGACGCAAATTTTTTACTATCCGTCTACAAAATTTAGGCTGAAGAATGTGCCTTAGGAAGTTCTCTTCAAATCGTCATCATCGTCCTCTGCTGTTGCGAAGTCTATATCCTCGGAGTCTTCTCCCCAATCCGGGTCATCGTCTATATCCTCATCAAAGTCCTCTTCATCAAAGTCATCAGCTGTTTCAGGGATATCTTCCCCATCTAACTCTTCTTCCTGTTCAATATCGTCTAGATCATCATCGGGTTCTTCGGATTCTTCGGTCTCAGCTCCGTAACCTCTTTTTTGATCAACTTCTCCCCGCACGGGTGGGCCTTCGATTTCCAGACCCAATTCTTTCGCCATTTCCCGGACGTCGTCATCATCATCCTTAAACTCCACTTCCTGGTCTTCTTCAGAGAGAACCCGCACATTCAAACCGAGGCTTTGCAACTCTTTGATCAGGACCTTGAAAGACTCCGGCACTCCCGGCTCAGGAATATTCTCTCCTTTCACAATGGCTTCGTAGGTCTTGACTCTACCGACTACATCGTCGGATTTTACAGTTAATAGTTCTTGTAGGGTATAGCTTGCGCCATAGGCCTCCAAGGCCCAAACTTCCATCTCACCGAATCTTTGCCCTCCGAATTGGGCTTTACCGCCCAGAGGTTGCTGCGTTACCAAGGAATAAGGTCCGGTAGATCTGGCATGGATTTTATCATCAACCAAGTGCGCTAACTTCAGCATATAGATGTAACCCACAGTAATCTGATTGTCAAACGGTTCGCCGGTGCGTCCGTCATACAAGGTGATTTTACCGTCTTCGCTCAAACCGGCCTTTCGGAGAAAAGCAGTGATGTCCTCTTCGGTAGCGCCATTAAAGACCGGGGTGGCGACATGCACGCCTAAAGCTTTCGCCGCCCATCCTAAATGAGTCTCCAAAACCTGGCCAATGTTCATCCGGGAAGGAACACCTAGAGGATTAAGGACAATCTCCACCGGAGTCCCGTCCGGTAAGAACGGCATGTCCTCTACAGGTAGAATTTTAGAGATAACACCCTTATTCCCATGCCGGCCGGCCATCTTATCCCCTTCCGAAATCTTCCGTTTCTGCGCCACATAAACCCGGACCAACTGGTTGACGCCCGGAGCCAGTTCATCTCCGTTTTCCCTGGAAAAAACCTTAACGTCCACAACCTTTCCGGATTCGCCATGAGGAACTTTTAAAGAGGTATCCCTTACTTCTCTGGCTTTTTCCCCGAAGATTGCCCGCAATAGACGTTCTTCCGCTGTCAGCTCGGTTTCTCCTTTCGGGGTAACCTTCCCTACTAAAATATCTCCCGGACGCACCTCGGCGCCAACCCTAATGATGCCGTTTTGATCCAAGTCGTCCAAAGAGCCTTCGGAAATATTCGGAATATCTCTGGTGATCTCCTCGGGTCCCAGTTTTGTATCACGCGCTTCACACTCATACTCTTCAATATGAATAGAAGTGAAAACGTCATCAGTGACTAACTTTTCACTGATTAAAATGGCATCCTCGTAATTATAACCTTCCCAAGTCATGAAGGCGACCAAGACATTGCGTCCTAAAGCCAGTTCTCCTTGTTCAGTGGAAGGACCGTCGGCAATGACCTGCCCTGCTTCCACCCTTTGCCCGACTCGCACGATGGGGCGCTGATTAATACAAGTTCCCTGATTGGAGCGTTTAAACTTGTGTAGCTTATGCACATCAATTTTTCCGTCGTCTCTCCGGACAACGATTTGATCGGCGCTGACCCGTTCAATGACACCAGGCGCTTTAGCCAATTCCACCACGCCGGAATCCAGAGCCGCCTTATATTCCATACCCGTTCCCACATAAGGGGCCTCAGTCTTCAGCAGCGGAACAGCCTGCCGTTGCATGTTCGATCCCATTAAAGCCCGGTTGGCGTCATCATTCTCCAAAAAAGGAATGAGCGCAGTAGCTATACTGACCAACTGCTTCGGGGAGACATCCATTAAATCAACTTCCTCGGCAGGAACCACCAAAATGGCTTCTTTAAACCGGACAGAAACCTTACTATTGATAAATTGACGGGTTTCCGGGTCAAAAGCCTCATTGGCCTGGGCAATGATGTATTTATCCTCTTCATCCGCTGTCAAATACAGGATTTCATCGGTCACCTTTCCTTTAATCACCTTACGATAAGGGGTTTCGATGAAACCGTACTCATTAACCCGCGCATAGGTGGTCAATGAGCCAATCAGTCCAATATTTGGCCCTTCGGGAGTCTCAATTGGGCACATCCGTCCATAGTGCGAATGATGCACGTCGCGCACTTCAAAGCCCGCCCGTTCTCTGGACAGCCCCCCTGGACCCAAGGCGGACAAACGCCGTTTATGGGTCAACTCCGCCAGTGGGTTGTTCTGATCCATAAACTGCGATAACTGGCTGGAACCAAAGAATTCTTTGATCGCCGCTACCACCGGCCGAATGTTTATCAAAGCCTGTGGAGTGATGGCATCCATGTCCTGGATGGTCATACGCTCCCGGACAACTCTCTCCATCCGGGAAAGTCCGATTCTGATTTGATTCTGAAGCAGTTCACCGACGCTCTTCAATCTTCTATTTCCTAAATGATCGATGTCGTCTACTTCTCCCTTACCCTCCAATAGCCCGAGAAGATAGCGGACAACCGCTTCTATATCTTCAACAGTGAGGGTTTTAACAGCTTCCACCGCGGGCACCTCTCGCCCGTCTTCATCGATATGGGCGGGAATGGTTTTAGGCGGTAAATTTAAATTAAGTTTTTTATTGATTTTATAACGTCCCACAGCAGCAAGATCATATCTTTTCGGGTCAAAAAACAAGGTTTCAAAGAGCGAGCGGGCGCTATCCACAGTAGGCGGTTCTCCCGGGCGCAGCCGTTTATAGATTTCAATCAGCGCCTCTTCTTGATTCTGCGTATTGTCCCGTTCGAGCGTAGCCTGGATTGCTTCGTGATTGTCGAATTTCTCCATGAGTTGCACATTATTACCAAGGCCGACGGCTTTCAAGATGACGGTAACCGGAAGCTTTCTGGTCCGGTCAATCCGAACGTATAAGGCATTATTCAGGTCAAACTCAAATTCAAGCCAAGCTCCGCGATTAGGGATAATACTGGCTGAGTAGAGCGCCTTCCCACTGCTGTCCATGGTCTTTCCAAAGTAGACACCCGGGGAGCGTACCAACTGACTGACGATCACTCTTTCCGCTCCGTTTATGATGAAGGTGCCTTTCTCGGTCATTAAGGGAAAATCTCCCATAAAGACCTCCTGTTCTTTTACCTCACCGGTTTCTTTGTTAATTAATCTGACTTTTACACGTAAAGGCGCGGCATAATTGGCATCCCGTTCTTTACACTCATCAACCTCATATTTAGGTTCGCCCAAAGTATAATCGATAAACTCAAGAACCAGATTGCCCGTAAAATCTTGAATCGGGGAAATGTCCCGGAAAACCTCACGCAGGCCTTCATCCAAAAACCACTTATATGATTTTTGTTGAATCTCAATGAGGTTTGGCATTTCCAGAATTTCTTGGGTCTTGGCAAAGCTAACCCTCTCTCTTCTCGTGCTGGCAGTGGTCCCCGGCAAATTCCTCACCTCTTCCGCTTGTTTTTAATAGGCTCTGTAACGCGCTGGTATGCACGGGCGCTGTAAGCACCCAGACAGTGCCCTGGTCATACGTAAAAAGTAATCGTAGTTACCCACGTGAATAAAGAAAAAAACAGCGAAAAGCAAGGGCAATCACTGGCTCATTATATTGCGCATTCGTCTATGCGGGGCCCAGCATAAAACCAGTACGCGCCTAGGCGAATACGTCCGCGAAAATGCCAGTATCACGAATACGTCACTATTCGCGCCCTCGCTTACGGCCGTAACATACTTTGCTGATATAAAGGTGTCTAATTATAACTCACCTACAAATTAATCATTCTGCCTATATACACCTTGAATACCTCAAGGATTGCGAAGGAATTATTTTCTTGAAGAATCGTCCTTGGTCAGTAGAGAAAATCCTATGTAAGAAGTCTAACAATTTCAACAGGGTATAAAAAGGGAGCTTAAGTTTCAGCATTATATAATGCTATCATTTGACTATATCCTTGTCAAGGATTTTTTTAAAGATTTTCCGAGAAATTTTATAAAAAAGAGGAGTAATAATTACTCCTCTTTACCCTGAGATCAGCTTAACCTTTATAATTACTTCAGTTCTACAGTAGCGCCGGCCTCTTCCAGTTTGGCTTTAATTTCCTCTGCGTCTTTCTTGGCGACGCCTTCCTTAATCGGCTTCGGCGCGCTATCCACTAATTCTTTGGCTTCTTTCAAGCCTAAACCGGTAATTTCACGGACAACCTTAATCACGTTAATCTTCTTATCCCCGGCGGAACTCAGAATGACATCAAATTCGCTCTTCTCTTCAGCCTGTGCAGCGGCAGGAGCAGCACCGGGAGCGGCAGCGGCCACTGCCACAGGAGCAGCTGCGGATACACCAAACTCTTCCTCAAAAGCCTTTACCAACTCATTCAATTCCAAAACCGTCATTTCCTTAACAATTCCCAAAACATCTTGTACTTTAGACATTTAATTTACCTCCTTAATATCTACTTAAATAAAATCTATTCTCCCACATTCTCCTAGACCCAGCGACCAGTCTCGGGTCGCAATTATGCCTCTCCACTTTGTTTCTTCCTGACAGCCTCCAATACATAGACTGTATTGCGGAGCGGAGCGGAAAGGACATTGACCAAATTCCTGATCGGAGCCTGTAAGAGGCCGGCAACCTGAGTAAGCAGAGCCTCTTTGGACGGAAGTTTCGCCAAAGAATTCACCATATTTAAGTCGATAACCTTTCCTTCAAGCAAACCACCTTTTAATTCCAGGTTCTGATGATCTTTAGCGAATTCCGCAAGCACTTTGGCGGGAGCTACCGGATCATCGTACCCAAAGGCCAAAGCGGTTGGTCCTTCCAGCAGATCATCCAACCCCTCGATGGCGGCGTTCTTTGCTGCCAGTTTTGTTAAGGTATTCTTGGCGACCTTGAACTCTACTCCTACTTCCCGGAGTTTTTTACGGAGTTCCGTTACTTCCTGTACATTTAGACCACGGTAATCGGCAAGGATTACCGATTGGGAACTGGATAGCTTATTCTGTAGTTCCGCTACTGCAGCCTCTTTTTCCGGTCTTGCCATTTTATCACCTCCCATTTTTTGCATCAGCACAATCCTGCGCTTCTTCGCTTAAGACAAGTTTTCTCCAGAAAAAGTATTTTGTAAGAAAAATCATCCCCCGGAAAATTTTCTTAACTTACAGGGAGAAGCATCCGGACGTGCAAGATAATAAAGAAAGAACAGACCCATAAACATGAGGTTAGGGTCCGTTCCAGTTAACGGTTTAAGCGTAATATCTACGCGACACCCAGCCTCGGCAGGCGGTCGCTTTTGACCATTATTCACTATCTAATAGTGAACCTGCTGTCTATGGCAAGAGCTAAGCACGCACTAATTGCGGGCTTCAGAAGATGGATTCAGTTGTGCAAACCTTTCGGTGGGGTTTCGCGATCCCCTCACCCACCCGTGCTTTGGGTAGCCGCTTGCGGGGAGATCTTAATCCCTGGGCTGAAGGTGGAGGAAAGGGTGATGCTCTTGATATAGGTCCCCTTCGCTCCAGACGGCTTAGCCTTAACAATTGCGCTCATTAGCGTCTTAAAGTTTTCCACCAGATTCTCTACAGGAAAAGAAATTTTCCCAACCGGCACATGAATAATGCTGGTCTTATCCACTCTATACTCAACTTTACCGGCTTTAATCTCCCGTACGGCTTTGCCTACGTCAAAGGTGACCGTACCTGTCTTAGGATTGGGCATCAAACCTTTAGGCCCGAGGATCTTTCCGAGTTTCCCTACAGTACCCATCATGTCAGGAGTGGCCACGGCGACGTCAAAATCGAGCCAGCCTTTTTGAATTTCTTCAACCACTTCTTCAGCTCCTACCCGGTCAGCACCGGCCTCTTGAGCCTCTTTTGCTTTGTCGCCCTTGGCAAAGACCAATACACGTACGGTTCGTCCAGTACCGTGCGGTAGAACCACTGCGCCCCGCACTTGTTGGTCGGCATGCCGGGGATCTACGCCCAGGCGCACAGCGACCTCTACGGTTTGATCAAAATTTCCCTTCACAATCTCTTTGAGGAGCGCCAAGGCTTCTTGCGGATCATACAATTTCTGTCGATCAATGGCTTTGGACATCTCCAAATATTTCTTGCCATGTTTTGGCATTTTTCCTTCCTCCTCACAAAATGTGGTTTTAGCGGATGACAGCGCTCATAGACACTTCTTTTATTTTCCTTACTCGCGTAAATATTGATGTTAAATATACGTTATCTGCAATATGCACCATCAACTATATCCACGCAACGTATGGAGTCTATGCACGCTATGCGTAAGAAACATCCTCCCACCGAAACAAAGCCGTCTCCTCTTTACTCAACTACAATACCCATACTGCGGGCGGTTCCTTCCACCATGAGCATGGCAGCTTCAATACTGGCGGCATTGAGGTCGGGCATTTTCAGTTCGGCAATCTCCCTGACTTTATCCTTACTAATCTTTCCAACCTTTTCCCGATTCGGTACACCTGAACCTTTTTCCAGATTAATGGCTTTCTTCAGCAGCACTGGAACAGGCGGAGTTTTGGTAATGAAAGAAAAAGAACGGTCTTCATAGACAGTAATCACAACCGGAATAATCATTCCGGCTTGACCGGAGGTTCTTTCATTGAAACTCTTACAAAACTCCATAATATTGACGCCATGTTGTCCGAGGGCGGGACCGACGGGCGGAGCAGGAGTCGCTTTACCTGCAGGAATTTGAAGTTTGATGTAGCCCGATACTTTTTTGGCCATTGCCCTGACACCTCCTTAGATATTATGTGGTGGTAGCGGGTTAACTAACCCTCCCACTAACCAGCTAAATAAGACCATGGAGCGGCATTTCGCCACTAGCCACTATAATATAATTAATTAATAGATGTGCAATTCGGCACATTAGATCTTTTCTACTTGATTATAATCCAATTCAACCGGGGTCTCCCGGCCAAACATGGAAACCAACACCTTAAGCTTTCCTTTTTCCGGGTTAATCTCTTCGATAATTCCGGAGAAATTTTCAAAGGGACCACGGATTACCCGCACCGGTTCCCCCGCTTCAAAGTCAATCCGTGGACGGGGTTCGTCCATGCCCATCTGTTGGAGAATGAGATTAATCTCTTTCTCCTGTAAAGCAAGGGGTTTAGCACCCGAACCAACGAAGCCGGTGACTCCAGGGGTATTCCGCACTACATACCAGGAATCATCAGACATAATCATTTCCACTATGACATAGCCCGGGTATATCTTCTTCTTGGTGAGTTTACGTTTACCATCTTTATACTCATACTCCTCTTCCATGGGCACTAAAACACGGAAGATCTTATCTTCCATGGCCATGGAAGCGACTCTTTTTTCCAAATTCGCCTTAACCTTGTTTTCATAACCAGAATACGTATGAATAACGTACCAGGCTTTTTCCATGAATATCCCACCCGTCAATACACAAACGTTCGCACCCGCCCCTTGCTTTAAACATAGGGTATATCCAGAAAAGTACACTTATGTGCAAAACATAAATCCATAGTGATAACCCATCGCAGTATACCGTAGGTTAAAAATCTTTAATCCGGGTTATTATAACACTGCATCAAAACATTATACCATACTTTCAAGGGGCACATTTTTAACCCGCTCATAGTTTCGCAGATAAGAAGCTAAGGATAAAGTCGAATATCCCAATAAGCAACCCCAGCACTAAAACAGTAACAATCACCACAATGGTATAGGTCGTTGTTTCACGACGGTTGGGCCAGGATACTTTCTTTAGTTCAGCAATTACGCTCCGAAAGTATTTACCGATATTCCCTCCGCTTTTTGCAGCCATTACTTTCCCACCTTTACCGGGTTTCCCGATGCACGGTTTCTTGACGACAGACCTTACAATACTTTCTTAATTCCAACCGATCGGGAGTATTCTTCTTGTTCTTATTGGTACGATAATTCCTATTCTTACACTCTGTACAAGCCAAGGTTATTCCTTCGCGCACCTGCTCCACCTCCAGAAAAAATAGACAGAAAAAAACAACCTATAGGCTGTGATAAAGTCTGGACAGACTTTATTCTTTTCCTGCACGTAACCGTTGAAGTCCTCAATCGCTTCTATCCCATGCGATCAGTCAGTTACTAATAAAATCTACCACAATTACAGATAGGTGTCAAGAGTTATATAGACTCTCTTTCTCCATTTTGTCTAGTGTTAATTAAAACCAGTGGTTAAAGATTTTTTCTTAATTGATCTGACCCGCCGATCATAATTTGGATAAATATGGATATTATCAGATTGCTAATTGACAAAAATAAACAATTTTGGTAGAATGTTTACATAATAACAAAATATGTTAACCTCTAATCTAAGTCCCTACTTCTGTAGTAATCCATCCTCAACTCCTCCAACAAACAACAGCCAATAGCAGGCTGTAATATTGAGTAGCACAATCAGCTCCCACTACACTATTACCGGGTCACCACACCTCCTCAATTCCTCCAAACATCATTGAAAATCAGTCGCAATAAATCTACTTACCGATCCGCGGATCATTCATTCTTCTATTCAATCAATACCCCTTACACTGAATCAACCAGCTGCTAAGGCAGAAGGATCGGCCGACGGGCGCTCTTTCTCTTAGTTCTGCCTGTCCCGGCTTATTTATCTGTCAACAACTGTGGCCAACAGAAGGATATGCTCTTTTTGCGTTTACATTTTTTATATAAATATGAAAAAACAGGAAGGGGGTGGCGCCTTTGCTCTCCGCCAAAGCAAAGTAACCCTGAGGTTAATAAGGAGAAAAGAAAATTAAAAATCAAAGGGGGGGTTGACGTGAAGAGACTTTGGTTGTACACACTAATCCTTGTCGCCGCCTTGGTTTTTACCTGTCCGACAATGGCGGCTACCTTTAATTATGGGGAAGCCTTGCAAAAGGCAATTTATTTCTATGAATGCCAACGTTCCGGCGCCCTGCCATCCAATAACCGGGTTGAATGGCGCGGAGACTCCGGATTGAATGACGGAACGGACGTCGGACATGACCTAACCGGCGGCTGGTACGATGCTGGAGATCATGTTAAGTTCGGTTTTCCAATGGCCGCTTCTGCCACCTTATTGGCGGCCGGTGTCTACGAATATCGGGATGCCTATGCCAAGGCAGGACAACTTGAGGCGATCTTGGATAACATCAAGTGGGCAACAGATTATTTTATCAAATGCCATACCGGTTCCAACGAATTCTGGGGTCAAGTAGGCAATGGCGGACAAGACCATGCCTGGTGGGGTCCGGCCGAGGTAATGCAGATGCGCCGCCCGGCCTATAAAATCGACGCCGCAAACCCCGGTTCTGATCTGGCCGGTGAAACAGCCGCGGCCTTGGCTGCCGCCTCTCTTATCTTTCGAGAGACGGATCCGGCTTACGCTGCAACTTGCCTAAGCCATGCCAAACAATTGTACAACTTTGCCGACACCTATCGCGGTAAATATTCGGATTCCATCACTGACGCCCAAGGTTATTACCAGTCCTGGAGCGGGTACCATGATGAGTTGGTCTGGGGCGCCATCTGGCTCTACCTGGCTACGAATGACTCCGTTTACCTGCAGAAAGCCGAAACATACTATGAGAACCTAAGCACTGAACCACAGACGACAATTAAGAGCTATAAGTGGACCCACGCCTGGGATGATAAGTCCTATGGCTGCTATGTGATGTTGGCCAAGATTACCGGGATGGACAAGTATAAAGCAGACGCCGAACGATGGCTGGATTTCTGGTCAACCGGATATAACGGCGAACGGATCACTTACACACCGGGCGGACTGGCTTGGCTCGACTCCTGGGGTTGCTTAAGGTATGCCGCTAATACCGCATTTTTCGCCCTAATCTACAGCGATTACTTACCACCGTCAAATCCAAAGAAAGAAATCTATCATGATTTCGCTGTACGACAAATAAATTACTGTCTGGGAGACAACCCGCGGAACTCCAGTTATGTAGTGGGCTTTGGCCATAACCCGCCTCAGCATCCGCACCACCGCACCGCTCATGGTTCATGGGCGGATAGCCAAAGCATCCCGCCCTACCACCGCCACGTACTCTACGGCGCTTTGGTAGGCGGTCCGGACAGTTCTGATGCGTATAACGACGCCATCAGCGATTATGTCTGTAATGAGGTGGCCACGGATTATAACGCCGCCTTTGTAGGGGCTTTGGCCCGGTTGTATCTAGAATTCGGCGGAACACCGCTGGCTAATTTCCCGCCCCCAGAAACCAGGGAAGACGAGTACTTTGTTGAAGCCGGCGTCAATGCGTCCGGCAGCAACTATACAGAAATCCGTGCTTTTCTGAACAATCGTTCCGGTTGGCCCGCCCGAGTTACGGACAGGCTCTCTTTTAGATACTACATGGATTTGAGCGAAGTATTCGCTGCAGGATATACAGTAAATGATCTGCAACTGACCTTGAATTACAACAATGGAGCAACCATCTCACAGGTTTTACCTTTTGATGCCGAAAAAAACATTTACTATGTGATTTTAGATTTTTCTGGAGTCAAAATTTTCCCCGGCGGACAATCGGACTACCGCAAGGAAGTACAGTTCAGAATCGGCTTGCCAACCAACACCAACGCTTGGGATCCCACTAATGACTGGTCATATCAAGGACTTGGCAGTTCAGTGAGGAAAACCCCGTATATCCCTGTCTACGACGATGGTGTTTATTTATGGGGTGAACCGCCGGTCAAGGATGAGATACCGCCTGCTTCCCCCTCCGGCTTGGTCGCGCAGGCGATCAGTAGGACCCGGATCGATCTGGACTGGGACGATAATAGTGAAGCCGATTTCGCTAAATACAGAGTGTATGCCAGTACGATCAGTAATTTTACACCGGATGCATCCACCTTGCTCAAGGAAACCAGTGTCAGTAATTATTCCCATATCGGACTGACTCCCGGTCTTACGTACTACTATAAAGTAACTGCTGTCGACACCAGTGGTAACGAGTCGTATCCCTCCAGTATGGCCTGGGCTACAACTCACCCTCCGGATCAAGACCCGCCCGCGCCGCCGACCGGACTTTCCGCCACTACAATCAGTGCTATCCAGATCAATTTGGACTGGGCGGACAATACTGAAGACGATTTAGCCAAGTATAAGGTCTACGCTCATACCACACCGGCCTTCTCCATCAGTGCCGATACCTTCATTGACGAGACCACAGACAGCAAGTATAGTGTTGGCAACCTGAAACCGGCCACTACCTATTACTTTAAAGTCACCGCTGTAGATACGGATGGAAATGAATCTGCCCCCTCTGTTGAAGTCAGCGCCGTAACTGATGACCCGGATACAGTTCCTCCCTCTGCGCCTACGGGCCTAACGGCCATGAGCGGAGGTACGGATCGGATCATCCTGGACTGGGCCGACAACACAGAAAGCGACCTCGCCAAGTATCGGGTATATTCCGGAACCACAGCCGGTTTTGCCATAGAAGCCACCTCTTTAGTGGCGGAGGTGGTGAATAGCGCCTATATCCACAGCGGTCTAGCTCCGGGGGTCAGGCGGTACTACAAGGTAACAGCTGTTGATACCAGTAACAATGAATCACTGCCCTCCACCGAGGTTTCGGCAACAACAAAGGATGTCACTCCTTATAAAGTGCATGTAGAGGCCAGGTACGAACAGGCAAGCGCACAGGCCACCCAAATCAGGATGTTTTTATACAATGATGATACACAAGCGATTTCCGGTCTATCCGCCCGCTACTTCCTTGATCTCAGCGAAGTCATTTCTGCCGGTTATTCCATTGATCACGTAACCCTGGATCTCTATTACAGCAGCGCCCCGGCGACGGTTTCCTTGGTCTCTTTCGATCAAACCAATCACATTTACTACTTCGAACTGGACTGGGGTATCTTCTCTCTGGCCGCCGGACGCCATATAGAAACTAACTTCAGCGTACATCTGAACGGCTGGCAATCGGTGTGGAATGCCGGAAACGACTGGTCATTTACGACCTTGACTTCGAGTAATGCCAAAACCACATATATCCCGGTCTATCAAAACGGAAGCCTGATCTATGGAATGGAGCCTGCACCGGGAAGTGGTTATCCTCCTTCAGTCACGATCGTCAACCCACTGGACGGGGCGGTCTTTACCGCACCGGCGACTATTGCCATTGAGGCTATTGCTGCCGACCAGGATGGTACAGTGGTCAAAGTGGAGTTCTTCAGTGGCAGCACAAAACTGGGTGAAGATATCTCTGCTCCGTACACCTTTACCTGGTCGCCAGTGGCGGTAGGCGACTATACCATCACCGCCCGGGCTGTTGACAACGAGGCATTAGCCACAGTCTCGACGCCGGTCCTGGTTACCGTGACGGCGGGCGGCTCCGGTCTGTCTGCCCCCAGCGGCTTAAGCGCTACTGCGCTGGGGTCCAGCCGGATTAGTCTGGACTGGGCGGATAATAACGAACCCAATTTGGCCGGTTACCGGGTCTATGCGGCGACCGCCGCCGGGGTCACGCCCAGTGCGGAAAATCTAGTAGCTCGGACCACTACAAGCAATTTTACACATACTAATCTGTCTGCCAATACTACCTACTATTATGTGGTCACCGCCGTAGACACCGGCGGAGAGGAATCCGCCCCTTCACTTGAAGTCTCCGCCAAAACAACCTCCGGACAAACAGTCGAAGGGGTACGGGTGGAGGCCGTCGCCGAACAGAACAGTAATATCATGACACAAGTACGAATGCATATTTATAATGACGGCGGTTCCACCTTGAACAACCTCTCCGCCAAGTACTTTATTGACGTTAGCGAAATCCTAACCTCCGGCTATTCTCTGGGCGATCTGCAACTGGAGATCTATTACTCCAGCGCGCCGGTGGCTTCTCCGGTCTTAACCGCCTTCAACTCCGGCCGGCATCTATACTATTACGAGTTCGATTTTGGCAGTGTCGCGTTAAATCCGGGAGCAAAATTTGAGGTTAGTTTCTGCCTGCACTTGGCCGGGTGGCGGCCAGGCTGGGATGGCGGAAACGATTGGTCAACACAAGAATTAACCTCCAACGTCAAGACGACACCTTATATCCCCGTCTACCGCGAGAGCGTACTCATCTACGGTCAGGAGCCCAATAACTTACCCACCGTAACGCTGACCAATCCCAAAGATGGAGCAGTCTTTGAGACCCCCTTGGATCTGTTGCTTGAAGCCACCGCCTCTGACCCCGACGGCGCCATCACAAAGGTGGAATTCTACAACGGCCAAACCTTAATCGGTACAGCTCTTAACGCGCCATATGAGTACCTTTGGAGTGAGGTGCCCGCCGGAACATATACCCTGACCGTTAAGGCTTATGATGATCAAAACGGCGTGGCTGAATCGGCGCCAGTGCGTATAACCGTCAATCTTCCACCGACTGAACCGCCTTCAGTCACCATCATCTCTCCGGCCGACGGATCAAGCTATGATTCCCCAGCAGAGATCGTCTTATCCGCCATCGCAGAAGATCCAGACGGCCAGATCGTAAAGGTGGAATTCTTCTCCGGTGCGTTGAAGATCGGAGAAGTAACAGCACTGCCTTACGAAATTATTTGGTCCGGAGTGCAAATGGGGACATATACCATCACCGCAGTAGCCACGGATAATGTGGGAGCGAAGACCTCCTCTGCGCCGGTAAAAGTTACTGTTACCTCGGACAGCGCTTACTACGACCGGTTCCTGGCGCTCTGGAATGATCTCCATGATCCGGACAACGGGTATTTCAGTCCGGACGGTATCCCTTACCACTCCATAGAAACCCTGATTGTGGAGGCCCCGGACTACGGTCATGAAACCACCTCCGAAGCTTACAGTTATTGGATTTGGCTGGAAGCGGTCTATGGTAAATTAACCGGTAATTGGGAACCTCTGAAAACAGCATGGGAAAACATGGAAAAATACATGATCCCACAGCATGAAGATCAACCCACCAACAATTTTTATGATCCATCCAGTCCGGCTACGTATGCCCCTGAATGGAACTTGCCGGATTACTACCCGTCCGAACTGGATTCTTCAGTCCCCGTAGGCGCCGACCCCATATACGCTGAGTTAAGATCTACTTACGGTACTTCAGATATCTACGGTATGCACTGGCTTCTTGACGTAGATAACTGGTACGGCTATGGCTCGCGGGGTGATGGGGTCAGTACACCTTCATACATTAATACTTTCCAACGGGGACCACAAGAATCCTGTTGGGAAACGGTGCCGCACCCCTCTTGGGAAGAGTTTAAGTGGGGCGGGCCCAACGGATTCCTGGATCTCTTTACCGGCGACGCCTCCTATGCCAAGCAGTGGCGTTACACCAACGCACCAGATGCCGACGCTCGGGCTATCCAAGCCTTATACTGGGCTAAAGTCTGGGCTGATCAGCAAGGTGGTTCAGCCATTGTCGATTCCTTGCTCGCCAAGGGCGCAATGATGGGCGATTACCTGAGATACTCCTTCTTTGACAAGTACTTCAAACCGTTAGGGACGACCAGTCCCCGTACGCCAGGGGCGACCGGTTACGACAGTGCGCATTACTTGCTGTCCTGGTACTATGCGTGGGGCGGCGCAATCGACGCCAATAGTGGTTGGGCTTGGAGAATCGGTTGCAGTTTCAACCACTTTGGCTACCAAAACCCCCTTACCGCTTGGGTATTAAGTAATGTGCCCGAATTCGCACCCCGCTCTCCGAATGCCGTCCGTGATTGGTCAATCAGTCTACAGCGACAATTGGAGTTCTATCGCTGGCTCCAATCTGCGGAAGGGGCGATCGCCGGTGGCGCCACTAATAGTTGGGACGGGCAATATGGAACCCCTCCCGTTGGGACCAGTACCTTCTATGGCATGGCCTACGATGAGGATCCGGTCTATCACGACCCGCCCAGTAATAGATGGTTCGGGATGCAGGCTTGGTCCATGGAACGGGTCGCTGAATACTATTATTTGACTGAAGATTCAAAAGCTAAGCTCATCTTGGATAAATGGATATCCTGGGCCAAGTCCGTAGTGGTGCTGAATGATGACGGTACCTTTGCCATCCCCACTGATCTGGATTGGCGAGGCCAACCGGACATTAATTGGAATGCTAATATTCAAAACTGGGATCCTGATGATCACAGCTATAACAGCGGTCTTCATGTGTCGGTCCTCAATTACGGACAAGATCTGGGAGTCACCGCCGCGTTGGCCAAAGCATTAATGTACTATAGCGCGACTAGCGGAGATGATGAAGCTAGGGTCATTGCCAAAGAATTACTGGATCGCATGTGGAACTTATACCGCGACGAGAAGGGAGTGGCTGTACCCGAAACCCGTGCTGATTACCGCCGCTTTTTCGAACAGACCGTCTATATTCCTTCCGGTTGGCGGGGAGTGATGGCCAACGGTGATATCATTGAACCGGGAGTGACCTTCCTTGATATTCGATCTAAATATCGTGATGATCCAGACTTCCCGAAATTGCTTCAAGCTTATAATAGCAACACCGATCCGGTCTTTACTTATCACCGTTTCTGGGCGCAAAGCGATATCGCCATCGCCAATGCGGTCTACGGAATGCTTTTCCCGTAGATTATCGCCTTGTAATGCATAAGACTCCCCTATAGACTCCGTACAAGAGAGATTGACTTTTGTCAATCAGTAATACGGAACTATCCGGAAAAAAGAAGAAAAGAGTATTGGGCATTATACTCCCGATACTCTTTTCTTTTACATAAGATTATATGGAAATATCTTAATCTCCATACATCATGTCTGGATTACTCAATAATCTTGGTAACCACACCGGCGCCGACAGTTCTGCCGCCTTCCCGGATGGCCAAACGCAAACCCTCTTCCATGGCGATCGGAGTGATCAGTTCAATCGTCATCTTAATGTTGTCACCAGGCATCACCATCTCC
>DATCJV010000067.1:0-9139 GCA_036562625.1 Bacillota bacterium | reverse complement strand
GGGTATCAGTTATCCCTACTTACAGAGTGTGGCCTGCCCTTATTGCCAACACTCCCGTAGATATGTGGAGGAAATAGCCATTTCCCGCCCGATCTTCCAGGAGAAACTGGGCATAGCAGACGGGTTGCCTGCCGGCGTCCTGCCCTTCCGGGTCATCGAAACCACGGCCGGAGGCCGCATCAAGCGCCTGCAGGTTGGGGGGAGGAGCTTCCGGGGTGAGGAGTTCCGCTTGAAACTAGGCCTCAATTCCGCCAATTTTCAGTGCAGAGTCTCCGGTGACACCCTTTATTTCCGGACTACCGGCTATGGACATGGCGTTGGGATGTGTCAGTATGGCGCCGACGGCCTAGCTAAAGCAGGCCGGAACTTTCAACAGATCTTATCCTACTATTATCAGGGAACAGAAATAAAGAAGATCAAATAAGCTGTTGAAACCGGAGATGAGAAAAACCCCTAACATGATTGGAACCATCGGACGATATTTTTTATGTACACTTGTGTACACCTGCGACAGAGGAGGGGTTGGGCTTTGAAAAGAATAGTGTTGTTATTCTTTGTCCTCGTGCTTTTGCTGTCCGGAAATATCCGGGGGTGGATTGCAGAAAAACACCTGCCTCCATTTTCTATTGAAAAGGACATCTATGATTTTAACCTTGCTATGGAGAGTTTTGTGATAGATCCGGAGTATACCGATTACAAGCTGCAAGTTGATCTGAGTTATCTCCCGGAGAATAAGGGATTACCCAATGTGCCTGTTATTTATCTGACGGACGGTCAATGGCGGAGGATCGATCACAAGTATATTCACTATCTCACCTACAAGAAAATAATCCCACCGGTGCTTGTGGTTGGGGTAGGCTATCCGCCGGAAGTCCCTGCCGATCTGGCCAGGATATATGATCTGCTGTATGATCCCCAGTCCTTCCTGCGGGAGATGACTGAGGAGATTATTCCTTTGGTTGAAGAAAGGTATAATGTGGATCAGAACAGGCGAATTCTTTTCGGTGCTTCGGCAGGAGGACATTTTGTTGTTTATGCTTTTTTACAAAATGCCTTAGCTGCGAGGGAAACGTTCTCCGGGTACATCGGTTCTTCCCCCCATTTACTGCACACTCAGGTATTTACAGTCGCCGAGGAACTTATTTCCCGGGAACGGGAGATAAACGCCGGCCTGTATCTGGCCTATGGACAAAAGGAGAGCAGTTATGTGTATGGAAGTCCCAATCAAAGACTCTTTGCCATCTTGGACCGGGGTAACTTAGGGAAATTACGATTTTGGCGCCATGCTTACCCGGGGGCGGACCACTATTCCACCACCCGCCTGACTTTGGTTGACGGATTAAGGCTCCTATTGGGCGGCGCCGACCAGATGTCTGCTCCCCGAAAGACCGGAGCTATTGATCTATCGTATCAGACTTTCTTTTATGATTTTTGCACTTCCACCCAGTTTTATGACTGGAATACTAATTTTGGCGTAGAATGTAGTTACTCCACGGATCCTAGGTATTCCGTAGACGGTCAGCCCGGAAGCGTGAAGGTGTCTGCTGATTTTGGGCAATGTGAGGAGTTAGTCTTCCAGACTTCTTCAGTTTATTTTGAGGGTTTTGCCGACAAGGAGATTAAGTTTTCAGTCTATATTCCCCCAGATTTAGCCGGCCTCGGCTACGAGCTTTGCTTCTTGCTTCACTCCACGATCGACATGGACTGGATTACCGACCAGAGTGAAGGTTTTCCGATTGAGCAAAGCGGGTGGAATACTTTTCAATACAAATGGCGGGGAAAGCCGGTCAGTGGGAACATAGATTGTGTTCGCGGCTTTGGTGTAATTATTACCAGAAAAAATGAGTCCCCGGTCTGGAGCGGAGACTTGTATTTTGATGATATTCACTGGTAGAGCAGGATTGTTTTTACTTGGAGGGCTTGTGGATAATAGTGGCATTTTTGGGAAAACTATCTCGCGGAGGTGTTTTCAAATGCATAAACCACTGAGGCACAGAGCCCTTTCCTGCTGTAAAGACCGGCTTCTGCTGTGGGTGCGACATATAAAAAAAGATTACGGGCCGGTGGTGACCGGTCTTTTCCGCTCTCCGGCGCAGAGAAAACGTCTGGCGCTGGCTGTTTTCCTTCTTTTCTTAATTGTGTCAGCTCGGACCTATTTGGTCAGGCCGGATAGAAGAGAAAGTTCAGTCCCATTACTCATCGGAGAAACGATACGGGATGCAAACTTTCCGCCGCAGGAACCAAGGGAAACAAAGACTCCTTCCCTCGTCCAATTGGAACAGGAGATCATTGATTTACGAAGTAAAGTGGAGAAATTTACTGAAGAAGCTGACCAGCGGCAGAAACCGGCCGGTGTCGGGATTAGGCCAGCGGATTTTTGCCGTCCAGCCGCCGGTCGAGTAATCCGGGGACCGGGCTGGATCAGGAACGGTAGGGAATGGCGATATCACTCCGGAGTCGATCTGGGACTTCCCGACGGCCAGCCTGTTCTGGCTTGTGCGGACGGGCGGATCAAAGAAGTAAAGACTCATCCGGTCTTAGGAACGATGATCCGGATTGATCATGGCTCCGGTTGGGAGAGCATATATGGGCGCCTGACCGCAGTATGTGTCTCCGGTGGGCAGGAGGTGGAGAAAGGCACCGTCTTGGGGAAGGCCTCATCAAAAGCGTGCGGACCGGAACCGGGTATTCATTTTGACTTGCTTTATCAGGGAGAAGAGATTGATCCTCGTTCGGTAATTCCCGGACTGTAACTAAACTGACAGCAACGTCTCGAGCATTAACTCTGGGGTTATCCTTTCGCGGCTAACCTTTTGGGTTTAGCCCTTTAAGTCTGTTGGCCAGATTTTTTGGTATGACCTTATTAGTTTTTCCAGAACATACACAGCACGAAAAATGTGTATGTTTTTTTAAATGTTCATCCCTCCAGAGAGGATATGTCTTGGCGTTTGGTAATATTGACCCTGCCCAACCCATATAATTAAGTGAATGCGCGCGTATGGAGGCGCGCGGACATGTTAAAACGAGAGGGTGGGGGGGCTTGAAGGATTATATTCACAAACGGGTTCTGGATTTGAGTCGGTTTATTGTGGATAAGGGAGCCACTGTGCGGCAGGCCGCAGGTTATTTTGGTGTGAGTAAGAGCACGGTACATAAAGACGTTACGGAAAGACTGCCCGGGATCAATAAAGTCTTGGCCAAAGAGGTAAAGAGAATCTTAGAGACCAATAAAGCGGAACGACATATAAGGGGTGGCGAGGCCACCAGACGGAAATATCAGACTAAGTTAGAAAGAGGGGGGAAAAAAGGAGGATATTCCAAAAAAATATAGAAATTAAGCATAAATCCTTTTGTATTTCGCTCCAGATAAAGGAGGGAACTATATTTTATGTTCAATTTTGCTACGGATATAGGAATTGATTTAGGAACAGCCAATGTTTTGGTTTATGTTCGAGGTAAGGGTATTTTAATTCGGGAACCGTCAGTCGTGGCCATGGAGAAAGACACCAATAAAATTTTGGCTGTTGGCGAAGAGGCCCGCCGGATGATTGGTCGAACTCCAGGAAACATAGTAGCCGTCCGACCACTGAAAGACGGGGTCATTGCTGATTATGACGTCACCGAGACCATGCTCAGATATTTTATGGAGAAGGTCAGCCCGAAACCACGCCTTTTCCGCCCACAGGTTGTGGTCTGTATTCCCTCCGGAGTGACCAGTGTGGAGAAGAGAGCGGTATTGGAGGCAGCCATGGAGGCTGGCGCCAAGCATACATACATTATTGAAGAACCGATGGCCGCCGCCATCGGTGCGGGAATCAACATCTATGAACCCAGCGGGAATATGATGGTGGATATCGGGGGGGGAACCACGGATATTGCCATCATTTCCCTGGGTGGAATTGTGGTCAGTGAATCGTTGCGGATTGCCGGGGACAAGTTTGATGAGGCTATTATTAAGTACATAAAGAAAATGTATAATTTGATGATTGGAGAACGCACGGCCGAGGAGATTAAAATTCAGATCGGATCTGCTTACCCGGAAGGCGAAGGCAAATCCATGGAGATTAGAGGGCGGGATTTAGTGACCGGGCTGCCACGCACCATTAATTTTACTTCCGCCGATTCCTTCCAGGCCATGGCGGAGCCGATCACCGCGATCATCGACGGGGTGAAGTCAGTATTGGAAAGAACACCGCCGGAACTGGCTTCGGACATTGTTGATAAGGGAATTGTCCTCTCCGGCGGAGGAGCTTTATTGGATGGTTTCACAAAACTATTAAGTGAAGAGACGGGGATACCGATACATTTAGCAGAGGATCCTTTATCCTGTGTTGTTTTGGGTACCGGTAAGCTCCTGGAGAGCATGGATGGGTTGAAGAGTAACATTATTGTGGGTAGTCGTTCCGTATAAGAAACACTATACTGAAGAGGAGGTGAATGTATGTTTAGAGGATTATATACCGCCGCCACCGGCATGAATTTTCAACTGAACCGGCAAGACACCATCGCCAATAACTTGGCTAATATAAGCACGGTTGGTTATAAAAGAGATGAGACCGTAGCCTCGGCTTTTCGTGAACGCTTGGTATTGGCTACTGATCGCCTGGAAACCAACGTCATTGGTAGGATTTCGTTAGGTGTTAATACAGCGGACAATTTCATCGATACCAGCGTCGGGAGTTATATGCCCACGGAAAATCCGTTTGACTTGGCTATTCACGGCGTAGGCTACTTTGCAGTGCAGACCCGAAACGGGATTCGCCTGACCAGGAGCGGTGATTTCAGCCGTGATTTAGAAGGTTTTCTGGTTACTCGCGACGGAGAGAGGGTAATGGGGACGAATGGTCCGATTTTAATAGACGGCGAAGATTTTCAGGTGGCGCAGGATGGTTCCATCCAGGTCAATGGGCTTACTGTAAATCGGATTTTAGTGGTTAATCCTGTTGATCCCAATTCCCTGGTCAAAGAAGGGCATAATCGTTTTCGGGTAGACGGCGAATTGGAAGCGAGCATGGCCGTTGTTGAACAGGGCGTCCTGGAGCAATCCAACGTGAACTCCATTCAAGAAATGGTGAAGATGATCGAGGTCACCAGGGCTTACGAGAGTAACCAGAAGGTGATTGCAGTAATGGATACAGTAATGAATAAGGTGGCCAATGAAATAGGACGCGCCTAAACCTTTCGGGGCTGGACCGCAAAGCGGAGGCCCCCTGAGTCAAGTCATCGACCGACTGAGATGACTTTAACATCTTTGTAGGTGTAAAGGATGGTTTGAGGTGGACAAGTCTTTGCGTGGCGTCCAATTGCGCAAGGCGTCCGCCACAACTCTGCTTAAATCAGGGAGGTTAAAGTAATGATTAGAGCTTTGTGGACTGCGAGTTCGGGAATGAACGCGCAACAATTAAATATTGATACGGTCGCTAACAACTTAGCGAATGTTAATACCACCGGTTTCAAAAAATCCCGCCTGGAATTCCAGGATCTACTTTACCAAACCATTCGGGGAGCAGGAGCTGTCACCGCCCAAGGCACGATGATTCCAACTCCATTGCAGGTTGGACATGGGGTAAGACCGGTCGCCTCCACCAAAATTTTCGAACAGGGCGATACAACTCAGACCGGAAACGCTCTTGATCTGCTCATTGAAGGAGACGGGTTCTTCCAGGTGGAGATGCCGGATGGCACAACAGCCTACACCAGATGCGGGTCTTTTAAAATTGATAGTGAAGGAAGGATCGTGACTGCGGACGGGTATATCCTCCAGCCCGAACTGGTTGTTCCGGAGGATGCCAATTCGATTATTATAGCCGCTGACGGCACAGTCTCTGTTATGCTGACCGGAGAGGATTATCCCGAAGAGATCGGCCAGATTGAGTTAGTCCGGTTCTTAAATCCGGAAGGGTTATCCAGTATCGGGAAGAATTTTTACCGCATGACCGCGGCTTCGGGTGAGCCCCAATACGGTACCCCCGGTTTGGACGGGCTGGGTGAGATCGCCCAGGGTTATCTGGAGATGTCCAATGTCAAGGTAGTAGAGGAAATGGTCAATATGATCGTCGCCCAAAGGGCTTACGAAGTTAATTCCAAAGCCATTCAGGCTTCTGATGAGATGTTACAGACCGCAAATAATCTGAGAAGATAATTCGCGTACGCTAAACGTACGCGTCTGTGCGTTTTATAGGAGGTACGGGCTTCTTCCCTTGCCGGCATAGGGCGTTGCTCATGGTCCAGAGGGCGCTTCCGATCTAGGTCCATCTTGGCGACAGGTTATATTTCATTCCGGAGTAACGTTCTATCACATCCATGGTTTGGAGACAAGGGGGGTATGACTGATCATGAACGGAGCAGGTTTACCCGTAGAGAAGGCGAGCGGATCAGCGCCCGCCAAAGCTTCTCCGTTAAACAGCAGATTAACCTTGGTTGTCTCCGCGCTTTGTTTGGCAGTGTTGTTTCTTTCCGGCCGCAGTCTTTGGGCCGGCGAAAACGGGGTCAAGATCATCATCCCTGCGCAAGTCGAGGTTAGAGGGGAAGAGATTCTACTACGGGATATCGCACGGATTCAAGGCGAAAAAAACCAGAGCCTTTCAAATCTGGCCAGAATTTCTCTGGGGCGGGCGCCCCGCTCCGGACAAGCCCGCTGGTTGTACCGGTCATATGTGGAGTATGTTTTGGAGCGGTCCGGTTGGCCAGAGCATGCTTATGACTTGGAGATGCCTGCCAAGACAAAGGTCTTGGGGGCGAGTCAGGAAATATCCGCCGCCCAGTTCTTAACGGCGGTGGAGGATTTTCTCCGGGGAAAGGCCGACGAGGCCTGGACGGAATTCCGGGTGGAACCGGTGAGAATCCCGGACCGGGTTTCCGTATCGCCGGGAGAACTCAGACTGACGGTGACAGGAGACAAGGAAGTATATACGCCGGGTCCTCTGACTTTACGTGTGATGGTTGCCTTGAATGGAAAAGAAGTGAGAACCGTCCCGGTGACGGTCCGCTTGCATATAAAAGCCCATGTGTTAATCGCCCAAAGACCGCTGGGCAAATTCGAGACGATTTTTTCCGGGGATTTAGCCACGGAATTACGAGAGATGCGGCCGGGAGAGGAAGCGGTGCGCTTGCCGGAGCCGGGAAAATATAGAGTGACCCGGGCTTTACAACAGGGAGAAGTCGTGAAAAGAAAAGATCTCCAGTTGGTACCGGAAGTGGTGAAAGGTTCCAAAGTTAGTTTGACGGTTACCTCCGGTTCGCTAAGGTTATCTCTGGTCGGCCTGGCGGTGGAAGACGGTTGGCTTGGAGACACCATCCGGGTGAAGAATATTGACAGTAACCAGATTATTATGGCTAAAGTAACTGGCGCCGGTCAAGTGGAGGTGAGTGTAAAATGAAGACAGCGTCGATCATGGGAAGGGAGCGACTTGCAATACGGCCGAAATTAATCAAGGCTATTTTTGCCTGGTCTTTTATTATTATGATGATTTCCGCTTCTCCGGTTTTCGCCGCTTCGCTGTGGTCGGAGGAGAGCGATGCCATTTATACCAAACAAGCCAGAAAATTCAAGGTAGGAGATTTACTGACCTTGATCATTGTAGAACAGGCCTCTGCCTCATATAATAGCGGCACCGAGGGGGAAGAGGCCAGCGACGTCAGGGTTGGGCCAGGTGAAGGCCTGCTAAACAACCTCCTGCCTTATCTGCGCGGGCAAACAAGTACTTCTTATAGTGGAGAAGGCTCCACCAACAGAGGCGGTGAACTTACTGCCAGGTTGACGGTGGCCGTAATCGGAATTGAGCCTGGGACCAATAACCTGTTGATTGAGGGAAAACAAAGAATTGAAGTTAACCGGGACGTACAGGAATTGTATGTCCGGGGCAAGGTCAGACCGGAGGACATATCAGTTGATAATACGGTTTTATCTTCGTTTGTGGCGGATGCGGAGATTAAGTTGGCAGGGGAAGGTTCTTACAGTGATTATTCCAAACCGGGTATTCTCACCAGGTTCTTCTCCTGGTTGCTATAGTCCGGCAGGGGGTGTAAAAGGTTGTTCGTAAGAAAATTGAGGAAACCCAGTGTCATACTGGCCTTTGCTTTGGCCGGGCTATGGATCTGGCTTAGTCCGTTCTGTGCCGCTGCTGACGATGTGATTTTGCGGGTCAAGGATATCGCCCGGTTGGAAGGGGTAAGGTCCAACCAACTAACCGGCCTGGGGTTGGTGGTGGGCTTGAATGGGACCGGCGACAGCGGACGAAGCCAGGCCAGTATCCAGATGGTCACCAACATTCTGGCCAGGTACGGAATTCCGGTGAATGCTGAAGATTTGCGGGTCCGGAACGTGGCTGTAGTTATGGTCTCCGCGAACCTTCCTCCCTTTCGGCGAAACGGAGATCTAATCGATGTGAATGTGGCTTCCATCGGCGACGCCAAGAGCCTGCAAGGCGGGTATTTGTTACAAACGCCTTTGCTGGGAGCGGACCAAAAGGTTTATGCCGTAGCACAACAGGCTTTAATTATGGGTGGATACGCGGCCTCCGGCAGAGGGGGTAGCAGCCAAACAAAGAACCATCCCACCCAAGCCTTTATTCCGGGTGGCGCGATTGTGGAACGGGAAGTCCCTATGGAATTGACCTCCGAGGGTAGTATCAACTGGGTTTTGAATAAGCCGGATTTTACTACAGCCACCAGGCTGGCACGGACCATCAACGAACATTTCCAAGCCGGTTTGGCCCAGGCCAGAGATATGTCTTTGATTCAAGTGACTATACCAGAAGAGTACCGCAGTAGAGAAGTGGAGTTTATCGCAGCTTTGGAGGCGCTTCCGGTGACGCCCGACGGTGTGGCCAAGGTAATTGTGAATGAAAGAAACGGTACCATAGTAGTAGGAGACAAAGTACGGATTTCTCCGGTGGCGGTCAGTCATGGCAACTTGACCATCAGCATTGAGGCGGAGACTGCTGTTTCGCAACCGGCCCCGTTTTCCTGGGGTCAAACCGTGGTCAGCCGGGAGGAAAGGGTTAATGTGGAAGAGGCCGAAGGCCCGATGGTGGCTTTACCGGCCGGTTCAACTATCGGTGAGATCGTGCAAGCCTTGAACGCAGTCGGCACCACCCCTCAGGACATCATCGCCATTCTGGTGGCCATCGATCAAGCC
>DATCJV010000065.1:0-10315 GCA_036562625.1 Bacillota bacterium | reverse complement strand
TTCCGGGAGGGCCATTCTCAGGGTGAAACTACCGTCCGGACGCAGTTTCACCGGTTGTCCCTGGACGGTTAGAGTGGCGTCAGGTTCTGTAGCCCCGTAGACTATGAGTTCCGTATCTAAAACCAGCCAGAAGTGGCGTTTTTCTTCCGGCAGCCGGACCGGGCTACTGATACTACTGACCGCCCCCGAACCGATCTCTCTTTCCAACCGTTTAAGCAAAGACTCGGTCATCTCCAGCGAGCTTTGGCCGATCCCGGCGCCTGCCGCCAATCTGTACAAACGGCGATAATCTTCTTCCACCACCATCCACTCTTCGTCCACCACGTCGGAGATGGTGTCTCGCGGCGTGGTCACAATATTTGACCGCGCCAAGGTTTGAAAATGGCCGGAGGGGGTGAAGTACCCCAGATCCACTTGAAAATTGCAGTTTGGTTGGTTTACATTTATATACCAGTTTTTAACCTGATGGTTGATTGAGATATCAAAATAACTGCTCCTCTTCTCTCCGTCTGCGCTCAGATTATAAACACGCAAGCAGAGCGGAACACGTTCCCAGCCGCCAAATACTTGAGACAACTCATTGACCGTTTTACCACTAAAATCCCAGTAGGAGTAGAGCCAGTACGGATCCCTAACCATCAGCGTTACCAATGTTTGATTGTAAGAAAAAGGAATTTCCAATACTTCTCCGTCAGTGTCAGTTACTTTTTTTTCTGCAGTGAGCACCGTGGCCGGTCCGTAATAGGGCGCAGGACGGTCTTTACTGGCCGGTTCAGTCATTTTTTTTTCTTCTTCCATCATCAGAAGGTGAATCTTCTCGATCAAGCCGGCTTTGGTCATTCTGGACCGGTTAGGAATATTCTTCTTTCTGGCCAGTTTTAAGAGTTCTTCTTTAGTCATCTTTGACAGGTCCTCTGGTGTCATGCCAATCCCCCTTGCAAACAAAAAAAATTCCATTCGAAGCTGGTTTTCTTCTATGTAGTAATAAAGGTGACCTTTGCCTGATCATGATGAAGGATAAACAAGCCGGGAAGGTTTAGAGTCTTTACTAATTATGGCTCTTGTTTTCTCGTAATATACTGCTGAAAAAAAGAATGAGAGGAAGGGAAATTCAATTATCTACCGAAAGTGATGATGGATTGGAAATGGGCCTCGTCTCTGGCGGATTAACGAAATGTAAGAACAGTTTTAGGAGTGGAAGACATTGAGAGCATCCAAAAACACCTGCTTCATTCGGTTTATTTTTTTGATTTCCCTCTTGTTACAGGTTTTTCTTCTTATCCTCTTTGGGACATTGCCGCTTCCCCAACCGGCGCTGGCCTTTGTTCTAGAACCTATCCAGATCGAAGAAGATCTGGGATTTGACAGTATTTTTCGCCTCGCTGCTGCCGATTTTTGCTCCAACGGTCGTGATCACCTGGTGGTTCTGGGGCGGAATTATATAGAAAATACGGCTTTGTGCCGAGTCTATTCCTGGTCCGGCGGGGCTTGGGAAATGATTTGGGAGAGCGGAAACTTAATTGAAGAGAAGAGCCCGATTTTTCTGGCGGTAGGGCGACCCTTTGCTTCCGGTGAAGAGACGGTTCTGATCATGACCAATCACCGGCTGGATATTTTCACCTGTTCGCCTGAGGGCTTTACATTAACTTCCCAGCTTTATCATACCCTTTTGCCACAGGAAATAACCGTAGCGGATGTTAACGGTGATGGAATCGACGAGCTCATCGTGGCGCGGGTGGGAGAAGTTCATAAGACCTACCTAGATATGACAGTAGAGGTTTACGCCTTGGCGGAATACACCGCGGGCGCCGTCTCCCTTCGTAAGCTTGGGGCCAGTCCTCTATGTGGAAACATCCGGGTAATGACCGGAGGAGATCTGGACGGGGACGGACAAGTGGAAGTGCTGATCGAGACTGGGCTGGGTGGCAAGGCCGGCGTCTTCTCCCTGCTCAAGTGGACAGGCCGGGAATTGGTGGCGGAAAGTTCGACCAGTCCGCTTAATACTGCGGCTTACGCCTTGGCCAGCTGCTGTCTGCCTGGAATAGACAGGAAAGGGGTAGTGGCTGTGGACAGCTGGGGAAGAGTGCATTTATTCTCTTATGAGGACGGACAGTTCATCCCGCATCAGGAAAAGACCGGTCTGAACTCGGCCCTGGTTGGTGCGGCCTGGGGAGACTTTGATGGAGACGGCCTTTCCGAGCTGGCGGTCGCCGGCTATCCGGCCAAACTCTTCCTTTTGACCGATGTTCAAGGCTCCTCCGCAGTTGAGCGCGGGAAAGAAAGAGAAGAATGAACACGGAAGAACTCTGTGTCGGCGGCTGAGCGCGCATAACCGTCCAGTCACCGTCTGGCCATCCACCGGATACAAGCAACGGGGCAGTATATTACCTCTGTTCTGTGGAAATCATAGATGCGGAGGTGTGGTTGATGAGTGATTTGATTTTCTGGGAGCCCTTTAGCAATCTGTCTCCTTTTGCTGAAGTAATTAACAGGAGCTTCACCGGTTTCTGGCAACCATCCATTGACGTCTCCGAACGGCCGGATTCCTTTATTGTCCGGGCTAATCTTCCCGGGATGAACAAAAACAACGTCCAATTGACAGTGGATGACAATTCGCTCACCATTCAAGGGGAAGCAAGGGAAGACGCCACTGATCAAGGAGAGCATTATTATAGAAGAGAGCGCAGGTTCGGCTCGTTTATGCGGAGGATTCCTTTTCATGGCCGGATTAAAGAGGACCAGGTAAGGGCAACCTTTAAAGACGGGGTTTTAGAAGTGGTACTTCCCAAGGCGGAAGGAGATGCAGCTAAAGGACGGCGGATTGAGATCCAATAGTCTTCCAGGTTTCCTGCAAGAACATAGCCATGTGGGAAAGAAGGTGAAGCAACCGGTCTCCGGTTGCTTTATCTTTCACTTGCTTTGCGGATGCGCGCCCGTGCCTGCCGGGAAGAAACCATACCTTGGCTTAAGCAGGACTGGGTTTAAGCATAATTGATTAAACTTAAGCCAGATTGAGCATAAACAAGATGAAGTTTAAACCAGATTAAGCTGATTAATTATGGATATTGCGATCATTTAATATATTTGTAACGAGGTATTCCCGGAATAAAGATAAATTAATAAAGGGGGTTATATTAAACGGGTGTAGTTATAAGGAGGCTTACTAATGAAAAAGTTCATCGTTGGCGTCATGGGTGGCGGCGAAGGAGCTTCGAAAGAAGTATGTGAATTAGCCTATGAATTGGGGAAGCTGATCGCCAAAGAAGGATGGGTCCTTTTGAACGGTGGACGGCAGGTTGGAGTGATGGAAGCTTCGGCGCGGGGCGCTAAAGAGCATGGTGGGATTACCGTTGGGATCCTGCCGGATCGCAATACTGAATTGGCCTCTTCTTATATTGATATTCCTATCATTACCGGGATGGGAGACGGCCGTAATTTCCTGAATGTGATGTCCAGCGATGTGGTGGTGGCTCTACCCGGCCGGGCGGGAACCATCTCCGAAATCGCTTTAGCCTTGAAGAACGGGAAAATCGTGATCCTCTTGAATTTCCCCATCGGTGATATTTTTATAGAACATCAACAAGCCAAGATGTTGATTCCAGTAACTGAACCGAAGGATGTCATCGAGGAGATTAAGAACATATTCGGTTTTGGGGCTGAATAGAAAAGAGGTTTATCGGGAATGGGGAGCCCTTGGAGAAGAAGGATCCTGATGGCAATTGCTGTCCCATTCTTATTGGCAGTCCTTATTCATCTTTTCCTCCCGGATTTACCGGAGAAGCTCACCGGTTCTTATAGGAAGATTGTTCAGATCTATTCTTCAATCGATTCGTTTCAGGAGTTTACCTTGGGTTTTGGGGGCTGGGCGCCTATGGTCTTTCTTTTGGCACAGCTTCTTCAGATCATCATTGCGCCGCTGCCTGGGAATATCGTGGCCTTCGCAGGCGGGGCGCTCTTTGGGGTGGTAAAGGGTTTTCTCTTGAGCGCCGCCGGTCAGATCAGCGGTTCGCTGCTGGCCTTTTGTCTGGCCCGTAAATTCGGAAAGCCCTTAGTTTTAAAAGTAATCGGGTCCGATCTCTATGAAAAATATAATACAATATTCTCTGGCAGATTTGTCCTGTCCCTTTTCTTACTCTTTCTGCTGCCGTTCTTCCCTGATGACGCCCTGTGTTTTCTGGCCGGGCTTTCTAGCTTATCCTTATATCTCTTCCTCCTTTTAGTAGTCTTTGGCCGACTGCCCGGGATTGTTGTAGCCACCTTGGCCGGAGCGGGAGTTTTTCACCTGTCGATATGGCAATGGGCATTAATCTGTGTTTTGTCTTTGGTTTGCATCTATTTCATCTTCAAATATAGAAGACTGCTTGAAGCCTGGCTCTTGAGGAAACTCGGGATCGACCTCGAGGTCAAGAAGGAATAATACCCACCTTTGCAGGTGGGTATTGTTTTATGCCACGCTTTACCGGGTGCGGACTTCATCCGTACGCGCTTTATTTATTTCAACTTCTTCAATAACTCCCTGATCTCCTGCAACTCCGCTTCTTGTCTTCGGATCTTCTCTTCAATTTCAGCGATGATCTCCTTGTCTTCCGCACTTAAGGCCGGCTTGACTTTTTCTTCTGCAGAACCCGGTTCCGGAGCATCTTCATCTATCGCGGGCTGTCCTTTTTGCGCGGGCGGTTCTTTTGCGCCTTCTGCGCCTGCTTTCAAGGCAGCCAAGGCTTCCGCTAAAGTATCGCCCATGACAATCCTTTCTCCGTAGGCCAGGATGATCTTTTTCACTTCCGGGATTTGTCCCTGCTCCGAAACGATATAGAAGGGCTCGGCGTATAAGAAGGCGTTGCCTAAGGGAATGGTGATTAGATTGCCTCGGATTAAGCGGGATTGATTCTGATTCCACCAGGCGATCAACTGGGTAATCTCCGGGTGTTGGCCGATCCTGGCCTCTATTTGCATGGGACCGTAGATGTTCGTATCTTTTGGCAGATTATACAGGATCAACTCGCCGTAATGCTCTCCGTCGCACCTGGCAGCCAGCCAAGAGACCATATTTCTCTTCCCGCGCGGGGTAAAGGGTTGCATTAAAACAAATTCGCTCTTCTCTTCTCCAGGCAGATTCACTGTGATATAATAGGGCTCCAGTAGTTCTTCCTGATCGGCATAGATCTGAGTCGGAACCGCCCAGTAATCTTCCTTTTTATAGAAGGCCTGCGGGTCGGTGAGGTGATAGGTGAGGAGCATGTCCCGTTGGATCGTGAACAGCCTCTCCGAATAGCGAATGTGTTTTTTGAGGGAAGCCGGCATCTTGTCAAAGTCTTTGATCAGACGGGGATAGATCTTTTGCCAGGTTCGAGCGATGGCGTCCTCCTGATCGACCAAGTAAAAGTCGACTGTGCCATGATAGGCGTCAATCACGACCTTTATGGAATTGCGGATGTAGTTAAAACCCTGTTTATGCTTTTTCGCATAGGGCAGGTAAGATGATGAAGTATAAGCGTCGAGCAGCCAATACACCCGACCGTCGACCACCACCGGATAAGGATCATCATCATAGCCGAGGAAGGGCGCGAGTTTCTTCACCCGGTCCTGGATCCGCCGATAGAGCAGGAGACGGCTGTCTTTACTGATATACCCGGAAAGGAGTAGATTCCTGTCCCGGAGCTTCAAGGCCAGGAACGTCCGGATGCTTAGACGGCGCAAGGGGATCCCATCTTTTCCCTGATAGGTGCTGGTTTTGTTCCCGTCGCCCAGGGGGTAGTCAAACTCTGCTTGTTTGGTCTTTACCACCAGGTAATCTTGGTTTACCTCACCAAAATAAATCTCCGGACGGGTCAGGGCCGCCTCCGGAAAAGCCGGATCAACCTTGGGCGGCAGGTCTTTTACGATGAAACGGGGTTGCCCCTCCGGGGTGATTTCATTCACTGTATTCATAACCAGGCCATAGCCGTGAGTATAGGTAAGATGCAGGTTCAACCAGTTATTGGCGCCCGGGGGCAGCCCGGCGGGGTCGATCTCTCTGACGGCCAGCATTACTTGGCGCGGGCCGTTCGCCGTCTCGTACCGGTCAATGTCAATATCATGGAAGGTATAGTATGGTCTGATGGTTTGCAGTTGGTTATAGACAGGCAGGAGCGGACGGTAGTCCCAGATCCTGAGGTTGACCAGGCTTGGATGATCGGGGGTGATTTCCGCCGGAACGCCCCTGGTTTGTGGAGTAAAGGTTCTTTCCTTGATCCGGTCCAAACCATAACCGAACCGGGTCATCTTGAGATGATTGGCGATGTATCTTTCTTCCACAAGGTACTGGTTTGGTTTGACGTAAAAATTCTCCACCAACCGGGGAACGGCTCCGGCCAGGAAGGAGACGGTCAGCCAGAGGCCGCCGGCGGCGATCAACAGTTTCACGTGCCGCTTGTTAAAGACCGACCAGACCAGTAAGGCCGCAGCCGATAAAGCGATGCCGATCAACAGATTAAAACTGAAGATGCGGACGTGGTGGGCGGTGAAGTCCACTCCGGTAATTAAAGAATTCTCCGTAAAAAGCAGAGTAAAGCGGTTCAGCCAATACCCTCCGGCCTTGGTCACTAAAAAACAAACGCCCAGCATGGTCAGATGAATCCGTGCCCTGGGCCAGAGTTGAAAGCGATTCTCCTGGTACCAATAGGCGCGCGCCAGTAGATAAGAGACCGCTACGGTGAAAAGGCATAGGACAATTAAAGATGTAATTAACAGGTACAACTTGTGCAGAAGTGGATAGATAAAAAGGTAAAAGCTTAAATCCAGGCCAAAAACGGGGTCTGTGGCTCCCACCGGAGTCTTATGGATGGCCTGCTGGATCATGGTCCAGTCATATGAGACACCGGACAATAAGAAGATGGTGAGGGCCAAGGATAACAGGATCGAGATGAACCGGTGCCGCTGACCGGACATATTCAAATCGGAGTTTAATTCCATAAAGGCTCTTCCGGTGCTCTTCAGATTGGAGAAGAGAAAGAGGAAGAAGATTAAACCCAAGATTAGCTTAGTGAAGAACCCGGTGAGCAAAGGGGTCCAGAAGAGCTCTGTCAAATCCAGACTGTTAAACCACAACCAGTCTAAAAATCTATCTGTCGAGTAATCCATTAGGAATAAAAAAGCCAGTAAAATTAAGGAAACCAGGATAATGAGTTTGCGGGTCAAAGTTTAATCACTCCCGTTCATCTAATTGTTGGTCTGTCGTGAACTAACGCCGGAACATTAGTAAATTTCGTGCCGAATCCGGATTATCCTGCACGAAGCACGGGTTTCCCCTGTCCGAAAGGATTTACTAGTTTATTGTCAAATTAGTTAATATTCCATACGGCGCCATGACTCTCCGCACGCTCCAGATTGTAACGGAAGGAATAGGCCGTGCTTTACAGAATAGTATGACGATATGGAAGAAGTGGTTTTTGGGCGGAAGAAACCTGCCGTGGCCGGAGAATTGCTAATTTCCGCAGGTAACTGGTGATGATTTTGGAGGTGAGGCCAATGGTGCCTAAAGAAAATATACCTGAAGAAAGTACAGATCAAAAAAAGTCCACCGAAACAACAACTGCCGGAACGGCGGAATTTCCTCTCTTGCCTTTACGAGGAGTAATCGTCTTTCCCTATATGGTGATCCCTTTGGACGTCGGCAGGGAACGGTCGGTCAGCGCCATGGAAGAGGCGATGGTCAATAATAGAATGATCGTTTTGGCTGCGCAACAACAGGCAAAAGTCAACGAACCGGAGCCTCAGGATATCTATTCCATGGGAACAATGGCCGAGGTAAAGCAGTTATTAAAGATGCCGGACGGTACTATGCGGGTACTGGTGGAAGGCCTGTACCGGGTACGGATTGAAGAGTATACGCAGGATGATCCTCATTTCCGGGTACGCGTGCATAAAGTAGAGGAGTCTGTCGAGGAAAGCATGGAGCTTGAGGCTTTGATGCGTACCACTTTTTTCCATTTTGACCAGTTCATTAAGAAGAATAAGAAGATACCCCCGGAGGTGTTGGCCTCGGTCTCCAATATTGATGATCCCGGGAGACTGGCGGATATTATCGCTTCCCATTTATATTTAAAGGTCGAAGACAAACAGAAGATTCTGGAAGCGGTCTCTCCGAAAGAGCGTTTGGAGAAGTTATGCGCTATCCTCATCAATGAAATTGAAATCCTGGAGATGGAACGCAAGATTCACCTGCGCGTCAGAAAACAGATGGAAAAGACGCAAAAGGAGTATTATCTTCGTGAGCAGATGAAGGCCATCCAAAAGGAACTGGGAGAGAAGGATGACCGGGCCGCCGAAGTAGAAGAGCTGCGGGAAAAGATAGAAAAATTAAAACTTCCGGCTGAGGTGGAAAAGAAGGCTCTGCATGAGGTGGAGCGGTTGGCCAAGATGCCTCCGATGGTGGCGGAAGCGGTAGTGGTCCGGAACTACCTGGACTGGCTTCTGGCCTTGCCTTGGAATACTTTCACCGAGGATCACTTGGATCTGAAAGAAGCGGAGCGGATTCTCAATGAGGACCACTACGGTTTGGAAAAAGTAAAAGAAAGAATCCTGGAATACTTGGCGGTCTGCAAATTAACCAAGGAACTGAAGGGCCCGATTTTATGCCTGATCGGCCCGCCGGGAGTGGGCAAAACCTCACTGGCCCGTTCGATTGCCCGTGCGATGAATAGGAAATTTGTCCGTTTCTCCTTGGGCGGAGTGCGGGATGAGGCTGAGATTCGCGGCCACAGGCGCACCTATGTCGGGGCTATGCCCGGGAAGATCATTCAAAGCATCCGGCAGGCCGGTTCCAAGAATCCGGTGGTCTTGTTGGATGAGATCGACAAGATGAGTATGGACTTTCGCGGGGACCCGTCCTCAGCCTTGCTTGAGGTGTTGGACCCGGAGCAGAACTCCGCGTTCGGCGATCACTATCTGGAAATAACCTTTGACCTTTCCAAAGTGCTCTTCATTACTACCGCCAATACCTTCCATAATATTCCCCGTCCGTTATTGGACAGAATGGAGATTATTCAATTATCGGGTTATACGGAAGAGGAGAAGATGAAGATCGCTCAGCGGCACCTCTTGCCGAAACAGATCAAACAGCACGGTTTGGGCGAGGAAGACTTGCTGTTGGCAGAAACAGCCTTGCGGGAAGTAATCCGCTCTTATACCAGAGAATCCGGCGTACGTAACCTGGAGCGGGAATTGGCCACGATCACAAGGAAGTCTGTCCGGCAGATCGTGGAAGGCCACGCCACTCCGGTCCGGATCGGCAAACAAAACCTGGTAAAATTCTTGGGTGTTCCCAAGTACAGATACGGTGTAATTGAAGAGGAGGAACGGGTGGGGGTAGTGACCGGCCTGGCCTGGACGGAAGTAGGAGGAGATCTGCTGAATATCGAAGTTTCAGCGGTGAAAGGCAAAGGACAACTCTTACTCACCGGAAAGTTAGGCGAGGTAATGCGCGAATCCGCTCAAGCCGCGGTCAGTTATATCCGTTCGCGCGCCGCCCAGTTCGGGATCGCCGAGAACTTTTATGAAGAAACGGACCTGCATATTCATGTGCCGGAAGGCGCCATCCCCAAAGACGGTCCCTCCGCCGGCATTACCATTGCTACCGCAGTGGTCTCCGCTCTTTCCAATATCCCGGTACGCAGCGATATCGCAATGACCGGGGAGATCACCCTCAGGGGGCGGGTGTTACCCATTGGTGGACTGAAGGAGAAGGTCTTGGCTGCGCATAGAGGCGGGATCAAAAAGGTGATTCTTCCCAAAGAAAACAAGAAGGATCTGGAGGAGATCCCGGCGAACATCGCGCGGAAACTCCAGTTTGTCTTGGTTGACGAGATGGACGAGGTGCTCAAGGAAGCTCTGTCTACAAAAGAAACCGTGATCAATGCCGGATGAAACGACGACCGTGAACCGGCCGACTGAACCGGCTTTATACTAATCCCGTGGACCCGGAACCTTGGCGTCCGTCCTTTTTTGCTCCTTTGAGCAAGACGCGCAGGCTCCGGGTAACCGGGCTACATAAATGGACAGCAACCATTCAGTGTACTGAAAGGGCGCGAACGCATACGAAACGAACCATACGACTGCCCACACCTACGCACGCATGTGTTTGCGCCCGGTCTGGCGTGACTATACAGGAGGTTTATCTTATCTTGCAGGAAAAAGTCTTACGTATATTAGAATTTGACAAGGTACGTCGACGCTTGGCCGAATACGCCGGCAGCGCGCTCGGTAAAGAGCTGGCCATGGCGATCAGTCCTTCCGTCCGTCCGGATGAGGTCAACAGCTGGCAGGCGGAGACCACGGA
>DATCJV010000061.1:0-12355 GCA_036562625.1 Bacillota bacterium | reverse complement strand
CTGGAGTACTGTGTGGGTGGAGACTATCTTTTCGCCGATGCCGATCTGACGCTCCGGATGGAGTACTATCATCAAGGGCGGGGCGTGACGAAGAAAGCCGATTACAATTTTTATAACTTGATGAAAGGGCTATCCACCGGCCAAGCGCTTCAGGCTGAGGATTATCTGTTCGTCTCTTTAGAAAAAACCTTTCTCAATTACTACACACTTACTTTCGGGACTTTCCTCAACTGCAATGACGGCAGCTTTATATTGTTGCCGGAACTAAACTATAATGCCGCCGATAATCTCGAGGTCATCCTGGGTTCAGTGGTCCCGTGCGGAGAAAAAGGCAGTGAATTTAATGGGACATGGCAGGTAGACGGAGGGAAAATTGAGTGCTTACGACCGTCCATTTATGTCCAGGCCAGACTCAGCTTCTAGTCTTCGTTTGGCTTATGACGAAAAAAGACCGTTCCTCTATGTGGCAAATGACTTCACAAGCTCAGGAGGATGCAAACCATTTTTTGTTAAAAAAATTCCAAGGCGCCCAGTCAGGGGGGGAGGATGCGAAGATCATCTCCTCCTTTTTGGTGGGATGCGGGAAGATGATCTGGTGGGACCAGAGGGCGATTTGCTGTCCCGGCTTGTTAAGGGAGGCGCCGTATTTTTGGTCCCCGTAAAGCGGGTGTCCGCTGGAGGAAAATTGTACGCGGATTTGATGGGAACGGCCGGTCAGCAGATTGACCAGGATTAAACTGAGACCCTCTTTTTCCGCCAGTACCTCGTAGTCTAAGACCGCTTTTTTCCCGCCCGGATCAGTGGAAGACACCACTTGGACCATGTTGGCCGCTTTATCTTTGGCCAGAAAATGCTCCAGGCGTCCTTTGTTTTCTAATTTGCCATGAACAACCGCTAGATAGATTTTTTTAAAACCGCCGGTCCGCAGCTGTTCCGCCAAGCGGGAAGCGGCCTTGGAAGTTTTGGCGAAGACCATGACGCCGCCTACCGGCCGGTCCAAACGATGGACCAAGCCCAGATAGACCCGGCCCGGTTTTTTGTACCGCGTCTTGAGGTCTTCCTTTAAGATGGACAGGAGATCCGGATCACCGGAGGCATCCCCTTGTGTCGGCACATTCACCGGTTTCTCCACAACTAAAAGATGATTATCTTCATAGAGAAGGGGAATCCTTGGCCGGTTCATTCCTTCGCCTCCCAGCGGCCCGTTGCCCCGCACGGCAAGATCAGTCCGGAACGGGAAACCGGGAGCCCTACTTCGTCGGCGGTAATCGTGCCGCCGTATCTTTTTTTCATGGTTAGGGTCAAGATATTCCGGAGTACGGTGGGGGCCAGACCGGTTGTATAGGAGTTGATCAGGAAAAATAAGGGTTCCGTGGAGAGCACCTGCAGACAGAGGTCAACCAGGTTATATAATTCGTTTTCGATCTTCCAGAGCTCACCGTTGGGCCCCCGTCCATAAGAGGGAGGATCCATGATAATGGCTTCATACTGACGCCCTCTGCGGATCTCTCTTTGCACAAACTTGATTACATCATCGACGATAAAACGGACCCTGCGGTCTGCCAAACCGGATAATCTGAGGTTCTCCTTGGCCCGGGTCACCATCCCCTTGGCCGCATCGATATGGCATACTTCTTCCGCGCCGGCATAAGCTGCAGCCACACTGGCTCCACCGGTATAGGCGAATAAATTCAAGACCCGGACAGGCGCCCGGCGCCCTTTTATCTTATTGATGATCCATTGCCAGTTCACCGCTTGCTCCGGAAACAACCCCGTATGTTTGAAGCCCATCGGCTTGACATAGAACTTCAGATCGTGGTAGGAAATTACCCATTTCTCCGGGAGTTCGGTGAAATATTCCCAAGAACCGCCGCCGCTGCTGCTTCGGTGGTAGCGGGCATGGGCCCGGTTCCAATGCTTGTCCTGATCCACAAGCGGCCAGATCACTTGGGGATCAGGGCGCCTTAAGATGTACTTCCCCCAACGCTCCAGTTTCTCTCCATCTCCGGTATCAAGCAGTTCATAGTCTATCCAATCATTAGCCAGAAACATAAACTCTTCCCCTGCCTCTGCTGATCTGAATGGTCTCTTGCCGGTAATTTATCCTTTTAAAAAAAAGATAACGTCATAATAATAAATGATGCTGCTATTAAGTATAGCATAAAACCGGGCATTGATCTTCATTTTACCGGAGAGTTGATCGCCTTCCCCCGGCCGACTCCCTTTGCGTCCGGCTTTCTTTTTCTTCGGTGAGACTGAGACAAAGCAACCGATCTGCGTGATCTTCGACAATTCAGATCAATCAGGTAGGAAAATACGACCGGGTAGCGAAGTATAAACTGTTACCGGTCAGGAGGTACCGTTGCCGGGCCGTGGCAGAAGATGTAACAGACTGTCACTTTTAGGTGAAGAGCTATCGTGTGTTAAATAAAGAACATGAGGTAGCTCGGCGCCTCATGTATTTTCGTGTATGAGCAAAAAAAATCTGGGGAGGCTTGTCATGAATCGGAAAAAATTAATTACGCTGCTGCTGGTAATGACGGCAATCGTTCTGGTATTCACCGTGCCGGCTTTGGCCGGGGATGCAGCAGAAGAAGGGTATCAGAGTAATGTGTATGCCACCTTCTGGTCGCTGCTGCCACCGCTGGTCGCCATTGCCCTGGCGCTGATTACCAAGGAAGTGTACAGTTCACTCTTGATCGGCATCATTTGCGGAGCTTTGCTCCATGCCAACTTCAATCTGCTGGCCGCCTACACCACGGTTTTTAATGAAGGTTTGATCGCTTCCCTCGCTGACAGCTGGAACGTGGGCATCCTGATCTTCCTGGTGGTGTTGGGAGCGATTGTCTGCCTGATGAACAAGGCGGGCGGTTCCGCCGCTTACGGAGAATGGGCCAGGCGGAAAATCCGTAGCCGGAAAGGGGCGATCCTCTCCACCTTCGGGCTTGGTGTTCTGATCTTTGTGGATGACTACTTCAACTGTTTGACCGTTGGCAACGTGATGAGACCGATAACGGACAAGCACCGGATTTCACGGGCTAAATTAGCCTATCTGGTTGACGCTACCGCCGCGCCCATCTGCATGATTGCGCCCATCTCTTCCTGGGCGGCGGCGGTCACCGGGGTGGTGGAGGGTTATAACGGGCTGGAACTCTTTATTCGGGCCATCCCTTACAACCTGTACTCCCTGCTTACCATAGCCATGATTATCTTCATTACTCTGCTGGGCATCGAATATGGACCAATGAGGAAACACGAAGAGAACGCCATGCTCAATGGGGATCTCTATACTACGCCCGACCGTCCCTTTGCAGGACAGGACGGTGAAGTCCCGGCCGGAAAAGGAAAAGTTATTGATCTGGTCATCCCGGTCCTGATCTTGCTCTTCCTCTGCATCTTGGGGATGGTCTATACCGGCGGGATTCTCGACGGGGCAAATATCGTCGACGCCTTTGCCAACTGTGACGCTTCCCTCGGGCTCTCCCTGGGCTCTTCCCTCGCTCTCATCTTGGTAATCATCTATTTCTTGCTTCGGAGAGTGCTTACTTTCAATGAGTGCATGGCCTGCTTACCCGAGGGATTCAAAGCGATGGTCCCCGCCATTTTAATTCTCACTTTTGCCTGGACCTTGAGTGGAATAACCGGTCTGCTCGGCGCAAAAGAATATGTCAGCAGCATTTTCGCAGGGAGTGCCGCAGGCCTTCAGCTTCTCCTGCCGGCGATTACCTTTGCGGTGGCCGTCGGGATGTCTTTCTCCACCGGCACTTCGTGGGGAACCTTCGGTATCCTGCTGCCGATTGTGGTCGCGGTAGGGTTGGACCCGGAATTGTTGGTGATTACAGTCTCCGCCTGTCTGGCTGGAGCGGTTTGCGGCGACCATTGCTCTCCGATCTCCGACACCACCATTATGTCCTCTACCGGAGCCATGTGTAACCACATTAACCACGTTTCGACTCAGCTTCCGTACGCCCTGACGGTTGCGGCCGTCTCCTTTGCCGGTTATATCCTGGCCGGTCTGGTCCGGTCCGTCTGGGTTGTACTGCCGGTCTCTTTTGCCATGCTGTTTGGCGTACTTTACACAGTTAAACTGTGGACCGCAAACAAAGTTAGAGCGCAGGTAAGCGAGGCCAAGGCTTAGTAAGCCGGCCGAACCAATGGTCCCGCTATAAACTAACGGAGCGCTGTAAAACTAATAACTTAGTTTTACGGCGCTTTTTTTACTCGGACCCGGACAAGGAGACCCCAGACAAGGGGAGAAGATACGGTAATCGGGACCTGTCTGTTTTGTTGGGAAGTCCCCAGCTCGGACAGGGACCTGTCCGTTTTTTGGGAAATCTTCAGCTCAGACAGGGATCTCTCCCTGTGTCTGATGCTAGATCAAATTATCAAAAACAGTAAAAAAAGAAGGGATCAGCAGTATTTCCTAGATAAATTGAAATATAATCCTTCAAGTGGTTTGCAAAAAATATGAAAACAATGTATTATGGATTTGTAAATCGTATACGATATATGTTATATGATATAAAAAATATTACAACAATTGACAAAAAAACAAATAGAATCAGTAATACTTTTTCTCCTCCCGCCTGGGATGGTATAGCACAACGAAGGGGGTGAAAGATGTACATAAACCGATACTGGACAGCCTGACAAGCAACAAAGAATAGGGAGGAATATGAATGTTGTCCAAAAAGAGAAGCGTATTTATTTTAGTCTGCATTCTGGCGCTGTTCACCGTAGTCAGTTGTACAGGATTGGCAGCCAAGACAATCAAGGCCAAAGTGGCTCATTTGGCGCCGACCAATGATCCGCGGCACGAGTCCCTGGTTAAATTTGTCGAACTCGTGAAAGAAAAGTCGGGTGGGCGGATTCAGCTGACGATCTACCCCAATTCAACTCTGGGCAGCGAACGGGAGTTGTTTGAACAGTTACAAGCAGGGGTAACGGAATTTGCTTTGGTCGGCAATATTCTGGGTAACTTTGTACCGGAATTCAGCTGTCTGGGACTGCCATTTTTCTGGCGGGATTATGAACACCAACAAGCGGTTGTGATGGGTTCAATCGGTAAACCATGGCGGGATGAGCTGATCAAGAAGTTTGGTGTCGGGCTGTTCGGCATCTTCAAACGTAACCCGCGTATCCTGGTCAATACCAAGAAACCAGTGACTAAGCTTGAAGATGTACGAGGCATGAAGGTCCGCGTTCCGGAGTTGCCCATGTCGATGAAGACTTGGCGCGCGTTTGGAGTGCAACCGACTCCGATGCCGACCAGTGAATTTTATATGGGTCTGAAGTTAGGGATTATCGATGCCATGGAGAATCCGGTGGAGGTCATGTATAACTGGAAGATATGGGAAGTCGCCAAATACTTGTCCAAGACCGAACATGAGCTGAACTCCTTTGTCTTTATTTACAGCGACAAATTTATGAAGTCTCTCTCCGCTGCAGATCAAAAGCTGATTAATGAAGCGGCTACTGAGGCCCAAGCCTATTATGATCGCCTGATGGAGGATATGGCCGCCTTCTGCTATACGGAACTGGAGAAGAACGGGATGATCATTAACGAGGTTGACAAGAGCGGATTTATCGCCGCCTCCAGGGAAGTGCATGAAGATTTCAAGAAGAGCATCGGAGCAGAAACTTTCAACAAAATAGTTGAGTTGGGAAAATAAAGAGAAACACAACGGGATAAAGAACAACCAAGTCAACAGGGACCTGAGTCGGACCTGCGCGCCGGCTCAGGTCCGACAGTCGACCCGGATCAAATTCGGAGGTGAAAAAATGAGGCTGGCGAGAATGCTGAAGAAAACATACTACTGGTTACTGGTGGCCATCTTCCTCGTGATGCTTGTCTCCACAGGTCTGCAAGTCATTTTCCGGTACTTTCTTGGCTACCCCTTGGGCTGGACGGAAGAGTTGTCCAAGATCATGTTCATTTGGGCCGCTTTTCTGACGGTGGGCGCTTTAACCATGGAGGACCAATTAATGAAAATTGAGGTATTGGTGGAGAGGTTGCCCGCTGGTTTGGCCAACATCTTAAATATTGTGGTGAAATTCTGTTCCGGAGTTTTCCTGCTTTGGTTGGCCGTATTGGGCGTGCGCTTATTGGATCTGACCAAATATCAGGTTTCTACCGCCTTACAGATCCCGTATTGGCTTATCTATCTCAGCCTGCCGCTGGGCATGATTATAGCCGGTGGTGTGATGTTTGCCCAATCTTTTGCCGCAATTAAGACAAAAAGATAAAGGGGTGCAAAAATGAGTTATTTTTTATTGCTAATCGTACTACTCCTCATCGGCATGCCCATTTCTATTTCACTATTAGTAGTAGGCCTCCTCTATATGTTCCTCACCGGCCAGGTTGATCTGATTGTGGCCGCGCAGCGCATCGCCACCGGACTTGATTCTGCTTCTTTGCTGGCAATCCCCTTTTTCCTGCTGGCCGGTAACTTAATGAATATGACCGGGATTACGAATAAAATCTTCAACCTGGCGAGTATCCTGGTAGGCCATATCCGGGGTGGTTTGGGCCATGTGAATGTGGTGGGCAGTATGATCTTTGCCGGGATGTCCGGATCAGCCGTGGCGGACGCTGCCGGATTGGGTGCCATTGAGATGAAAGCGATGGTGGACGAAGGTTTTGACCTGGATTTCAGCGCCGCAATCACTGCCGCCTCTTCAACCATTGCCCCGATTATTCCGCCGAGTATCTCCGGGACGATTTACGCATTGGCGGCCGGGGTTTCCATTGGCGGCGTATTCCTCGCCGGTGTGCTACCCGGTATTTTGATGGGAATTACCATGATGGTGATGGTCTATTTTATTTCCAAAAAGAGGGACTACCCGGTCCGGCCTCGGGGGACGATGCGACAGTTCTTTAAAGCTCTCATCGAAGCCTTGCCGGCTTTAATGGCGCCCCTGTTAATGTTGGGCGGGATTCTCGCCGGCGTCTTTACCGCCACGGAAGCCGGGGTGGTGGGCAGCTTGTATGCGCTGATCCTTGGATTTGTCAACAAAGAACTGAAGCTCCGAGATCTTCCAGGGGTTTTACTGGACACCCTGAAGACAGCAGGGGATACTCTGTTCATTATTGGTGTCACCGCTTTAATCGGGTGGATTTTAACCCTGGAGCAGGTACCGATGCGAATGTCGCAATGGATCGCAACGATCGCGCCGACCCCCGGTTTGTTCCTGCTCTTGCTTAACCTGATCTTACTGTTGCTCGGCTGCTTCATGGCCTCCTCGCCTGTAATCGTCATGTGTACGCCGATTGTACTGCCGGTCGCTCTGATGATGGGGATAGACCCGATTCATTTAGGAATAATTATCGTTTTGAACCTGATGATTGGATTGATTACGCCGCCGGTGGGTGTCTGCTTGTATGCGGTCAGCGCGGTGGCGAAGATGCCCGTGATGCGGGTGGCCAAAGCCGTGATCCCGTTCTATGTGCCGTTGTTGATCTGCTTGTTGATTACCACGTACTGGCCGGACTTCGTCCTCTTCTTGCCCAGGCTCTTCGGACTCGCCTGATTCAATCAAGTGCTGAATTCGGTTGAAAACCACCGGTCGTTGGGAGGAGGCTACTCATGAAAGCATTAGTAAAAACCAGACCCGGACCGGGGGCCGTTTTGCAAGAAATGCCGGTTCCCGTTCCCGGACCAAACGATCTCCTGGTTAAAGTCAAAGCTACCGCTTTGTGCAAATCTGATCTTGATGTCATAGAATGGTCACCGCTGGTCGCTTCCTCCAATTTACCCCTTCCCTTGATTATGGGGCATGAGTTCTTTGGTGAAGTGTGCGAAGTGGGGAAGCTGGTCAAGAATTTCAAGGTTGGGGAGTACATCACAGGGGAGACTCACATCCCCCGAACCGCAAGAAAAGCTCTGAGACTGATCGGTTGTGACGGTTATGGCAGTAATATTGATGATAACAAAAGTGTGTTAAGACTGGCGGAGATCGCGGCTGCGACCGTCACCGCCTTGGATCTGAATACCGCCTGTTCCCAGGCTGCCGCCTACGAGATGGCAGAATCCCATGTCCGGCTGGCCAGAGGAGAAAAAGCCTGAATCTGTGTAACTCCGGCCGGTACGGGAAAGGCGATTAAGGAGCGAAAGCGGGGCGTTAATCTTTTCCGCGCCAACAATCCAGATTCTTGGCTGAATCTATGATGGAGATGTATTTACCGCTTAGAGTCTCTGAACAGTGAACCACCGAACATCCACTTAATTGCCTCCGTAATTGATCTGTACTTTGGCATATCAGATCTCAGGCAGAGCAGATTCATCTCATAGAAAAGTTATACCGTATAATGTATAATAAAATATTGGAATTGTTTACTAAGGTCACGGAGGAGTATTGGATGGAAGGAAAGATTAAAGAGTACAAATCTTTAAGCCGTCTCGTCTATGAACAGCTGCGTAACGATATTTACTATGGAGTTTTGCTCCCCGGGAGTAAAGTGGTTGTGGACCGGCTGAGCAAAGAATATGGAGTCAGCAAGATCCCGATTCGCGAAGCAATCCAGAAACTGGCTGCTGAGGGGTTGGTGGAGGTCGCGCCCCATAAAGGCGCTGTCGTCACTGTGTACAGCCCGCGCGATGTGGAAGAGATCTATGCCGTCCGTTCAGTCCTGGAGCCCTTTGCCACCAGATTGGCGGCAGAAAAAATGAGTGACAGCGAATTACAAATATTAGAAGGGCTTTATCAACAGATGGCCGAGGCGACAGAGGAGAAAGACTACAGAAGAATTCCTCAGATTAACCACGAGTTTCATCAGAATCTTTATAAATTCTCCCAGAACAGATGGCTCTATAAAATCTTGATGGATCTGTGGGGCCGCACCAGACGCTCCAATGCCGCCTTTACTTTCGTAAAAGAACATGCCGAGAGGATGTTCGCCGAACACCAGGCCTTAATGAAAGCCCTGAGAGAAAGAGATGCGGAGGCGGCGGAGGAAGCGGCCAGGACTCATGTTTTATCGGCGAAGCGGGGAGCAATAGAGTACGCGGAGAAATGGGGAGGCTCGGAGAGGTAGCACACGCTTTCGTTCCAGCATCATTTTTGCAAAGACTTTCATCAAAATCTGATCTAAACTAAGGAGGAACAGAAATGGCACGTTACAACATTGCAGTGCTTCCCGGAGATGGAATAGGTAAAGAGATTGTGACCGAAGGAATCAAGGTTCTGAAGGCTGTTGAAGAGAAGTTCCCTGGACTCAAGCTGGATTTTACCGAATATGAGGCCAGCGCCGGTTTATATGCCCGGACAGGAGTGGCCATTCCGGATGAAGTATATGAGCAGTGTGCAAAGGCGGACGCCATCTACTTCGGAGCGATGGGCCTGCCCGGGATCAGACTGCCGGACGGCACCGAGGTGGCGGGAGAGATTATTTTCAAGCTCAGGTTTGGGTTGGATTTATATGCCGGGGTGCGGCCGATCAAACTATACCCCGGGGTTAACCATCCATTGAAAGACAGAAAACCGGGCTCCATCGATTATGTGATCCTCCGGGAGAATGTGGAGGGGCTTTATGCTTCCAGAGGCGCGGGGACAAACTTGCGGGACGAGATCTCTACCGACACGATTATTATTACCAGAAAGGGAACGGAGAAGATAGTCAAGTACGCTTTTGAGCTGGCCAAAAGGAGAAAAGGGGCGCCGGCGGACGGTAAATCAAGAGTCACTTGTGTGGACAAGAGTAACGTCCTTCGTTCGTATGCTTTCTTCCGCAAGGTCTATGATGACGTGGCCCAAAATTACCCGGAGATTGAGAAGGATTACGCCTACATAGATGCGATGACCCTCTGGCAGGTTCAGCGTCCGGAGTTTTATGATGTAGTGGTCGCCGAGAATATGTTTGGCGATATCATCTCCGATCTCGGGGCGGGCACAGTCGGGAGCATGGGGATGGCGCCTTCCGGGGATGTCGGGGACGAGCATGGTTTATTCCAGCCGTCACACGGCAGCGCCCCCACTATTGCCGGAAAAGGCGTCGCCAATCCGCTGGCCACCATCCTCTCCGGCAGCATGATGCTGGACTGGCTGGGCAGACGCCACAATGACGATACCGCAATCAAAGCGGCCGACTGTATAGAACAAGCGATCACCAAAGTGCTGGAGATTGACAAGATTATGACCAGCGACATCGGCGGGGAGGCCACTACGGCCCAAGTGGGCGACGCGGTGGCGGAGAGGATTGCTTCCGGAAAATAACCAAACCTCGGCGGCCGTCTCCTTCGCCGGCTGTATCCCGGTCGGCTGCGGACCGCTTGGGTGGCGCCGCCGGTCGCTCCGGCTACACTCTGCGACGTGCTTTACACAGTTAAGCTGTGGACCGCAAACAAAGTAAGAGCGCAGGTCAGTGCAGCCGCGGCCTGGCAAGCCAAACCAATATTTTCGCGATATACTGACGGAGCGCCGTAAAACTAATGACTTAGTTTTATGGCGTTTTTTGCTCGGACCCGGACAGGGGACCAGAAAGGGGAGAGGGACCTTCTCTGGGTAGTTGAGAAGTCCCCGGACAAACTTTCTCCCTGGTCCGATTGAAGGCGACGGCCTATGGTTGCCCGGGCCGGAGAGGCCCTCTCCCTTGGTCAGTGGGCCGGCGTCGCCCGTTGTCTGGGTTAGCCGGAGCCGGGGAGCAAAGAATGAGGCCGGAATTACTCCTGAGATAGTTTTGACGGAAAAGTGGAATTTAACTTACTTAATTCACTTGACAGCTTATACCAGAAAATATAGAATATCCTTAAATTAATGGTTATGACAATAGCTGCCTTTTTTAGGAAGACTTGGTGTTCTTGCAGTTTATCGATTTGTCTCTGTAGAAATCGAAGAAAGTTTGAACTTCCGTTCCAGCTTATATGGGAATGAAGAGGAGGTTAGGCGGATTGTTTAGAAGAAAGGCAAGGGAAAATAAGTTTTTATGGTTATTTGTGGTGATTGTCTCAATGGCCATTACGAACTTGAGCGTTTATGGGCAAGACGACCGAAGCGCTGCTGAACTGGTCAAGGGTCGTGAGGCTTATCTGCGGGCGCGGACGATGCATTACAATTCTGCAGGAACATGGGAAGCGATCAATGGGCAGATTGAGGCAGCAGAAGCAGCTTTCGAAAAACTGCCGGATGGCGCAGAGAAATTTTACTGGCAAGGCATGGCCTGCTTTTTACGGGCTGAAATCGCCGAAGTGCACGGGGATAAACGGGAAGCCGCCGCCAAGTTCACGGAGAGCGGTGAGTGGGCGGAGAAAGCTCTTAAATGTACGGACGAGATCAGCGAGGTATATAGGTTACTGGCGGATACATATCTACGCCTAATGAATTACAACGGTATCTTGTATGCGATGGGGAAGGCTTCAAAAGCAGTAAAGCTGTTGCAAAAGGCGGTGGATTTGGATGCGCAGAATTACCTGGCTTATATTTCTCTGGGCACCTACTATCTTTATGCCCCTGCCATCTCGGGAGGGAGCGTAGATAAGGCCATCACCATGTTTACGAAAGCCTTGGCAAGCGAGGATGAGTTTGAACGATTCTCTGCCAACATCTGGCTGGGTGAGGCTTATGGAAAGAAAAAGGAATACGAGACCGCAGAGAGGTATTTGCAAGCGGCTTTAGTTATTTACCCCAATAGCCAATGGGCAAAGCATACTCTGGAAAAATACCGCCCATAAATTATTATCAATGAAACAACACGCTACTTTTTAATAAGACACCATCTTTATATATAAATTTGGCCGTAAAAAACTTGCCTTCGTCGATCCATTTGAAAAGTAATCTGTCTCCATCCCATAAGCTCAAGCTGTCTAATTCCGAATTGTTTACCCATTTCAACTCGCCTTCGCTGCATTCGTGCAAATCTCCGGAAAAGTCATCTGAAACAAAGACAAAGACATACCAATCTTCATTATCCTTGAAATCAGGCTCGGTTAAGATGCCAACCAGCCGCAAGCTGTGTATCTGTAAATTGCTCTCCTCCTTCACCTCTCTAATGGCCGCCTCTTCCGGTGATTCACCTTTTTCCACCTTGCCGCCGAGCCCTACCCATTTACCGGCATGAATGTCCCGGTGTTTTTTTGTCCGGTGCAGCATCAATGTTTGATTGTCTTTTCTGAGGTAGCACAAGCTTGATAACTTCATCAGTATTCCTCCAGATTAAAACCATGTTTTTTTCTTCCTATCATATCATATTTTCTCGTGCAAAGCATACGCAATTATAGCCGGCGATCGTGTCAAGACACTGTAGATTTTTTGAACCTCACATAGAGAACATTCAGTTAGACAGCGTTTTGTTTATTTAAACCTTTCAAAGCCATTCTCGTTAGGTTACTACCGTTGCCGAAAAGTGGAATATTATTATGAT
>DATCJV010000056.1:0-11631 GCA_036562625.1 Bacillota bacterium | reverse complement strand
AACGGGTGCAAACCTTGCTTAGCCACAGCGAACGCGGGAGGAAACTTTTGGATTTTGGCAATAACAACAGTATCTTCAGTTGCTTTATTATTAGAATGATCCCGGGGCCGCCGATTGAGGTCACCAATATGTTTATAGGCACAACCGGCATAAAATTCTTTCCGTTTATCGTAGGCACGTTATTGGGCTATACTCCCGGGATGATCCCTTTTATTTTATTCGGGGGCGCGATGTCCCAGCCTCTTGCTTTGAAGTATTTACTTCCGTGCGCCCTCGGTATCATGGCCGTGTTTGGCTTGGCAGGCATATATCTATGGCGCCATTTACGGATGCACAGAGAACCTGTGTTACTTGAGGACTCTTTGGAAAAAGAGGTTACCGGTGAGACAGGGAAGGGATTGGAAGGGTAATGCCCATACTACCTGGTTGAGCCGGTATTTATGGCGCGGGTTAGCTGCGCCTGTTTGCCCCTATTTTTATCAGAGATCTGGTGCTGGCAGCAAATTTTCTGGCCACGAGGGGTTGATCTCAGTCTTGAATGATGAGGTGAAGAGATGACCGGCTTTTTAATTAGAATGTTCGTCAAGGATTATGAAGATACTGTCAGCGTTCAGGGACGGGAACGCTACGGTAAATTCGCGGGTATCATCGGTACCGCCTCTAACCTGTTCCTGTTTCTCTTAAAAATACTCATCGGGATGCTCTCCGGCAGTATTGCCATTACGGCGGATGCTGTAAATAATCTGTCGGATTCCGCCTCTTCCCTCATCACCTTGCTGGGCTTCAAGTTATCGGGAAAACCTGCAGACGCTCAACATCCTTACGGTCATGCCCGGATGGAGTATGTTACCGGTCTGATTGTGTCTTTTTTTATTTTGTTTATCGGATTCGAACTGTTCCGGAGTTCAGTTGGGAAGATTCTACGCCCGCAGGATACAGAGCTCAAGCTGGTGACAATTTTGGCGCTGACCGTATCGATCTTGCTCAAGCTTTGGCAATGCCTCTTTTACCGAAGGATCGCCGGACTGATTAACTCCGCTACCTTGGCAGCTACGGCTATGGACAGTAGAAATGATGCTCTGGCCACCACCGCCGTACTGGCGGCCATTATTATCTCCAGGATCAGCGGTTATAATTTGGATGGACACATGGGAGCGGCGGTGGCCCTTTTCATCTTGGTGTCTGGAATTAACCTGGTCAATGAGACCATCAGCCCCTTGTTAGGCCTGGCGCCCACCAACGAACTGGTGGAAAGGATCTATAAAAAAATCCTCAGTTACGAGAATATCCTTGGCTTACACGATTTGGCGGTACATAGTTACGGCCCGGGCCGCCATTTTGCTTCTGTTCATTGTGAGGTCTCCGCAGATCAGGACATCATGGTCAGCCACGATCTCATCGACGATATTGAGCGGGACTTTTTGGAAAATGACGGTATTCACTTAGTCATTCATCTAGATCCCATCGTTACGGACGATGAACGAACCAATGAGTTAAGGGCGGTCGTGGAGGAGTTGGTACGCGAAATATCCTCGGACTTAAGTATACATGATTTTCGGGTGGTCTGGGGAGTCAGCCACTCCAATTTAATCTTTGATATTGCCGTACCTTGCGGTATTCAGTGGAGCGATACAGAACTGGTCGCGCTGGTTACAGAGAAAATTCAACGGATCAACCCTACTTATTATCCGGTAATCATGGTTGATCACAATTATGTGCCTGTCCCAGACTCGGCGGTGCTTGAAAAGGTATAAAAGGGATGGGATGTGTGGAATGGCCGAGAAAAACCTCATCAGAACCCTCTTTCAGTGTTCGGTCTGTGTCAAACCATTACTAATATACTCTTGCCCAGCGGAGAGGATATTAGTAATCTGGTCAGGATGACTCCATATATTCGACATCTAACTATGGAGGTAAGCAGGAAATTAAGAGACCCCGTGGCACTGGAGACGGAAGTTGAGCTTAAATTACTGGTTTGCCGGAAGATATAGAGAAATGGGAATTGTATTCGGAGCTTGCCTAGGGGTGAATAGTAGTCCTACTGAAGGTAGCAAAGATGTATCAATCAGTGATGAGTTCAGAGAGACAGAAAAATAAAAGGGTTGTGGTAGTAAAAAAAAGAGGCCTTAATGGTTTGGGAGGGCAGTGGAAATGAGCGGAAATGAAGTGGTTGTGCATAGCTGGAGCGAGCTGTGTGAGCGGTTATATGACAACGCCTGGAAACCGGAACTGGGCAGATTCCGCAGTGATTATGCTTTTCGCGGCTTACCGGATAAGAATTACCGGTTGCAGAATAGTTTTTACCGGATCTGTCGAAATAATCCGCAGTTGGAATATCATATGCTACGGAACTTCAAAAAGTACGGTCAATTTGCCGATCTCAGCATGGTCTCATCCGACTGGCGGGTGATGACTTTGGCGCAACATCACGGGTTGCCTACCCGCCTGCTGGACTGGACATACTCACCCTTTGTCGCCTTGCATTTTGCCACGGACGATCCCTCCACCTTTGACCGGGACGGGATCATCTGGCAGGTTGATTACGTCCGCGTAAACAAGCTGTTACCCGAGCCGTTGAAGGAGGTCATGGAGCGGGTCGGAGCCAATGCCTTTACCGTGGAAATGATTGAGGAGGCGGTTCCCACTTTACAGGATTTCGACGCCTTCCACGGCGCCCATCATGATCTGGTGATCTTCTTTGAACCGCCGTCAATTAATGCGCGAATAGTTAACCAATTTGCTTTCTTTTCTGTGATGTCTACCGCCACCGGGAGCCTCGATGAATGGCTTTATCATTATCCCGAGTTGTACAGGCGAATCATCATCCCCCACGAATTGAAATGGGAGATCCGGGATAAGCTTGACCAGGCTAACATTACCGAACGTATCCTCTTTCCGGGCTTGGATGGGTTGGCCAAATGGCTGTCGCGTCATTATACGCCCCGCTGTGAGTAGGTTTTACTTCTGCGGCCTGCGGGTAAAATTGAATACCTGCCTAGTTCTTCTCCAGAGAGGAGATCCCCCCTCGTATACCTTTCCGAGGTAATCGCCGTCTTCATCACATACTTCAATCATAAAATCCCTAAAAAACGGTTATTCTTGGAGACAAGGCGGATTTCCCCACAAGTATCTGATTATAATTTTAGTGGCCGGGGTATATTAACCTATTATGGTAAAAAGAAGTATATTGTTGATCGGTATTTATCTGTGGCTCAGTCTTTTTTTCGCTTTAGCGCTCCAGGCATATGAAGGGCGGATCCTGGCGCGTTCGATGAAAGGACCGGATGTGGCGGAGATACAGCGTACCTTGAGTTCCTTGGGTTATATACTTAAAATAGACGGAAACTTCGGAACCGAAACGGAAAAAGCTGTGCGGCATTTTCAAGAGAAAAACGGAATCCCTGTGGACGGTGTTTTAGGTCCACAGACCATGAAAGCCATCCGGGCGGCCGGTATAGAAGAGGTGCATCTAGTGCGCAGGGGGGATTCTTTATCTAAGTTGTCTGTAGTTTATGGCACAACGGTGGCGGAGATTAAGGCGGCAAATAACCTTAGGGGCGAGAGGATTTATATCGGGCAAAAGTTGGTCATTCCACCACCACTCAGTGGGAGGGAGCGCCAGAAGAGCGTCACCGGACGGAGCCGGACTTGGACGGACGCCGGCCGGGGAAACCCAACATGGTTTATATATAAGGTGCAACCGGGGGATAGCAGTTATGCGATTGCCAGAAAGTTTGACATAACTGTTGCGGCGCTGCAGGCGGTGAACAATCTACCGGATCCAGCAAGGTTGCAGGTCGGACAGAGTCTATTGATCCCGGTCACCGGCGCGCGCTTAATAAAAGAGGGTCTCAGTTGGCCGGTGCGAGGGCGAATTAGTTCCCCATACGGTTGGCGGGAGCATCCGATCTATAAACGCCGTCAATTCCACGGGGGGATTGATATTGCCGTCCCTACCGGTACCGAAATCAGGGCGGCGGCCTCCGGTAAAGTGCTCAAAGCGGAAAACATGGGGAGCTTTGGCTTGGGAGTGATCCTGGATCATGGTCATCAGGTTACTACCTGGTATGGACATAATTCACGGCTATTGGTGAAAGCCGGGGAGAGAGTGGTTAAAGGACAAGTTATTGCTTACTCCGGAAACACCGGGGTCTCCACCGGCCCTCATCTTGATTTTAGGATTAAGGTAAACGGGAATACAGTTAACCCAGTGTATTGGCTGGATTAATTTACCCGCTCTATTCTCCTAACCGGAAGATCTTCACAGAGTGACTAAGTTGTTCTGCGATTTTATTTAAATCGTCCGCCATGCCCGCTACTTGAGTCATGGAAGCGCTTTGTTCTTCGGAAGATGCGGAAATCTCTTCAGTACAGGACATATTTTCCTGAATGATGGCGGCAATAGAATTGACCGCCTCGATGGTGTCTGAATTTTTTTCGTTCATTTCCGTGGCCAGTTTGGCCACGTCGTTAATTTGAGAGATATTCGCCATTACGGCCTTAATGATCTCTTGGAAATTATTACTTGCGGCAAATACCATATCTTTACCAGATTCAATGCGTCCTACCTCTGATTGCATCATTGAAACCACATTCTTTGTTTTCTCGTCCATTTCGGTGATTAGTTCGGAGATTAAACCTACGGCCTCCTTGGATTGAGTGGCCAACTTTCTGGTTTTACTGGCCACTACGGCAAAACTCCTTCCGTGTTCCCCGGCGCGCGCCGCCTCAATAGAGGCATTAAGCGCGAGCAGAGTAGTTTGTTCAGCGATGTTGTCAATCATGGAGATCGTTTCGGCGATTTTAGCAGAAGCCGTGCTTAGATCAGAGATTACCTCCGCTGCCTCTTTCGTTGAGGCATGCAGGTTTAAGAAGGTGTTGTTAATGGTTTCGGTGGATTTATAGCCCAGCTGGGCCGTTTCAGCCATCTGTTGGGAGGATTGGGAGATATGTTGGATCTCATTGTTTACCCGTTCTACCAAGTTTACGAGGTTCTGGACGGTCTTGATGGCACGCTCAACCTGGCTGGCTTGTTCCACGGTGGATTTGGCCAGTTCCTCCATGGCGATCGCTACCTGTGCGGCGGAGGATTTTGTTTGGGCTGAAGTTATATGTAGTGTGTGGCTTGTCTGATTAATCTCTTTGGTTTGTTTGTTAATCACCGATACCATATTCTTCAGTTCATTAATGGCATTATTTAATTCGACCGATACGGCCTGAATTTCAGGACAGCCAGAGACCTGTACTTTCTGGGTCAGATCTCCCGAAGCCAAAGCTTTGGTGGATAAACCAATCATTCTTAAAGATTTGGAAATGGAAACGGCTATTAAGAAGCCTAAAAAAGTGGAGATGACAGCGCTGATGATTAAGATTGCAATAATTAGATTTTTAGCGCGGATGGAATAACGCTTATTATTGATGATTAGCAAATTCGATGATTCACCGGTTTTCCGTTGAATGCGATCCAAAACGGCGCTGGCTTCCATAGATATTGAGCGTAACCTAGTCAACCCTTCTTTGCTGGGATTTATTCTTAGATAGCGTTTAAATGATTCTAGTTTGTTTACGAGTGGAGTGATTCTTTCTTGATCAGCGGTTTTTAAAATATCCAACATGTCAATGGCGCCTTGTAGAGTGTTTTCACTAGGCATGTTACCTTCGCCAATTAACGCTAAGGCATAAAGGGATTCGAGGCCGGCAAGTCTTTTTCTGGAGTTGTTTACATTCTCGAGCAGATTATTATTCTTAGCCATCTCCTGGTTGGTCGTTACTTTCATGGTGTTAATAATTTTGAGTATATTGATGCCGAGAATGGTGAGGGATAATAGCATAAACAGAATAATGATCAGGATTTGAACGAAAATCGGCGGTGTATATTTTCTAAAAAGAAACGGACGACCTGAACGGAGTTTATTATTATTTAACATCCTTGTTCCACCTCGAAAATTTTAAAATTTTAAACGAAACAATAACCCATTACTAAATTACATTAGATAATAGTTATAATATTCAACATAGTTAGAAGAAAACCTCTCACGAAAATTTATTAAAAGAGGAATTTTCATAGTTTACAAAGGGCCCAGCATGGAATTTGACGGTGACTGGTTTACCGAGAGAGCCGTCCGGGAAAGAGTAGTTAACCCCGGGGAAAATAGCGGCGATCTTTGTTAAGCAAGGCCAGAGATAGAATGGTAAAATGGTGGGAGAGAAGAACTGTGAAGGAGAAAGCCGAGAAAAGAGCGAAAATATGTTTGTGTCGGACGATAACGTGAGTCAGCTCTGGAATTAATCACGTGTATACAGTGGATGCGTGACTCAGCTTGAGGTGTGCGAATGGAGAAAAAACTGTCCTTGCAACCCTTTTTAAAATGGGCTGGAGGCAAGAGACAACTTTTACCAGCCATAAAGAGTTATGTTCCCCGGCAATACTCAGTTTACCATGAGCCTTTTGTGGGGGCGGGAGCGGTGCTTTTTGCTTTACAGCCCGCCAAAGCTGTGATTAATGACATAAATACAGAATTGATCAATTGTTACCGTGTGCTCAAGGAGGCGCCGGAAGAGTTAATGCGAGACCTGGCTCAGCATAAGAATGAGGCCGGTTATTATTATGAGGTCAGAGATCTGGACCGTAAGCCGGAGTTTAAAAGCCTTTCTGCGGTGCAAAGGGCCTCACGGATTATATTTTTAAATAAGACTTGTTATAACGGGTTATTTAGGGTAAATAGCGCCGGACATTTTAATGTGCCTTTCGGCCGGTACAAGAATCCAAAAATCCTTGACACCCAGGGGCTGAAGTCGGTAAGCCGCTATCTGAATGAGAATGAAGTGGAGATTTTAAATACCGATTTTGCAGAGGCGGTCAGTAAAGCCCGGAAAGGAGACTTTGTCTACTTTGATCCGCCCTATGATCCGGTCTCCGATACTTCGTCCTTCACCGGGTATGCCCTGAACGGCTTTGGCAGGGATGAGCAGAGAAGGTTGCGGCAGGTCTTTGCGGAGTTGGACAAAAGAGGATGCTTTGTTTTACTGAGTAATTCCGCTACAGAGTTCATTTACGACTTATATCAAGATTACAAGATCGTTACAGTCACAGCCAACCGTCCAATCAACTCCAAAGCCTCCGGTAGAGGGAAGATTAACGAGGTTTTGGTGATGAATTACTAGTCTTGATCCGTTGTTTGCCAGTAAACGAGGATGGAGCCGGCGTTTGAGAAGTTCTTGCCGGGAGCGCCGGTAGATCCCGAGACATGGTAGAGAAACCAAGAATGGCGGGGTATTTAACCAGGTTAGAGATTATGATGGGATGGGGATGTAGAACGAGTTAAGGACTATGTTTGGATCGCTGTGGAAAGTATTGGTGATCTGAGCGAACTAGGCACTTCCACCAAGAGCTCTCTCTTGTTATCTGAAAATGATCGATAGTTGTCTAGAATCATTTTTACAAGCTTATCAGCGAGATTCACTATATCCTACTAGGCCTGGGGTTTCAAGCCTAAGGCCGCGTTAACCGGGAGAGAGAAGCAGATTCCCCTACCGCTTGTATTCAACCCGACTTCATGGGTGATCGTCTCCATAATAGCCTGCTTCTTCTCTTGGGGGGCAAGAACCAGGATTACATCTTTCTCTGGTTGGATGGTAATACCCAGGAATTTTTCCGCTTCTTTCGAGCCCAATCCTAGGCCATGCAGGAGCGTTCCACCTGTAGCGCCGGCCTTTTTTGCGGCTGCCATCACCAGGTCGGAATGGCCTCTATTCACAATCGTTATGATTAAATCATAAGTTACTTTTAATTCCATGGCCGGATCCTCCCTTTCCGTAAGTACATGTTCATTATTCTGTTGGCAAAGTTTCCAGAGGGAACTGCTGACACCATTCAGCGAAATGGTGAAAGCGATCCCGGTTCCTGGTTGCTCAAACTTAACCTTCTCACTCAACTGAGTTAAGATCCGGTGTGTCAGGGCGCTGTTTAGGATACCCAGGACGACTACTTTTTTTGGACTGCCGAAGCCAAGCAGATCATAGATTTCCGATTCGGCCGAACCATAACCGTGACATAGTAAATAAACAGGCAACTTATTTTGTTTATATAAATCTTTTATGACACTATCCAGACTGGCATCGACGATCACAATCAATGCTTCTAAGCGGGTTTCTGCTTTCTCTTCCATGTAGACCCCTCCGTTTCCTTTATCTACAGGCAGATCTTTTCACAGCGAAGCTGAACTGTTGAAATTGTCTGTTCTTCATTATGCGGTCTAGGATTGTGCAGTTTGATCTTCCTTTTTATCATATAAAATGATCGAATCTTCGGCAACAGGAATAATGCTTTCTTTCTCGGCTTTCTTCGTTTTTAGTCTGTAGATTAACCCAAAACTCTGAATGGTAAGGACCGGGGTCATCGCCACCAAGGCCACAATGCCGAAGGCGTCCGTGAAGATATTGCCACCCATGGTTTCACAAGCGCCAATGGCAAAGGGAAGTAAGAAAGTTGCGGCTAAGGGCCCGGACGCCACAGCGCCGGAGTCAAAAGCAATCGAGGTAAAGAGAGGCGGCACAAAGTACGCCAAGATCAGAGCAAGCGTGTATCCGGGAATTATCAAATAGAGCAAGGAAATCCCGGTGATGATCCGTAGCATGGACAAGCCGACGGAGAAGGCTACGCCGATGGAAAGACTGATTCCCATGGTTCGAGCGGGAATAGCTCCCTCCGTTATCTCTTCAACCTGTTCTTTTAGGACAAAAACCGCAGGTTCCGCTGCTACGACGAAATATCCGGCAATCGTTCCGACCAGAACTAAAACCCAAGAAGGCGCATGCTCTATTAATAAGGATCCCAACAGATACCCGGCTGGCATAAAACCCACATTGGCACTGGTTAGAAAGAGAACCAGTCCCAGGAAAGTATAGATCGTGCCAATCAAGATTTTGAGCAGTTTTTTTCTTCTGAGATGTAGGACGCTTAGTTGAAAGGCGACAAACAGCAGGATCATTGGGGAAAGGGCAATAGCCACTTGCTTAAAATATTCGGGGAGATTGGCAAGATAGAGGCGGAAGACATGGGCCAGAGAAAGCAGGTGTGGAACGGCGAGCGCGCTTCCGCCACTGGGTTGAAAGAATAAACCCAAAATCAACATGGCAAGAATCGGCCCGGCCAAGCAGAAGGAGATCAAACCGAAGCTGTCTTCCTCTGTGGTCTTGTCGCCCCGTACCGCAGCCAAACCAAGCCCGAGGGCCATGATGAACGGCACCATAATTGGGCCTGTAGTCACAGCCCCGGATTCATAAGCAATGGACAGAAAGGACTTACCGGTGAAACCCGATAAGGCAAAGGCCGACAAATAGCAGCCGGTCAGGATCCGGGAGAGCGGAATCTGAAACAGGATGCGGAGAAAGGCCCCGACTAGCGCAATACCTACACCTACCGAGACTGTAAGAATAATGACTGAATCGGGAATCCCGTTGATCTGTCCGGCTAAAACCAGTAAATCCGGTTCGGCTATGCTGATAATAGCGCCGATGACCAAAGTCAGTAAGACAATCAGCAGTAGGTTTTTGCTCTTTACCAGCGAGGATCCGATATATTCTCCGATGGGCATCAGGGAGATGTCTACCCCAAGATTAAACAGGGTGATCCCAATCGTCAATCCCAAAGCGCTAAACAGAAAGAGAAATATACTATAAAACGGCATTGGGGTAATTGTAAAATTTAACAGCGCCACAATGACGACGATAGGGAATACAGATGATACAGATTCTTTGTATTTGGCCCATAGGAGCTTGGTCATTGTTTCACCCGCCCTCTCTTGTTGACCGCCTGATTTCCCGGTTCACTACATCTTCCCTGCGATATTAATCCTGACAATACAATAATATAATAAGACATATATCTAATTTGTCCAGCCATTTAAAGAGAAATTAAGGCATTTTTAAGCGTTAGGACAAATATGGTCTGATTTTCACCTTCATGCTTTTGATTTTTAGTGATGAGGCTAGATAGCATTCAAGAATAATATAATTAAGAGGGAACCGGAGATTTCCGGGAGGATAAAATTCAATACAAAAAGGAAGAAGAGACCTTGCTCTCAAAGATGTTCTTGCAAACCGCGGCTGTTTGTGCTATATTTTCTATTAATTGTAATATATTTGCAGGCAATTGAATAATATATCAATACCTTCGGGGCAGGGTGAAATTCCTGACCGGCGGTAACGCTTAATGGAGCGAAGCCCGCGAGCCATGTGGCTGATCCGGTGCGATTCCGGAGCCGACAGTATAGTCTGGATGGGAGAAGGTAAAGCAGTCTGGATTTTTCTTAACCAGCTTTCTGCGCGCTGTCTGTTTCAGCCCCGAGGTTTATTGCCTCGGGGTTTTTGTTTATCCGTCCCGCTGGCGGATCCGCCCGGCTCCCGAAGGATCAGGGTCTTTTCGCCTAATCAATAAAGGCTTCTGTACGGAAACGGGTTTGTGGCAAATGATTGATTTGCGCTCTTTGCGTGAATGTTCGTTTGTAATGGAGGGGGTAATGGTGCGGCCCAAAAACCAATTCAGCGAGTTTGATCGAAAAATGATGAGACAGGCTCTTTGCTTGGCCCGGAAAGGGTTGGGACGGACCTTTCCCAACCCGGCGGTGGGAGCGGTTCTTGTCCGGGAGGGAAAGATTGTGGGCGCTGGTTATCATGCTGTCGCCGGGGGGGATCACGCCGAAGCCGTCGCCCTGGCCGCCGCAGGGGAAGCGGCCAGGGGAAGCACACTCTATGTTACTCTGGAGCCTTGCTGTCATCATGGCCGGACTCCTCCTTGCACGGCGGCGTTGATCAAAGCCGGTGTCACCCGGGTGGTGGCTGCGATGCCTGATCCTAATCCGCGGGTTGGCGGGGATGGACTGAAGATTCTAGCTGAGGCGGGGGTGCGGGTGGAGTGTGGTCTATTTGCAGAGGAAGCCCGGAGAATGAATGAGGCTTTTATCAAATATATCACCAGTGGCCGCCCGTTTATTACCCTAAAGGCCGCCGTCAGTCTGGACGGGAAAATCGCCGCACATACCGGTGACAGCAGATGGATTACGGGAATCGCCGCCAGGAGATATGTGCACCGTCTGCGTTCCTGGGCGGCCGGAGTGATGGTGGGTGTGGGCACTGTCTTGAAGGATGATCCGAATTTAACCTGCCGATGGAGAACCCCGGCGTATCAGCAAGGAGGCCCTATTGCCTACGGAAAGGTCAAGCCCATAGAATTCAAGGAGACATCGACCGGAGGGGAAGATGTTTTTCAGCCTGTACGCATAGTGGTCGACAGTAAGGGGCGGACGCCACTTCACGCCAAGGTCTTGCAGAACCAGGACACGGCGCCGACTTTGATTGCTGTGACAGAAGAGGCGCCCAGTGAGAAGATTGAACGTCTCCGGCAAACCGGCGCCAGAATTTTAATGATACCATCCGTTGACGGGCGGGTGGACCTTTCCGCATTGGCGCTTCGGCTGGCGGCGGACGGAATTACCTCCATTCTCCTGGAGGGAGGGGGGACCTTGAATTCCGCTGCTGTCCAGGCCGGGATCGTTGATAAACTGCAGATTTTTATCGCCCCGAAGCTGATCGGAGGAGCGTCGGCGCCGACCTTTTTGGCAGGGGTGGGAG
>DATCJV010000038.1:0-5949 GCA_036562625.1 Bacillota bacterium | reverse complement strand
AACTACAGCCGTACCGTGTTGATCATCATGAAAGACGGGAATATCGGTCACTTCCTTCAGCCGCTTTTCAATGTAGAAGCACTCCGGCGCCTTGATGTCCTCCAGGTTAATCCCGCCGAAGGTCGGCGAAATGTTCTTCACCACCTGAATGACCTCTTCCGGATCACGGGTCCGCAGGCATATGGGGAAAGCGTCTACCCCGCCGAACTCTTTAAAGAGCACACATTTACCTTCCATCACCGGCAGGGAGGCCGCTCCGCCAATATTTCCCAGGCCGAGAACAGCTGTGCCGTTGGAGACGACAGCCACAAAATTTCCTTTGTTGGTATACTCGTATATAGCCTGAGGATCCTCGGCAATCTTTAAACAAGGTTGCGCCACCCCCGGGGTATAGGCAACACTCAGGTCAGCGCTGGTCTTCACCTCTACCTTGGAGGTAATGGCGATCTTTCCCTGGCGCTCCCTGTGCAGCTTCAGTGCTAATTCACCATAATCCTTTCCCATCATCCACAACCTCTCCAGCAATCTATCATTATGAATTTTCGCAACAAAACCGGAGACTCCTTTGTAAAACCCGCCTTGGCAGGCGGATTTAACCTTATTTTTACCTACAAATCATCAGCATGTATGGTTTTCAGCTTCCACCCCGCAGTAGACACCCTTGGTCTTCAGCGAGGCCTCTCCCACTACCAGGGCGGATTACAAGCTTTCATCGATTAGTTCACGCCTATGCCGGGTGCACACACCAAAACAGCCTGTCGGCTTCTCTGGCCAACAGGCTGTTTACGCCAGCGAATACAGGCGCGCTACAGGTGAAAACATGGGCAAAAACCCGTATCCGTGGTGTGAATTAGAATCTCACCTCTACGGAGAGGCGATCACTCTTCTCCAAGCGGCTCAAAGGAATCTTACGCAGATCACCGATGAATTCACCATTCACGTAGATGCCACGTTCCCCATCACCCGCCCGGTTATAGGTGATCTCCAATTCTTTCCCCCGGAATACTCTGTGTACCTTAAAGCGATCCCAGTGGTCGGGAACACGCGGATCAAGAATCAACCCATCATAATCCGGGCGAATACCCAGCAGATACTGGGTGGCCACTACATATGCCCAGGAAGCGGTCCCGGTCAGCCAGGAGTTCCTGCCCAAGCCAAACTGGGGATGTTCCTTGCCTAAAATATTCTGACAGTAAACGTACGGCTCCACTTCATGCAGATCGGCCAAGTCATTCTTGAAGATGGGAACGATCCGTAGATAATGTTCATAAGCTTCATTCTTTCGCCCCAGCAATAATTCGGCCATAATCAGCCAGGGATTGGTATGCACGAATATACCGCCGTTCTCTTTAGCCCCGGGGGGATAGGTAGTAATACCTCCTCTACGGGGATCGTGAGCTTTATAGGCCGGATAAACCAGGACAAACCCGTATTTCGTCCCCAAAAGCTCATTGGCTTTATCAATGGCGGTCTGCGCCCTCTCCTCATCGGCAATCCCGGAGATCACCGCCCAGGTTTGGGTGTTCAAATAAATCTGGCCCTCGCTTAGGGTTTTGGAACCTACTTTTTCCCCCCAATCGTCAAAAGCCCGCAGATACCACTGACCGTCCCAGGCATGAGTATTAAGGGCTGTCTTCATCTCCGCATACAACTTGGAGTACTTGACGGACTCCGCTTCTTTCCCCAGGAAGTTGGAGAGTTCAACCATGAGGTTCAGAACCCGGCAGTAAAGCATACCGGTCCAGACCGATTCAGCACGGCCAACCCCTTTATCCAGGTTCAGGGTGTCGTTCCAATCGGCAAACCCGCTTAAAGGAAGCCCGTGTTCGCCAAGGTGCTTGGCGGTGAATTCCACTGCCTTTTGCAGATGCTCCCAGACTGTTCCGGTTTCTCCCTCCTCGGCAAAGGGTACTTTTGAGTCCAGGAAGGCAAAATCCCCTGTTTCCTTCAGATACGCTACAGTAGCTTCAATCAGCCAGAGGTGGTCGTCGGAATACCAGTTATACTTGCCACCCTCCGCTTCACCTAAGCCCCCCTCGCCGGTCAACGGATAAAAGAGATGGTACGCGTGGCCGTCCACGAATTGACATTTCAGCAACTTAACCAATAACTCCCGGGCTTGGCCGGGTACGGCATGCACCACGCCCAGGACGTCCTGGGCGCTGTCCCGCAACCCCATTCCCCTGCTGATCCCCAATTGGTACAGAGAAACAAATCTGGACCAGTTAAACGTAGTCTTACACTGATAAGGATTCCAGGTATTCAGCAACAGGTTGACCGCAGGTTCCGCTGTTTCCACCTGAAATGAGGCTAAAAAACGTTCCCAGTAATTATGCAAATCAGCAAATAAATCCCGCACCACCTCGGGCCGGCAGAGAGACTTCACCTCCGCTTTGCACTGTTCCTTCTCCGGTGTAACGCCCAGGGCATACACAACTTCCTCTTCACCATTGGGTGGAAGCATGAATTTATGACAGAGCGCGCCTACGCCGTTTCCGCGCCTGGCCAGGCTATTACTGCACTCTCCGTTTTCCACGGCTAAAGGCAGACTAAGGTCACGATAACGACCGATAAACCGCTCTCTGCTGGTATCAAAGGAATGGGCCGGCTGATTGGCGGTGAAGAAAATATAGTCCCAGGTTTTCATGAAAGCATTCCAAAAAATGAAGCCGTCCTCATAATCACCTTGTTGGATTTGTTGTACCCAGTCCACGTTCTGCTGGTCCTTAACAGCGTCAAAGAAACAGAACTCCGCATAAGAAAAGATACTCAGTTTACGTGGACGCGTACTGTTATTCTTCAATTTCAGCCACCAAAACTCCATTTTTTTACCGGTCGGGACAAAGTAAGTTACTTCACTCTTGATCCCAGAGTGTAGCTGGGAAATAACCGTATAACCAAGACCGTGACAGCATTTATACTCGTCATATCCGGCTTTCACCGGTTGCCAAGTGGCGGACCAGACCTCGCCGGTTTCATCGTCGCGGATATATATGTATCTCCCGGGTTGATCCTCGGGAATTGAATTATAACGATACCTGAGAACCCGTTTATACCTGGGGTCACTGTCAAAACTGTAACCGCCTCCGGTGTTGGAGACTATTCCTCCATATTCCCCGTCTCCGAGATAGTTAATCCATGGTGTGGGGGTCTGCGGTTCAGTCACAACATACTCCCTTTTTTCTTCATCAAAATAACCGTATTTGCCCTTCTCGACCATGATTCTCCTCCTTAAAATACTGCGTATTGCCGGTAATGACCTGTTCCCTGCGGATAGCTCACACAGTTATACCATTATATCCAAGATTTTAGTCATTATAGCATATAGAACAGCGCGTTTACAGATTGAACTTTTATAGACGCCAAGACCGGGGAAGAACTGGGAGAAAGTCAGGCAAAAAAAAATTCCAAAAGCCTAAAAAAACATTAGAGTGTCTCCTTATAATGAAGGATTATTACAAGATAATGCGAAATATATAGATCAAAGTAGACCGCCAAACGCGTCCGCTTGTCTGTAGCGGACGCGGGAAATGAATGGTCGAGGAGGATAAAATGCCCCCAACACTTTATGCCGGAGTAAAAATCCAGCTAAAAAAGGCTGAGCTCTTATCCGCCGCCCTCCAAGCAACACAGTTGTCTGACTTCATCGAAGAGCTGAATCAAGCATTCAAAAGCTCCCTGGTCAACCCGTTTCGGCTCAGATCCACGGAGATCACGGGTTTTTTGCAGATCCAGGACGCCTGGAGGTTTACTGAGCTTATTCAGTATGTCGATTTGGAGTTGTACACGGCCTGTCCCAGATACGCGCTGGGCATCGGCACCCTGGCTAAAAACCTCGATTACGAAACCGTTGACGTGGACGGCCCGCTGCTTAGGATCGTCAACCGGGCATTAAAGGCCGCCAGCGCCGGCGAGCGGGATGTGGCCGTGCGTTTACCGTCACCCTTTTTAACGAAGATGGTTAATACCTTGTTTTACATAGAAAGCAACCTGAGAAACAACTGGAGCGAGGCGCACCGCGAAGCCATTAAATTGGCGAAAAAAGGATTAACCCAGGTGGAGATCGCCGCGTCCCTGGGAGTCACCCAAGCCGCCATCAGTCAAAGGCTGAAGCATGCCCGCTGGGAACTGTATCAAGAGATTACCGGGACCCTGCAAGAACTGCTGACCCAAGTCCGCTGGAAGACATTGCTGCCTTGGGATATAAATAAGAAAAGAAGAAGAAACCGGCAGCAAGGCCAGGAGAGCAATTAAGCCGGGACGAAAAAAAAAAAGAGGCTCTATTTAAGCAGCCTCTTTTGGTTTTTTGGCGCCATAGCCATATAGGAAACCGGCGATCACCGCAGTAATCGGTACTGCTAAAACCATGCCGATACTGCCGGATAAAGCCCGCACGATCTCAGAGGCGATCATATCCAGGTTAATCATTTTCAAGAACGATTCTTCATAAGCCATGAGGATTAGTAATAAGGACACGGAACTTCCCGTATAGGCCAGAATCAAGGTATTTGACATGGTGCCGATGATGTCTCTTCCCACATTCAGCCCGGATTTAATCAGAGACTCCACACCCAGCTCCGGGTTGGCCGCTTTTACCTCCTCCACTGCGGACGCGATCGACATCCCAATATCCATCACCGCGCCCAGCGCGCCGATGATAATTCCGGCAAAGAGCAGTCCCTGAATATCAAGTTGCACATCATGCGGGAGATATAGAAGCATCACAGCCTCTTGATTGCCGAAACCCGTCAAGTGCGCGGCCTTACCCATAAGCAAGGCCAAAGCGCCGGCCACCCCCACACCGGCTATGGTTCCCAAGGAAGCGGCAATACTCTTCCAGCCGAACCCGGCTACTGTAAACATGGTTACCGCTGTGGCCACCGTAGCCACAGCCACCGTATAGATCACCGGGTTATAACCTTTTAATAATCCGGGAATCAAGACCCACCAGACTAAAACCAGAGTAATAAGGAGTGAACAGAGAGCTTTGGCCCCTTTTCGCCACCCAATCGCCAACAACAGGATGACGAAGAACGCGGCCAAAGTATAAATCTGCGGCTCCCTGAGATAATCGGCGATATAGGCCTGGACAATTTGGCCGTTTTCCATCTCTAAGGCCAGAATCACCCGGCTGCCTTTGGTAACGTTGATTTGAAAAGCCGGATTACTGACCCCGTGATTATAAGCTTCAAGTTCTTTCCCTTTAAAATCGCCGGAAGTTATCCGCACGTGTAAAGTCTGATTACGTATTGTCTCGTTGGTAAACGGATCAGCCTCTTCCTTCTCCTCAATCACCTTGAGGATGACCCCCCGGACCAATTCTGTATGGAAGCTTTCCGTTTCCTGCCGGTAATCCGCTACTTCGTCCACCCACTCAAACTCCTCATCGAACTCCATCTCCGGCCAGGTTTCCTCTACTTCCTCTCCTAGGCTGTAGGCGGGTAATAACAACAAAACCAAGGCAAAAATAAAAATAACTCCGTATGAAACCAATCTCTTTTTCATGGAATTCCCCCCATTACATAACGGCTTCCCAGGCCTGACAAGCTACGGACGGATCTTTTTCAGCAATACCTGAGGATTCTCTCTGCTTGCCCGCAAGATTTCGTCTGTGGTTAACCCGGCGCCTTCCGCCACCTTCCGGAGATACTCCGTGGTATGCAAATCCGCCGGTTCATGGGTATCCGAGTTGATCAAGAGGGGCGCTCCGCAGCGAGCCGCAAGCTTCGCCACATGCCCGTTGGTCAAGGAGTGCCCCTTCCTGGAAGAGAGCTCTAAATAAACACCATTCTCCCGAGCAAGCTTTGCTTCTTTCTCCGTGAGCAGCCCCGGGTGGGCCAAAATATCCACCTCCGGGGTAGAGACGGCCGCCAGGTTGGTTCCGGGTTCGACCGGTTCCGCAATGGTCTCCCCGTGTACCACCACAAGCTCCGCGCCCAGCTCCCGGGC
>DATCJV010000028.1:0-2975 GCA_036562625.1 Bacillota bacterium | reverse complement strand
ACCCACGGCGTTGGAGAGCAGATGAGAAGTTGTTCCCTGGTTGAACACCACCAGGGAGGGAGAGAAAAAGCGGTATTTTAAATCCCCGGCCAATAAGTGATATTTTTCTGCAGTCGCCTCCCGGGTGAAGAGGCCAAAAGGAATCAGATGGAAGGGGTTGGTCTTGACCATCGGCCTGATATAATTATGACAATATAGCTTAATCCCTTGTAAACACTCTACCCGTAACTGTTCTTTCTTTAGTAAGGGCAAGGCTTCACAGAGTGCAATCAAAGGAACCCCGGTGTCCCGTTGTCCGCGGAAGAAATCCGTTTTACTAGTATCGCTGTACCAGAAACCTCGCACTTGATCCTGATTAAACCGAAAATCCTGTTCCTGTAGACTGAGGAGGGCTTTAAGCTCTCGCTCCAGCCTGTCCTCATACTCTTTGGAGCCGGTGGTCTTCAACATCTCTCCGCACGCCAAGACCGCCCAAGCCACTGCGCTAGTAGTTAAGTTCTCCCGGTCTTTCATATACCCGTATGTCTTCTCCGCAGCAGACAAAGTCCGGCGAGCATATTCCGGATCAACAGTCCGGAACAGGTCGCTGATCATCGCCTGCAAATAAATGAACTCCCACTGCACAACCGGGTTAAATGCGGTATTGATGTGACGGTCATCGGCCGTGCCGCGAATATTGTCCGTCCAATGGTTGTCACTATTATCACCATCGACTCCGCCGGCTACATCATGCCAAATCTGACCGCTGTCATCCTGCATCTTCAGAAAATAGGCGTTTCCCCACCTCAGCTCGTTCAGTAAGTCTCCTTCTGTTTGGTCATAATCCCGCCAGGCCGGGTTGAGGTTTCTCTTAATCTGACAAATGGCCACTCCCAAAAGCATCGTATGTTCCATCCACTTCCGGAGGTCGCCGGCGTCGTGCCAACCACCTGTAGTATCTACATATTCCCCGTTTTCCCGTATGATGGCGTCATCCAAGTGGCAAGGGCCATGGTAGCCCGGAACTTCCTCTCCGCACCTCTGCAAGTGAATATAGTCATATGCTTTACGCAAGGTTCGTAAGTAAACGTCCTCCCTAATCTGAAAAGGAACCGAATTATACTTATTATCGATGGTAATCAGGTAAATACCGGGCTTTTTGAAATCCGAAAAATCCGCCAAGTGGTAGGTCCCCCACACAGTCTCCACTGTCCGGAGCGGGCCCTTATATATAATCACATTTTCCCGGCTGTTGGGACCGATCTCGTTGTACCCCATCTCATTCAGATCAACGATGGCAAACTCCAGATCAGAGGTGCCGCCCTGCACCACCGCAAACTTTCCCTGAGCATCAGGTTTGAATCCCAAATGATTTACGAAGATCTTCATAGACTAACCCCTCTTTCTGTATGGACTTTAGCACATCTCCAGACGAAACGGGATTCCTTCGGTTCACCGGAGACTCTAGATCTAGTTTACACCAAATATTCCGGTCGGTCTGGTCAGAGATTGCTCAGTACTTCTCAGTTTTTTGCTTTTCGATTCGCATTCGCCGGGAAATAGAAATAATAGAATAAAAAAACCCGAATTTACTTTTGCATCCGGGCAACAAGCAAAATCGGGCCAATTCGTATTCCCTTCAGAGTTAAACATTGAATCGGAATAAAGTAACGTCTCCGTCCTGCATTACATAGTCTTTACCTTCCAACCGGACTAAACCCTTTTCTTTGGCTGCGGTATAGGAACCACAGGCGATCAAATCATCATAGCTGACAATTTCCGCCCGAATGAATCCCCGTTCAATATCGGAATGGATTTTGCCGGCGGCCTGCGGCGCTTTAGTACCCTTCGTAATCGTCCAGGCCCGCACCTCCGGTTTGCCTGCGGTCAGGAAGCTGATTAGGCCCAGAAGTTTGTAGCTTTTCTTAATCAACTGGTCAAGGCCGGACTCTTTTAAGCCCAACTCCTCCAGGAACTCCTTCTTCTCTTCTTCTTCCAACTGCGCTATTTCTTCTTCGATCTTTGCGGAGATGACAATCATCTCGGCGCCCTCCGCTTCTACCACAGCCTTCAGCTCTTGTACAAACGGGTTTTGGTCGAGCCCAGTGGTCAAAGCATCCTCCGCCACATTGGCCGCATAAATCACAGGTTTCTCCGTTAAGAGGAAAGCCTGCTTGGCGATGGCTCGTTCCTCCTGGTCAAGCTCGAGGGCCCGCACAGGCAAATTCTCTTCCAAACCCGCCTTGATCTTCTCATAGACCGCCAGCTCGAATTGGTATTCCGCTTTCAACTTGGCGTCATGAGTCTTCAACAATCTACTGGCCTTGTCAATCCGTTTCTCGATGGTCTCCAAATCGGCCAAGATCAACTCCAGATTAATGGTTTCCACGTCTCTGGCCGGGCCGATTGAGCCCTCCACGTGCACTACGTTTACATCCTCAAAGCACCTGACCACATGAACTATGGCATCAACCTCTCTGATATTGGCGAGAAATTTATTGCCCAGCCCTTCTCCGCGGCTGGCCCCCTTGACCAAACCGGCGATATCCACAAATTCAATAGTCGTGTAGGTAATCTTCTCCGGATTGTACATTTCGGCCAATTTCTCCAGACGCTCATCAGGCACGGATACAATTCCGATATTCGGATCAATGGTGCAGAAGGGATAATTGGCGCTCTCCGCTCCTGCTTTGGTAATGGCATTGAATAGTGTGCTTTTTCCGACATTCGGTAACCCTACTATTCCCAGTTTCAAACCTATATGTCATCCCTTCAACTGTTATGTGGTGATAAAACGCACGCCGCCACTGTTTGGCGCCATGGCTCCGCTATATGATTACTCATCCAACAGCTTAGCCTGGGCCGGCGACTGCTTCGTCCATTAGTTCATTATATAATAAAACTTAAATTTGGAAAAGCGGAGAATATGATATGTTAGTGTAAAATTATTGTAGATTTGACGGAGGAGAGATCTATAGAAAAGAGAAGAGGAACCT
>DATCJV010000023.1:0-4329 GCA_036562625.1 Bacillota bacterium | reverse complement strand
CAACTGCGTCGTCTTTTGTTCGAACTGCCGTAAATAGCGGAACACCTGATCCGTTCCCCAGAGGATCCGGTGTTTTTCGCACACGGAGCGGAGGACCTCCATCAGCCGTCCATTGTTCGGACTTGTACAGACATAGGAGTTTCCGTAAGACTTGATATACCTCGCTTTCATCCCGGGAAAGTGGGCATCAAGTTGTTGATAGAAGTATTCCCGGTTCCCCTCCCTCAGCGTCACCCCAAAGCCAAAACAGAGGATCGCATGGACCTTGGCCCGAATGCAATAATCCAGTAATCCGTAGAGATTTTCCTCCGTATCGTTGATGAACGGCAGGATGGGCGAGATCCAAACCACCGTCGGAATCCCTTCGTCGCGCATAATCTCAAGCACTTTAAAACGTTCAAAGGTGGTGGCCACCTTCGGTTCGATCACCCGGCACAAATCCTCGTCATAGGTGGTCAAGGTCATTTGCACCACGCACTTGGTCCGGGTCTGAATACGCTTGAGCAGATCCAGATCCCGTAGGATCCGCGGGGATTTGGTCTGAATCGCCAGGCCAAACCCATACCTTTCGATCAGCTCCAGGCATTGCCGGGTAAGTCCCAGTTCTTCCTCCAAATGTAGATAAGGATCGCTCATCGCCCCGGTCGCGATTATACAGGGCTTCCGGCGGCGGCGCAGTTGCGCTTCAAGGATTCTGGGGGCGTCCTTTTTGACCTCAATCTCTTCAAAGTCGTGGTTCATCTGGTAACATTTACTCCGGCTGTCACAGTAAATACAACCGTGGGTGCAGCCCCGGTAGAGATTCATATTGTTGCTTGGCGATAAAATTGTCTTATACTCCTTATAATGCATCTCCAACTACCTGCAAACCAGTTTTTTCAGCTGCCCTTCGTTCAACAACTGGACAGTTTGGAACTTGCCTTTGTAGAAAACTGCCCAATTGTTAAAAACACCGGGCACGGCTTTGGCTTTCTCCATGGTATCAACTTCAACCAGGGTAAGAGGGATTTTATTCTCCGTGCAAAAGAGTTGCGCTTGTTCAAGACAATTGACGATAAAGGGGCATTGTTTTCCGTAATAGATCGTCAACTCTTCCCGGTCGATCCCTTGCTTACGGGCGCTCTCGGCAAAAGCAGGCTTCCTGCCGTCGAAGGAGAGCGCCAGGAGCTCATAATCGTCAATCCTGTCGACAACCGTAAAGCCGTACTTTTCCAGATATTTCTTATCTGAAAGATAAGGCTTCTTTTTCTTGGAACTCAGCACACAAACTCCAGATTTGCCTTGCCGCTTCGCCTCTTCGATACAGTAGGTCAGAAGTTCCCGCCCGTAGCCTTTATTCTTGAAGCTCCCCGCCACCCAGAAGCAATAAATAAAAAGGTATTTCTCACCAACCACCGGGACCCATGCCTTCTCCAAGGGCGCAAACTCGATAAAAACCTTTCCTTGAGCATCAAGTTTGCGAAAGATATGCCCTTCCGGGATTCGCTCCGTCAGCCAGGACCGCTTGGCTTCCACGCCAAGCCGATGCTTCTTATCCGCCAGGGCGCAGCATAAATGTTCCTGAGCCAGGTTGTCCATGGTCAGATTAATAAACTGTTCACTCATGCTCATCCTCCTCGGTTCTATTCGGATAAACATTTAGGGCGAGGACCGGTAGGTTTAATCAGAACACCGGTGAATTATTACAAAGTAATTATAGCGGTTTAACCTGACAACTTAGTGTCATATTATATTTATTAATAAGGTGGCATTACTTTTGTTGGATCTCCGAACAAGAGAGGAATTTGCGTATCATCCAAATATATACTGCCAAAACCCGCTAAATTATAGCTAAAATCATAAACTTTTCCATCGTTCTTCATAACTCCGACTATGGTTACATATTCGTACAAATAAACATAGTTTATCTCTACTCCTTCAACAATTATTGCCCGATTCAGAAACATATTTTTTAACTCTTCATCGGTGATTGATATTTCTTCCCCTTCAAATTGTTTTGGTATATGCGACTTAATATAATAAATTCCAGTTATGTTCAGTGTAAGATTATCATTTAACTGCAATACATCTTTCAATGGGCACTTTGACCGGATACCTGAGGGAAATTATGACCACCATACAAAAAAGCAGGCCGCCGCAAATCAGGTCAATGACTTGCGCGGCCCGCTGAACCGGGAACCCGTGGACATTTTTTGCACAATTGCCCGGCGGGTTTGATTTTAATAGGAAAAGACTGAGGCAAAAATCGTTAACGGCGTATCGAACCGCAGATAGAATTCACCACCATGACCGTTAAGATTATGGGCATAGCCCATGGTTATTGGCACAGTAAGATCAGTCAGGGCGGAGATGGTGAGAACCGGGCTGATCTCCACCCCGGCATTTATTCTCAGATCTCCGGAGAAATTTTGCCCTCCGGACGTTTTTTTCCAGGCACCTCCAGTCTCAAGAAAGGCCGCCCCGGCCAAACCACGGAAGACAACGCCCCTGAGCACTTCCACCTTTTTGCCGAAGGTAATGGGGAACATCAAGTCAACCGCCAACGAGGCAAAGAGGTCCCCTTCTTCTTTCCCGGTATACCCGCGCATCTGCGCGGCTTTATACTTCTTAAAGCTGGGCAATTCGTTGCCGGCGCCCGCCTTTAAAATCGCCGCCCCATACAACCCGGAAGTGACCTTGAAGATTTTCATTGTGGTATTGTCCGCCTTAAAGTACTGGTAGCTGTCGTATCCCGGGGCTTTTATTGCGCCTTCCAAAGTTAGGTCAGAGCTCAACCCTTTGTCGGGAAAACGGTCGTAGGTTAAGCCGGCGGTGGCGGCCAAAAGGGGGTTCCGGTCAGAGCGAAGGGCGGAGAATTCTTCCTGGGAAAGACCAGCTGTAAAAGTGTAGACCGGGTAATAATAATGGCCGTAGAAACCGGTTTCCACCTCTTTGTAGATGGGATAGGAGAACAGCTTTGTCTATGAATCCAGAAAAGATACTGCTCTTGGCATTTATAGCGGTCAGTTTGATAATACTCTTTAGGATGACGGATTATTGATGGATTTTGCTGAGGAAATCCTTCAGCAGATCCTTTTGGTTGGGAGTTAATATTCAAGGGGGTATTGGTATCATGAGCTTAGTTTTTAAGCAGGTAAAGGACGATGCAGAGCTAGAACAATGTGTAGATGTGATAAGAAAATCATTCCGTACCATAGCGGAGGAGTTTAACCTCACAGCTGCGAATGCCCCGACCAATCCGGCATTTATCAAGTTCGATAATTTACTGAAGATGAAGGAGAAAGGTATCACAATGTTCGCTGTTTTCCATGAAGACACACAGGTTGGTTTTGTCGCCGTGGAAAAAGCCAATGAAGATACGTATTACATGGAGAAATTGGCCGTCCTGCCGGAGTTCAGGCACAGGGGATACGGGAGAATGATCATGGATCATGTATTTGCTTTTGTAAAGAAGAATGGCGGGAAAAGAGTCGGGATTGGCATCATTGATGAAAATACCGTACTTAAGCAATGGTATCAGGATTATGGCTTCCGGGAAAGTGAGGTTAAAAGGTTTGCGCATTTACCGTTTACTGTTTGCTTGATGAGTAAGGAAGTATGAGAAGTGATTCCGGGCCTTAACATCGTATCGACAAGACCTATCTTCCACCCCTTAACACACCGCCTTGACAGGCATCTATGACCAGGCGTTTCTTAAAAACATTGTTCTTTACTCCGTTAATGTTTATGTAATAAACAAACTCCCACGCCGGTTTCAGGATATTATCTCCCCGGGGGTGGGTTGGCATATAATAGACCATGTTACAATCATTGATGGTAACCGGTTGGTCGAGATTTCTGAATATAGATGCCAAATCGGAGACGGATTTTTCAATGGCAACGTGTGGCGCCAGGATACTTGCAACGGGTATTACCTCCCCTTTACTAAAGCGGGCAAGTAGAATTCAACCCTATTTTGAATCCATAACCAAAAGATACCTACTCCACCGCCTTCAGCGAGGTAATCATATCGATGCCTGCCACTTTTCTGGACAAGAACATATTAATCAGCGCGGAAACGGCAAAAGTGCCGGCGATCGCAACGGATATGGACCCTAAGGAGATCCCGGTCAAGAGGTCAAGATTATCCGGCATGGTCGACAAGAGATAATCCGTGAGCAAGAAACCAAGGGGAATCCCCAGCCCAATCCCGATCACCGTCAGCCAGAGGTTTTGCATTTGCAACAGGGAACGGATTTCCTTTGGCAAAAAACCAAGCACCTTTAGGGTGGCAAGCTCCCTGGTGCGCTCGACAAAGGACAAGGTGCCCAAGTTATAAAGGACCACGCT
>DATCJV010000022.1:0-5508 GCA_036562625.1 Bacillota bacterium | reverse complement strand
GCCGGAAAGACCATGGCCACCTTTGTCTTGGAGGATCCGACCGGTTCTTTGGAGGTGCTGGTCTTTCCCAACTTATATGAGCAGGTGGCCGCCGAGGCGGAGAACGACCGGGTAGCGGTGATTAAAGGCCGGTTGGATGTGGCGGAAGAAGGGGAGAAACTCCTGGCCCAGCAGATTCGGTGGTTGCCACGTCCTGAGTAATCGGGCTTATTGCAGAGAAACGCCTTTTTGAACAGTCCACCCCCAGACCGACGCAGGTGACAGGCAACGGGGCGCACAGTCGCCACTGGCCGGCGACCGGCTGAAAATGTTCATGGTGAGGTTGGAGCTTTGCCTAAAAAACAAGACGGAAGCAGCGATGAAATTATGGACGAAATCCTGGAGAAAGCCGGAGTTGGAGATGATTTTCGCTCCATTTTAACGAATTTTCTTGACAAATGGGGAAAGTGGATCACCAGCGAGCTGAAGAGCGCACTCTCCGCGGCTTTACAACGGCCTCTGTCCGACCCGCCCGGGTGGAAGACAGATTCTTCCGGAAGCGACGGTGAAGCGCGCCATCCGGCGTTGTCCCTAAAAATAACCGCTGCCTTGAACCTGCTGAATCTCCCACTTTTTTACGGAGGGATTTTCATCCTCATCTGGCTACTTGGCGAACCGGTTTTAGGGGCTGTGCTCGCTCCCGAAGTCTTTGCCCGGATCCGCTCCTACAGTCAACCGTTCGTTGCCGTGCTGGGGCCGGCGGTGGTCGGGTATTACACAAATTGGCTGGCTATTAAGATGTTATTCCATCCCCGCCGGCCGAACGCGGTATGGTGGGGGTTGATTCCTGCCCGCCGGGAGGATATAATTGAAACAATCTCCACCGAGATATTGAAGAGGTTGATCTCTCCCCAAATCATCAGTGATTACCTGCATCAGGAAGGCATAGTTGCTGAGACCGTAGGTGCAACCCGCAATCTCCTGGCGGAGCTCGTCGACCGGCCGGATTTTCGCTTGGATTGCCTGGAGGTTTTCGTTGGATTCCTCACTGACCTGCTTGGCTCAGCCGCCACCCGTCACAGGATCCGGGCATATCTGGAGGAGCGCATCACCAGGTGGCAGGGGGAGACTCTCTCCGGCAAGATGATTGAGTGGTCCAAAAGGATCTGGGGGCCGAAGGTGCTCGACGAGCTCGACCGGATTCTGGCGTCATCACCGCAAGAAGTCGCGGCCTTTCTGCCGGAGCTGGAGAAAATTTTCATTGATTTTACATATGCGCTACGGGAAAAGGCAGGAGACGGGCAGCGGCGTGTGGAAGAAACATTAACCGCTTGGCTGCCGAAGGTCTTGAGTAAACTGGAGATCAAAGAGATCATCCACAGACAACTGCGGAAGCTCGATGAAGCGGAGTTGGAAGCTGCGTTGGTCGGAAATGTCCAAAGAGAATTGGTGTTTATTCAGACTTCCGGTGGAATCTTCGGACTGCTGGTCGGTTTGGCCATCCTCTACCCTTATCTGCGCCTGGTCTTTGCCGGAGTGGCGCTCGGGCTGTGGGTGGTGTACAGGCTGACCAGGTCTTAACATATATTTATTATATTTGGCTTTGACAGTCTCGAGGCAGGCCGGTTCCCGGGTTCAGCCTTTCCGCTGTACCGGACGGGCGGACGGGACCCTGCCAACTGGCCGGAGCAAACATCAGAAAGATGGAGGAAAGGAGAATACACATGCCGGAAGAATTGAAACAAGTAGCCGACCGGATCAGGGAGTTACGAGAGATATCCGGGCTTTCCCAGGAAACCATAGCCCATGAACTGGGGATTCCGGTAGAGCTCTACAGAGAGTATGAAGCAGGCGTCTCCGATATGCCGGTGAGTATTTTATTTAAGATTGCCGGAAGATTTCAGGTTGAATTTTCCACGTTAATCACAGGAGAAGAACCACGCTTGCGTACTTACGCCGTGACCAGAAAGGGCAAGGGGGTTTCCGTCGAAAGAAGACAGGACTACAAGTATCAGAGCCTGGCTTATAACTTCGTCCGGAAGAAGGCGGAACCTTTTTTAGTAACCGTGGAGCCGAAGCCGGAGGGGACACCTGTTCATTTTAACAGCCACCCAGGCCAGGAGTTCAACTATGTGCTCGAAGGGGACCTCTTGATTATCATCAACGGTAAAGAGAAGATTTTATCTGAGGGTGACGCCATTTACTTTGATTCCGCCGCTCCTCATGGCATGAAAGCCCTGAACGGTAAAACTGCGCGCTTTTTAGCGGTTATCCTCTGATGAACGAAGCTACCTTCGCGCGCGGGAATAAATAAACTAATCAGCCGAATCAGACACTGTACGAATGGAATGCTTCCTTGAACAGGACGAGAATTCATCTTCTGATCTGCGGAGAGCGAGGTAATAAAATGTTGCTTGACAGGTTTTGTAATTATCGTGAGTTTACTTCTTATGAGGATTTTGTGGAGAATTTTGAGATCAAGATTCCTGAGAATTTCAACTACGCCTTTGATGTGGTGGATGAGATTGCCGCCACTGAGCCGGAGCGGTTGGCTATGGTCTGGTGTGACGCCCATGGTAACCATAGAGATTTTACCTTTGGTGATATGAAACGCTACAGTAATCAGGTGGCGAACTACCTGAAAGCTTTGGGGTTAAAAAAGGGCGACCCAGTGCTGCTCATCTTGAAGAGGCGTTATGAGTTTTGGTTTTCCTTGCTGGCTTTGCATAAAATCGGCGCCATCGCCGTGCCGGCCACCCATCTCCTGACCGCCAAAGATCTCGTTTACCGGATTAACGCGGCTGACATCAAAATGGTTATTTCCGTAGCAGAGCCGGAAGTTCTCCAACACATTGAGGCGGCGGAGAAAGAAGCCCCCTCTTTGCAGTGGAAACTAATGATTACGGGTGAACGTGAAGGTTGGCTGAGCCTGGAAGCGAGGATGAAAAACGCCGCCGATACATTTGCCCGGCCTACCGGCGCAGAGGGGACCACCAACGACGATATTTCTTTGCTCTATTTTACCTCCGGCACCACGGCCTATCCCAAAATGGTCAGACACAACTTTACCTATCCTTTGGGGCACATTGTCACCGCCAAGTTCTGGCAGAACGTCAAACCAGGCGGCTTGCACCTGACAGTGGCGGATACGGGATGGGCTAAAGCGGTCTGGGGAAAGATCTATGGGCAATGGCTGGCCGGAAGTGCCGTTTTTGTCTATGATTATGACAAGTTTGTCCCTAAAGACCTTTTGCAGGTAATTGCCGATTACGGAGTGACTACCTTTTGCGCTCCGCCTACAATCTACCGGTTTTTGATCCGGGAAGATTTTAGCAAGTACGATCTGAAGAAACTGGAATACTGTGTAATCGCGGGAGAACCCTTAAATCCTGAAGTGTATGCCCAGTTTTTGAAGCAGACCGGGTTACAATTGCGGGAGGCTTACGGGCAAACCGAGATGACGGTCGCCATCGCCACCTTCCCCTGGATGGAGCCGAAGCCTGGTTCCATGGGAAAACCCGCTCCCGGATATGATATTGACATCATTGACGAAAACGGCAACTCTTGTGAGGTTGGAGAGACCGGTGAGATTGTGATCAGGACGGATCGCCGAACACCGGTGGGACTGTTTGGCGGATACTACCGGGATGAAGAAAAAACCAACGAAGTCTGGCATGACGGTATTTACCATACCGGGGATACAGCCTGGCGGGATGAGGACGGATACTATTGGTTTGTTGGGCGGACCGATGACGTGATCAAAAGCTCCGGTTATCGGATCGGCCCCTTTGAAGTGGAAAGCGCCCTCATCGAGCATCCGGCGGTGTTGGAGTGCGCGGTGACCGCAGTTCCCGATCCCATCCGGGGTCAGGTGGTGAAAGCCTCCGTTGTTTTAACCGCTGATTACACCCCTTGCCAGCAGTTGGTCGTGGAACTACAGGAGCATGTAAAGAGGGTGACCGCTCCGTATAAATATCCACGGATCATCGAGTTTGTGCCGGAATTGCCCAAAACGATCAGCGGGAAAATCCGGAGAGTAGAGATTAGAGACAAGGATCGCCAGAAGCAGCAGGAATAATCTGACGCCTCCTGAGGCATGTATTAATTTTTGTTGAATTTTCCTTAACACTGTGTATATCATGTTGAAAAAAATTCAATTTAATATAAAATTATGGAGGGGATTGGAATTTGTCATGATTCAGGACAAATCTCCTGATCCTTGTTGGAAAATATTATTTATATGAAGGAGGAAGATACTGTGTCTATTAAGGTTGGAATCAATGGATTTGGTCGCATTGGGCGCCTGGTTTTCCGAGCCGCGCAGGACAATCCCGAAGTGGAAATTGTGGGAATTAATGATCCTTTTATTGACCTTGAGTATATGACCTATATGCTGAAATATGATAGTGTTCATGGCAAATTCCAAGGCGAGGTCGGGGTTGAGGGAGATAAACTCGTTGTGAACGGAAAGCGGATCAGTGTCTTTGGCTGTATGGATCCGGCTGAGATTCCCTGGAGTTCCTGTGGCGCCGAGTACATAGTAGAATCAACCGGAGTCTTTACCGTGACCGAAAAAGCCTCCGCCCACTTCAAAGGTGGCGCCAAAAAAGTTGTGATCAGCGCCCCGTCTAAAGACGCGCCCATGTTCGTCATGGGAGTAAACCATGATAAATACACCAAAGACATGAAGGTAGTCTCCAACGCCTCTTGCACCACCAACTGCCTTGCTCCGTTAGCCAAAGTTATTCATGATAATTTCGGGATTGTTGAAGGGTTAATGACCACCGTGCATTCTACCACCGCCACCCAGAAGACTGTGGACGGACCCTCGAAGAAAGACTGGAGAGGTGGCCGGGCTGCCGCTTACAATATCATTCCTTCTTCCACCGGCGCCGCCAAGGCTGTGGGCAAAGTCATTCCCGAGCTCAATGGAAAACTGACCGGCATGGCCTTCCGCGTACCCACCATTGACGTTTCCGTGGTTGACCTGACCTGCCGCTTGGAAAAACCTGCTACCTATGATCAGATTAAGGCTGCGGTGAAGAAGGCGTCCGAGAACGAAATGAAGGGGATCTTGGGGTATACTGAAGATGATGTGGTCTCCTCCGATTTCATTCACGACCCCCGCACCTCCATCTTTGACGCCAAAGCCGGGATCGCTTTGAATGACAACTTCGTCAAATTAGTGGCTTGGTATGACAATGAGTGGGGTTACTCCAACAAAGTGGTTGACCTCATCTGCCACATGGCTAAAGTGGACGCTCAATAAAAGCCGGGTGGTTTGGAAGACAATAATAAGGAGATTTTATTCTCGCAGAGAAGGTTCTCGTGTTTTACGGGAATCTTCTTATTTTTTTAGGAAATAGGGTTGCTGCTGTTCGCAGTTGATACTGGTCAGCCTCCTTGCCAGTATTGATTTGAGAGTAAGAATCCGGAGTCGAGCTATTGACATCTTTCCGAGATTATGTTATTATATTTTTTGTATTCCTCGATAGCTCAATGGTAGAGCACTCGGCTGTTAACCGAGTG